>DASZJB010000146.1:0-1692 GCA_035948615.1 Candidatus Dormiibacterota bacterium
CGCGCCATGACCAACCCTCGCTCCCACCTCGCCGGGCCGGGGGAGATCACCAGGCAGGCGTCGAGATCCGCTCCAAGGTCGGCGAGGAAACCGGGATCGAGCGTGCCCGCGAGATCCACATAGCCGGTGTCATGCGAGCGACTGGCCAGCGCGGCGAGCGACTGCAGCAGCGTCAGCCGGCCCGAAGGCCCACGTCCGGCAGCGGCAAGCAGGGTGACCCGGCCAGAAGGAAGCCCACCAGGGGTGAGCACGCCGTCGAGGACCGGAACCGCGGTGGACCATGCGCCCGCCTCCTCCGGCGGCCCGCCACGGCGAAGCGCCTGGGGACCGTACCGGGATCGAAGTGTCGCCAGAGCGGCGGACAGGGAATCGGACATCGCTCCTCACTGGAAAAGGCCGCCGCCTACTGGGACGGAAAGCAGGAGCGCCGAGGCGGGACGTCAGTGTAGCGAACGTATGTTCGGTTCGCAAGCTCGGCATTAGAGTCCATCGAATGCCTGAGATGCTCGCGAGCTACGCCGCCGGCGAGTGGTACACGGCCCCGGACGAGGGTGCGGTGGTGGTCGATGCGGCAACGGGTGACCCGGTCGCGCGGGTGTCAACCACCGGCATCGACACGCGAGCGATGGTTGACCACGCGCGGCATGTCGGCGGCCCCGCGTTGCGTCGCCTCACGTTCCAGGAGCGCGCCGCAGCGTTGAAGGAGCTGGCCACATATCTCGACGCCCACAAGGATGCGTACCACGAGCTTTCGCTGGCGACCGGTGCGACTCGGCGCGACGGGACCGGTGATATCGACGGCGGGATCGGCACGACATTCGTCTTCAGCAGTCGAGGCAGGCGCGAGCTCCCGGACGGATATCTCCTGACCGACGGCGACGTCGAGTCCATCGGCAAGGGCGGCACGTTCGTCGGACAGCATGTGTACACCTCACTCCCCGGCGTCGCCCTGCAGATCAATGCGTTCAACTTCCCCGTGTGGGGCATGCTCGAGAAGCTCGCGCCCGCGGTGCTCGCCGGGGTACCGACAATCGTCAAACCAGCGACGCAGACCGCATACCTCACCGCGGCGGTGATGCACGACATCATCGCGTCGGGCGCACTCCCGGAAGGCGCCGTGCAGTTCCTGTGCGGCAGTGCCGGTGACATGCTCGATCACTTCGGTGGCGAGGATGTGATCGCCTTCACCGGGAGCGCGAGCACTGCGGCGGTGTTGCGTGGCAGCGATGCGGTGACCGCACGCTCTGCACGATTCAACGCCGAGACCGACTCGCTCAACTCCTCGATCCTGGGAGCGGACGCGGTGACAGGAACGCCGGAATTCGACTTGTACATCAAGGAGATCTCGCGAGAGATCACCGCCAAAGCGGGACAGCGATGCACCTGCATCCGTCGAGCGCTGATTCCCGAATCGATGGTCGACGACGTGATCGCCGGTGTCCGCGCGAGGCTTGACAAGGTTGTGGTCGGCAACCCTCGCAATGAGACGGTGACCATGGGTGCGCTGGTGAGCCTCCGCCAGCGCGATGAGGTCCGCGTCGCGGTCGCAGCGCTCGGGCGCGCAACCGAGACCGTGTACGGCGACGCCTTGTCGGTCGATCCCGTGGACGCTGACCCGGATCGTGGCGCGTTCATGGCACCGGTGGTGCTGCTCGCCACCGGCGACCGCCCCGAACCGCACGAGATCGAGGC
>DASZJB010000147.1:0-3700 GCA_035948615.1 Candidatus Dormiibacterota bacterium
TGGCCCTCGCCGGGGAAGCGACCTTTGTCGGGCACGCGGCAAACCCCGGACATCTCGTCCTGCTCATCGCGGCCGGACCCGTGACCGCGCTGCCACTGCTCTTCTTCGCCGGAGCCGCCACCAGGCTCCCCCTGTCCACCATGGGCCTGCTGCAATATGTGACACCGGTCATGCAATTCGGCATCGGCGTGCTCATCCTTCGCGAGAGCACGTCATTCGCATTGCTCTGCGGGTTCTCGCTCGTCTGGATCGCGCTGGCGATCCTCGGCTTCGACGGGGTACGCCACCGGGGTCAGGCCGCTGCGACGCTGGCGGTGTAGGTGGTCGGGCGCGCGGATTGGCCCCGGAGAGGACCGATCAGCGCCTCTCACAGATCGAGTGACGTGAAAGGCCGAATTCGGCTTAGTTTCCCTTGATCTTTACCTATCTTTAGTAGGCTCAAAGTAAATCAGCTAAGTTAGGTAAGTATCAATAAGTCGCGCTAAACTGGGTTGAACCATGGATGAGCTGGCCAACCCGTACAGACCTGGCGCGGGCACTCCCCCGCCCGCGCTCACGGGGCGCGACGACCTCATCAACCGCTTCGGCATCGCATTTCGTCGCGCCGTCGCGGGACGGCCCGGGAAGAGCCTGCTGATGATCGGGCTCCGCGGAGCCGGCAAGACGGTGCTCCTGAACCGGTTCGCCGAGATCGCCGAACAGGAGGGGTTCCGTGTGGGGTTGATCGAGGCGCCCGAACACGGGCATTTCCCCTCGCTGCTCGCGGCGAGGCTCCGCCGGATTCTTCTTCCCTTGAGCAGCAACGTCGTATCGACGGCCGTGACCCGGGCGTTGCGAGTGCTCAAGACCTTCACGCTCCAGCTCCCCGACGGCACCCGCGTCTCGATCGACGTGGAGGCGCTTCGCGGCGTCGCGGATTCGGGGAACCTCGCTGACGATGTCACCGACCTGCTGGTCGCCTGCGGCGAGGCGGCGCGAGACCGCGGCACGGGCATCGTGCTGGCAATCGACGAGCTCCAGTACGTTCAGCCCGAGGAACTCTCCGCGCTCATCGTCGCGATCCACCGGACCAACCAGCTCAACCTCCCGGTGATCCTCACCGGTGCCGGTCTCCCCCAACTGCGAGCGCTTGCCGGAGAGGCAAAGTCATACGCAGAGCGCCTCTTCGATTTCCCTGAAATCGGTTCGCTCAGCGCAGAGGACGCCCGCACCGCGCTCGCCGTGCCCGCCCGTGAGAGCGGCGCGTCGATCGACGAGGCGGCGCTCGACATGATGGTCGAACGGTCCCACGGATACCCGTACTTCCTGCAGGAGTGGGGATACCACGTCTGGAACGTCGCTCCGCAGAGCCCGATCACCACCGATGACGTCGACCGCGCGGCGACGCGGGTTCAGGACCAACTTGACCAGAACTTCTTCCTCGTCCGCCTCGACCGGCTCACACCTCGCGAACGCGAGTATCTCGTCGCCATGGCATCGCTCGGCCCAGGGCCGCACCGATCCGGGGACATCGCGGGAGCGCTCGGGGTCCGGGTGGAGTCGGTCGCACCACGTCGTTCGGCGCTGATTGCCAAGGGGATCATCTACAGCCCGGCGCACGGCGACACGGCCTTCACGGTCCCGCTCTTCGACGAGTTCCTCAAACGGGTGGACGTGGACACAGAGGTCTGACGGCGCCGCCGGCGCTCACCCGGCCCGCCGGGAACGGTAGCCTTGCCGGGCCTGTGGACACGGTTCTGCGCATCGGCAACGCCTCCGGCTTCTACGGGGACCGGTTCGCGGCGTTTCGGGAGATGCTGGAGGGAGGGCAGCTCGACGTTCTCACCGGTGACTACCTCGCCGAGCTGACCATGCTCATCCTGGGACGCCAGCGCATGGAGCATCCCGAGCGCGGGTTCGCGGGGACCTTTCTCCGTCAGATGGAGGACTCCCTCGCTCTCGCCGTCGAGCGCGGCGTCACCATCGTCACCAACGCCGGGGGCCTCAACCCGGCCGGCCTCGCCACGGCGCTCCGGGGTCTCGCCGGGCGGCTGGGCGTCCACGCCACGGTGGCCTCGGTGGAGGGCGACGATGTGACCGCGCGTGCGGACGAGCTCGGCCTGGGCAGCCCGCTCGCCGCCAACGCCTACCTCGGTGCCTGGGGTATTGCCGAATGCGTCCGCTCAGGCGCTGACGTGGTCGTCACCGGGCGTGTCACCGACGCCAGCCTGGTGGTCGGTCCAGCGGCGGCGCACTTCGGATGGGAACGCGACGACTGGGATGCGCTCGCCGGTGCAACCGTCGCCGGTCACGTTCTCGAATGCGGCGCGCAGGCCACCGGCGGCAACTACAGCTTCTTCACCGAGCACGACGTCCGACATCCCGGGTTTCCGATCGCCGAGCTGCGCGCTGACGGCTCGAGCGTGATCACCAAGCACCCGGGCACCGGCGGTGCGGTCACCGTCGAGACCGTGACCGCCCAGCTCCTGTACGAGATCGACGCGCCTGGTTACCTCGGCCCAGACGTGGTGGCCCGCTTCGACAGCATCGCACTCGCCTCGGACGGTCCCGACCGTGTGCGCGTCTCGGGAGTGCACGGTGAGCCGCCGCCTCCGACGCTCAAGGTCTCCTGCAACTCGCTGCGCGGGTACCGGAACGCGGTCACCTTCGTCCTCTGCGGAACCGACATCGAGGCCAAGTCAGCCCTGGTCCGCGAGCAGATGGGCGCCGCGCTGTCCTCCGCACCCCCTGAAGAGGTGCACTGGACCCTCGCCCGGACCGACCATGAGGACGCCGACGACGAGGCGGCGGCGAGCGCGTTCCTGCACTGCGCGGTCCGGGACGCCGATCCCGCGGTCGTGGGCCGAGCGTTCAGCGCGCGCGCTGTCGAAATCGGCCTCGGCAGCTACCCGGGCTTTCACCTCACCGCCCCTCCGGGTGACGCGTCGCCCGTCGGCGTCTTCCACCCGGGATTCATTCCCGCCGGCGCGGTCGACCACGTTGCGCTGCTCCACGACGGATCGCGAATCCCGATCGTGCCGGCACCTGAAACACGCGACGTCGAACCGGAAGCCGAGGCTACGCCGGTCTCCTTGCCGTTTCCGCTCACCTACCGGGCCACGCGACGCGCCCGCCTGGGCCGCGTCGTCGGAGCACGGAGCGGCGACAAAGGGGGCGACGCGAACCTCGGCGTCTGGGCGCGTGACGACGCGTCCTGGCGCTGGCTCGCCCACACCCTGACCGTCGCCGAGCTGCAGCGGTTGCTCCCCGAAACGGCGTCATTCCCGGTGCGCCGTCACGTGTTCGCCAACCTGCGTGCGCTCAACTTCGTCATCGTGGGCCTGCTCGGCGAAGGCGTCGCATCATCGACGCGGTTCGACCCGCAGGCAAAGGCGCTTGGCGAATGGCTCCGTTCGCGCATCATCGACATACCCGAGGAACTCCTATGACCGATCCGGAGCTCGTCCACCTCGTCGTGGCGGAGGGCGTCGCAACTGTCACGCTTGATTCGCCCCACAACCGAAATGCGCTCTCGCGCCAGCTCGTGGCCGAGCTCACCGATCGGCTCGCCAACGCCGGCGCTTCCAAAGACGTACGCGCCGTCGTGCTCACGCACACCGGGACGACGTTCTGCGCCGGCGCCGACCTCTCGGAAGCATCGACCGGTCCGATGACAGGAACCGCGAGCGCGCTGCTCGCGCTGCTGCGCCTCATCGTCGAA
>DASZJB010000148.1:0-7947 GCA_035948615.1 Candidatus Dormiibacterota bacterium
TATCTCGTCGAGTCGTACGACTGGGAGGACCGTCTCGAACAGGCGGTCTGCGGCGAGCTCGATCTCACCGGCGTCGCCGAGCGCGGGCTCGCGCACACGCTGCGCTGGTACACGCCTGCCGCGCAGGTCGGCGCCATCCGCGACGCGGTGCTGGGGGCCCCGGTCCGAAGTTAAACTGCCTGCATGTCGCTTCGCTGGCAGAACGTCGTCATCGACTGCACCGACCCGCTGCTGGTTGCCTCGTTCTGGAGCGAGGCGCTCGGCTGCGAACTGCACGGGCCCGAGGATGGCTGTTGGTGGATCGAGCCGGGCGGTGACAGCCCGGACATCCTGTTCCTGCACGTGCCGGAGGGAAAATCGGTCAAGGACCGCATCCATCTCGATCTGCGTCCGGAAGACCAGGCCGCGGAAGTCGAGCGCCTCATCTCCCTCGGCGCCAGGCGGATCGATATCGGTCAAGGTGAGGTCAGCTGGGTGGTGATGGCCGACCCGGAGCAGAACGAGTTCTGCGTCCTGTCGGCGAGATCCAGCGCCCCGGCGCCCTAAACCTGCCGCAAATAAGGTCTGGTCCGGGGCCTGTCGGTGCGTGGCCCCTCGCCGCTCAGCTGCCCGGACCAGCTATTCATGAATAAAGGAGGGGCCGGGTCGAGGTAACCCGGCCCCCCTGTCCAGGAAGGAGTGTGCTGAGAAGGTCTGAGCGCGCCGCTCAGGCGTCGTAGTACAGGGCGAACTCGTAGGGGTGGGGGCGCAACGCCACCGGGTCCACCTCGTTTTCGCGCTTGTACGCGATGTACATGTCGATCAGGTCCTGGGTGAACACGCCACCCTCGGTGAGGAACTCGTTGTCGACCTCGAGGGCGTTGAGCACCTCGGTCAGCGACCCCGGCAGATCCTTGACCCGTGCCTTTTCCTCGCCTTCGAGCTCGTAGAGGTCAGCCTCCACAGGTGCGGGTGGCTCGATCCTGCGCTTGACTCCGTCGAGCCCCGCCATCAGGCAGGCCGCGAACGAGAGATATGGGTTGCTCATCGGGTCCGGGGAGCGGAACTCGAGGCGGCGCGCTGCCGGCGCCGCGCTGTAGGTCGGGATGCGCACGCAGGCGCTCCGGTTGCGCGCGCTGTACGCGAGCTTGATGGGTGCCTCGTACCCGGGCACCAGACGCCGGTAGCTGTTGGTGGTCGGCGCCGCGAACGCGAGGACCGCCGGCGCGTGCATGAGCAGGCCGCCGATGTACCAGCGGGCCGTGTCGCTGAGCAGCGCGTAGCCGTCCTTGTCGTAGAAGAGCGGGACGCCGTCCTTCCACAGCGACTGGTGAGTGTGCATGCCGCTGCCGTTGTCACCGAAAAGCGGCTTGGGCATGAAGGTCGCGGTGTAGCCGTTCTCATAGCAGACGTTCTTGACGATGTGCTTGTAAATGAGCACCTTGTCGGCCATGTTCACCAGCGAGTCGAAGCGCATGTCGATCTCGGTCTGCCCGGCGGTGCCGACCTCATGGTGATGGACCTCGATCGCGACGCCCGCGTCGATGAGCGCGAGCACGATCTTGCTGCGCAGATCCTGCAGCTTGTCGATGGGAGGCGTCGGGAAATAGCCCTGCTTCAGCTTCGGGCGGAAGCCGAGGTTGGCGGTCCCGTTCTTGCCGGTGTTCCAGATGCCCTCGTCGGAATCGATGTGGTAGTAGCCCTCGTGGGTGTTCTGGTCGAAGCGCACCGAGTTGAAGATGTAGAACTCGAGCTCGGGGCCCCAGTACGACGTGTCGGCGATCCCCGTGCTGAGCAGATACTCCTCCGCCTTGCGCGCGACATAACGGGGGTCGCGGCTGTAGTCAGCGAGCGTGAGCGGGTCCTTGATGTCGCAGACGACCGCCAGCGTCGGAATCTCGAGCGTGCCGTCGACGAAGGTGCGCCCCGGGTCGGGGAAGAGGAGCATGTCGCTCTCGTAGATCTTCTGGAAGCCGCGGATGCTCGACCCGTCGAACCCGATTCCCTCCGAGAACAGCGACTCCGTCAATTCGCCGACCGGGATGCTGAAGTGCTGCCAGCTGCCGAGGAGGTCGGCGAAGCGAAGATCCACCATCTTGATGCCGAGCTCGCGCGCGTTCCTGATAACGTCGGCGGGCTTGGCTTTGCTGGTCGTCGTCGGAGACATCGCGCGTGTCACCTCGTGTGCAACTCTCACGGCTAAGGACTCGTCGATGGCCATTGGACTCCTTCCGCGGGCATTGGCTGACACGCCGCCGCCACCGAGTGGACCCCTCGGCCGCCGCGGCACACTACGAGATGCAGACTAAGGATCTCGCGGGCTGCGGACTATGGTCTGGCCGACCTATGGTTCGCGGGGGTGGCTTGTGCGTGCCGCACAAACCAAGGTGGGCTCGAGGTCGCTCAGGGAGCGACGGCAGGCTTGACGCCGGCTACCTGGGATCGGGCGAGCGCCTTGTCCTTGAAGTAGACCTTGTTGATGTCGACAAACGCGATCTGCGTCTCCGGCACGTCCTCTTCGGCGTAGATGGCGTCGACCGGGCACGGATCCACGCAGGCGCCACAGTCGATGCACTCGTCGGGGTCGATGAAGACCATCCGGTCCTCGGGCGCCTCATGGATGCAGTCCACGGGGCACACCTCGATGCAGGACTTGTCCTTGAGGTCGACGCAGGTCTCGGTGACGATGTAGGTCATAGCCGTCTTGAGTCTACCAAGGGGGACTCACTCCGCTCGACGTAACCGGGTCGCGTACTCCTTGAGAGGCGCTGCCTCGAGGCGGTCCAGGCGGGCCGTCCGGCGTCCAAAGGAGCATCGATAGTGAGGGGTAGTCACATCCTGCGACGCCTTGGCCTGGTTGCGATCCCGGCCGCGGGGCTGCTGCTCGGTCAGATTGCGGCGGCGGCCTCGGTCTCGTTCATCGGTCCACTCACGCACGTCACCAGCCTTGGCTCTACCGTGCCCCGCAACGGCGACGTCAACCCGTACGGCATGGCCGTCGTCAGCCAGGACTGGGGCCGCCTGGACGCCGGCAATGTGCTCGTGAGCAACTTCAACGCGTCGTCGAACGCGCAGGGAACCGGCACGACGATCGTTCAGATGACGCCGCACGGCGGCCGATCGGTCTTTGCGCACATCACAGACAAGAACGTGCAAGGCAGATGCACCGGTGGAGTCGGTCTCACCACGGCGCTCGCGATCCTGCAGCACCGGTGGGTCATCGTGGGATCGCTCCCGACCACCGACGGCACCTCGGCGACCGCGAAGGCCGGCTGCCTCATCATCCTCAACAGCGACGGCAACGTCGTCGAAACACTGAACCACGCTTTCGGGATCAACGGACCCTGGGACCTCACCGCTGTCGATCGCGGAGCTGACTCGTTCGTCTTCGTGACCAACGTGCTCAACGGGACGGTCGCCGCCGGCGGTGCGGTCGTCAATCGCGGCACGGTCGTGCGGATCGTGCTGCACACCGCGGGAAGCGCCACGCCATGGGTCGTGTCGAGCACCGTCGTCGGCTCCGGCTTCGCGGAGCGGACCGACCCCGCAGCCCTGGTGGTCGGACCCACAGGCGATGCGGTTACCGCGTCCGGGACGCTCTACGTGGCGGATACCGTTGACAATCGCATCGCGGCCATCCCTGACGCCTTCACCAGGAAGAGCACGGCGATGACGGGCACCGACGTCACCAGCAACGGCATGCTGAATTCACCGCTCGGCCTTACGCTGGCGCCCAACGGCGACATCCTCACGGTCAACGCCGGTGACGGACGCATCGTCGAAACGTCCCCCGCAGGCGCGCAGGTCGCGTTCCAGTGGCTCGACATGAGTGGATCGCCACCAGGCAGTGGCGCCCTCTTCGGACTCGTCGTAACCCCCACCCGCAACGGTGTGTACTTCGTGGACGACGCGACCAACACGTTCGAGTTGCTCCACTAACAGTTCGCGCCGCCGACCAAGGGCGCTCAGCTACCCGGGACTCCCTCCGGCTCCGGCTGAGCGCCCCGTGCGGCCCCGGCCTGGAGCACGTCTCGGATGCGCAGACAGAGATGCAGGTTGAGGCGGGTCGCTGGGTCATCGAGACGCAACCGGCCCACCTCCTCGATGCGACGCAGGCGGTACAGCACGGTGTTGCGGTGCAACTTCAGGCGCAGCGCGGTCTCGGTTGGCGATCCGTTGGCCTCGAAGTAGGCGTCGAGCGTTGCCATCAGCTCGGCGCTCGATCGTTCGTCGTAGGCGACCAGGTCGCCGACCGTGTCCCGGTAGTAGTCGCTGAGCTCGGGATGCTGCGCCATCGCGAAGAGGAGGCGATGAAGGCCGAGATCGGCGAAGCTCGCCTGACGCCCGGGGCCGAGCAGGCGACGGCTCATCTCCAGCGCGTGCTCGGCCTCGCGGAAGGACTGGCGCACCCCCGACGCGCCCTCGTGGATTCGACCGAGTCCAAGCGACGTCGTCGCGTCCCCGGTTGCGCGAGCGCACTCGCTGCGCACCAGCTCCGCGAATCGATACAGCGCGTCGACAGCCCCGTCGGGCTCCGGCATCACCACCACGCAGACCGCGTCCTCGTGGGCGGCGACGAGAGCGCGGACCTCGCGGCGGGCGACCACGTTCTGCGCGGCCCGGAGTGCCCGCGACTCCCAGGACGGCGAGGACGCGGCTCCGCGGAGCGCGATCACGACCACGTCCCTCGAGAGGTCGGCACCGAGCCGGCGTGCCCGCTCCAGAGCGACCCGCTCCGAGGAGTACGAAGCGGTGAGCAGCGAAGCGATGAACTCGCCCTCGAGCTTGTCGCGCGTCTCGGTGACGGCACGTTCGCGGTCGAACTCGATGGCGCATGCGGACGCCGCTCTCGCGACCGCGAGACGCGCGATCTGATCGAGGCGATGCTCCTCGCCGATCACGCAGACGAAGCCGCCGACGCCGTTGCGCATCGGCACCGGGCTCACCAACGACGCGAGCCCGTCGCGCCCGACGGTGAACTCGCGAACCGGGGGATCCGCCCCGACCGCGGCGATCGTTCCGCCCCAGCGCCGGAGCGCGTCGGCTCCGTCCTCGACGTCGGCGAGCAGCGTCCCGTCGGTGACCGTGAGATGGCGCACCTCGCCGGTCTCGTCGAGCCACGCGGCTGGGAGCCGAGTGACCTCGGAGAGGCGCTCGATGATCTTGTCAGGACCAGCCCCACCGAGCGCGAGATCCATGAGCTCCAGCTGCAGCTCCTGGGCGCGTTCGTGAAGCAGGGCTCGCTGGTCGAGGATGAAGCGAACGCAGGTGTGATGCGCGTCGGTCGCGTGGATCCCGTCGGGCAGGCGGAGCAGGGGCATCATCAGACGGTCGGCCGCGGCGATGCTCTCGACGGACACGTCGCCGACGACCGCGACGGCAACCCCACCCTTCTCCGCGAAGCTGACCATGACCTGGGGCAGATCGAGGCGCTCGTCGAGGAGGCGGATGCTCTTGACCGGCACGAACGCGATCTCGCCGCCCTTGACGGCCTCGAACGCGGGCGGACGGGTGCGCAGCGCGCAGGCCCATTCGACCCTGCGCTCGAGGCCGCCGCCACCACCGAGCAGGTCGGTACCGGACGGCAGCACCCCTCGCCAGACATCCTTGACGGTGAGGGTGGGCGCGCTCATGCCGCGAGCACCGGTCAGCAGCGCTCGAGGTACTGGTCGAGCTCCCAGGGCGTGACCTGCCCGCGGTACGCCTGCCACTCCAGGCGTTTTGCGGCGATGAACCGCTCGGCCAGGTGGTCCCCGAGCGCATCGATGACGACTTCGTCGGATTCGAGCGCGTCGATTGCGTCCTTCAGGTTGTCGGGGAGCACGCCCACGTTGCGCCGCTCGAGCTCGGTCTCATCGAAACCGTAGAGGGATTCCTCGACCGGCGCCGGCAGCGGCAGCCGGCGTTCGATACCGTCGATCCCGCAGCGGAGCATGACCGCGAAGGCGAGGTACGGGTTGCAGGAGGGGTCGGGGCTGCGAAGCTCGACGCGGGTCGCCTCCGCGCGCCCGACATGCGGGACGCGTATGAGCGCCCCGCGGTTGGTCCGCGCCCAGGAGATGAAGATCGGCGCCTCGAAGCCGCGGACCAGGCGCTTGTAGGAGTTCACCAGGGGGGCGAGCACGGCGCTGATTCCCGCCGCATGGTGGAGCTGCCCGGCGATGAAGTGCTGGGCAACTTCGCTGAGTCCGTAGGCGTCGTCACCGGCGAACGCGTTTGCCGAATCGCGAATGCGCTCGAGGCTCTGATGGACGTGCATCCCGCTGCCGGGCTTGCCGTCGAAGGGCTTGGGCATGAACGTCGCGATCACGCCGGATTGCCCCGCAACCGCTTTGAGCGCGTAGCGGAAGGTGATCAGATCGTCGGCCGCCTTGAGCGCCGGCGCGGCGTCGATGTCGATCTCGTGCTGGCCACCGGCGATCTCGTGGTGGGAGGTGTTGACGGCGATCCCCATGCTCATCAACGCGCTGACCATGCGCTGGCGGAGATCGCGGTTGCCATCGCTCGAGAAGTCGAAGTACGAGCTGCGATCGTTACGGGTCGGGACCAGCGTGCCGTCGACGCCGCGTTCGAGCAGGAAGAACTCGACCTCCGGCCCGACCCGGTACTCGAACCCGAGACGCTCGGCGTCCTCGATCGCTCGCCGCAGCACGCCTCGCGGGTCGCCCTGGTAGGGCTCGCCGTCAGGCGTCGTCGCCCAGCAGATGAGCCGCGCGGTGCGCTCGTCGCCCCAGGGGAGGAGCTGAAACGTCGAGGGATCGGGCACCAGGTACATGTCGGATTCCGCCGTCCTGGCGAACGAGTCCACCGAGGAGCCGTCGAACCAGGTCCCGTGCTCGATCGCCTCGGCGAGCTGCGAAGCGGGGATCGTGACCGTCTTCACCCCGCCGACGACATCGGTGAACTGGAGGTCGATATGGCGCACCTGCGCCTCCTCCACCCTGGCCAGCAGGTCAGGGGGCGCTTGCCTTCGGGTGGACGATGCCAATTGAGAGCCTCCATCTAGGGCGAAGCGCACAAGTGCGACGGGCTCGTCGGATTCTAGCGCACCTTCTGGTTTGTCCCGGCGCTGCAAATGCCGCAACTCCTCGTGCGCTGCGCACAGCAGCGGCTCGCGCAAAGTCAGACCGAACCCGCCCTACCTCCCCTACGAGACCGCCACCCCCATGCCTCCGAACGTCGTCATCGCGGCTGCGAACGCCTGCGTGGTCATGGTCCGCTGCACCCCGTAGAGCACGTCGACGAACGTGATCGTGCTCTGTACCGGGTCGTAGCCGATCACCGGGACGGCGTGCTCGCCGATCGCCCAGGGAACCCGCGTTCCGTCCCACGCGGTCCAGTAGCGCGGGACGTGCGGCTTGAAATCCGAGGTCAGCCAGATCACGACGGAGTTTCCCCGGCGCAGCTGGGCGACGATCTCGGCGATGGTCCAGCCCAGATGACCGTCGGCCACCGCCCCGTAGCGCTCGGCGGCGGCGACGATCGGCGGGTAGTACACGCCGTACCCGGTGTAGTGCGGCTCGTAGCCGTTCACATCGCCCACGAACGCCGTGAAAGGGTCGCCCCAGCGGGCGGGATACCCGTCTGACCCGAGCACCACCGGTCGCGGATCCTGAGGCAGGCTCGCATAGATCCGATCCTGTGGCACGTCGATGTTCCGCAAGGCCAGCGCAACCTGGAGCGCAGCCGACTCGCAGTCGAGGGCGAGATCCTGCTTGATGATCAGCCCTGGCAGATAGACGGCTCCGGCATCCGTGGTCGCCGGTTTCGGCGTCGCCGCCGACTCCGTCGAGGTCGGGACGACCGTGGACCCACCCGGAACCTGGCCGGTGGCGTGCGTCGTGGTCCCGCCGGCGAGAGTCCAGAGCGGAAGCGCGACCGCGGCCGCGAGGGTCAGCAGCCCCACCGCCACGACTGCCGGCCGTCGCAGACGGATCATCGGTACGGCCTCGAGTCCACGGTCATACC
>DASZJB010000149.1:0-6530 GCA_035948615.1 Candidatus Dormiibacterota bacterium
CGACGACCGACGTGGTCGCCGACTACGTTGCGCTTGCGCTGCCCTTCACCCTGCTGCGCGATGTCGACCTCAGCCGGGCGGGCTTCAGCGCGGCCAAGCTGCGTGTCATCGAGACGTTCGGCATGGGGTCCAACGCCAAGATCCACATCGAGGTTGCCGAGAAGACATGGGCGCGTCACGGCTTCAACGGGGTCGCGTATACCGATCACGACAGCTTCGACGTGTGCTGGGACGATTCGGTGCCGCTCGGTCCCGACGGGGCACCGGCGCTGCTCCTGGCGTTCCCCGGAGCGACGGCCGGTCGCAGCACGTTGACCGGCGACGCGCATGGCCCGTCCCCGGTCAAGGACGTGGCCTGGTTTCTGGACCGCATCGATCCGATCTTCCCGGGTACCCGCGCCGCCTTCACCGGTGCGGCGTATGAGGATCACTGGGTCCGCGATCCCTGGGTCGAGGGGGCGTACTCGTTCTACAAGGTCGGCCAGTACGCCACCTACGGGACCATCGCTTCGGCGGCGCAGGGCGGGGTCCACTTTGCCGGCGAGCACACCTCGATCAACAACCAGGGCTTCCTGGACGGCGCTATCGAAACTGGGGCTCGAGCCGCGAGGGAGATCGTCGCGCACCTCTAACCGGCGTCACCTGACAGGTAGCGTCGCCGACCCCGCCCGCTGTCGGACTCGGTAGGTCCGTGCCTTCTCGCGAGACCCACAGCTGCGCATCGAGCACCAGCAGCTGCGGCCGTTTTTGGAATGGTCGAAGTACGCCCAGCGGCAGGAGTCGCTCCGGCACACCTTGAGGCGGGGCCAGGTGCCGAGGAGGGTCGCCTCGACGATCGCCGTCGAGAGCATCCCCAGAAAGCTGTCGATCCCGCGGCAGTTGACCGTGAGCGTTGCTCCGTCCGCGCTGAGGACCGGACGGAGCGGGGCGCGACCGAGCAGCCGCTCCAATCTCACAGCCACGGCCGGATCGACGTTCTCTCCAGTGTGTGCCTCGAGAAGATCGCGCATCGCTTCGCGAGTGGCGATCAGCCGCTTCCGATCCTTCTCGGACACGGTCAGGTCGACCCCGATCGTGTCGCGCAACCAGCCGCTGGCCAGTTGCGCGGTCCGGAGCTCATCGACGCCGTCGGGCATCTCGGTGCTGTTGATGAACTTCTGGACGATCGCCAGCGAGCCTGGTGCGGGGGTGCGCGGGGCGGTCTCGGTCATCTCAACTGGGTCCGATCTTCATGGTCCACGTCACCAGTATACGCATTTGACAAGTGATGGTGGATGCGGTAAGCTGTCACCAGTGAACCACGTTAGATGGTGATTCAAACGGAGGAATCGAAATGTACGGAAATCTGATCGTCGAGATGGCCCAGGTGGCCGAGCAGGAGCACATGCGGGAGGCGCTGATGGCGCAGGCCCGTGCCCAGGCGCGCAGGGCGCGCCGCCGCGAGCTCAGGCCCGGACGGATCGGGCGTGCCTGGACAGCGTTCCGGGCGCCCCGCGATGTCGTCCTCGTCTACCGCCGCGCCGCCGACGGTGCGCCCGCCGACCTCACACCGTGCGTCGACTGCTAGTCAGCGCGCGGAGGACCCGCGGTCCTGGTCGCGATCGTGACCCGGGAGCCCTCGGGGTCGACCTCGTCGGCCACTGAGGGTTCCCGTCAGGCCCAGAGCACCGAAGAAAATCGCGACGGGAGCTCGTCGACATCGACATTCGGCCACGTCCCGGGTGGAAACAGCCCGCGCTCGAGGTACTGCCAGGCCACGGTGTGGTTGGCACAACCGGGAACGTTGGGCCCGTAGTGCGGCCGACCGGATCGGCGCGGGTCGCTGCCTGTGTGCTCGGGTTCGCTCGAGTAGAGCATCACGCCTTTGACCGCCGCGGGATCGCTGCCGGCCAGCGAGCAGTACGCGCCGGCAAACGAGCCGTTGATCGGATTCTCGTAGAAGCCGGCAACGTATCCAGAGCCGCCGAAGGTGGCGGTGTATGCGGCGATATACGTCGACGAAATCGGGTCGCTGGTCTCCACGTCTCGAAAGATCGTGACTCCGTGTGCAACGCCGAGCGATCGTGCCTGCGCGATCGCCTGCTGTGCGTCCATCGTGCCCGATGTGAAGGCGCGATTCGGGTCATCGATGAGCAGAATCGAGAGACCCTGCTGGTGGATGTACCTTGCCTCGGTGCTCGAAAGCCTGCTGCTGTAGATGAGATATCGACCGACGAACTGGGGTGCGCCGAGATCAGCCCTGGTCTGCGCGATGATGTTGCCGGTCTGAACATTGTCGACGGTGTCGATGCCCCACCAGGCGCCGCGCGTCGTCGCTGCCGCGAGCATGCTCTGGTGCGACACGTCGGGCGCAGCATGAGCCGGCTGCGCGTTGAGCAGTGCAACGGACACGCTCATCGCGAGCGCAGTGCCCCCCATCCGCGCGGCACCGTGAGCCATCAATCGCCCTCCTCAACGCTGGACGCGCCACCGGTGCGCCGTTGCTGGACGGCCATGCTACCAGCGGTGCGTTGGAGCGCCGTCGCGCGACGGTAGTCACGCGCGTGCCGGGTACGATCGCCGCGTGACCACCTCGCCCGTTGAAGTCGCGGTCCGGGAAGCGGCACCATCGGACGTCGAGGCCATCGCCGCTTTGCACCTCGCCAGCTGGCGAGTCGCCTACAGAGGCATCGTCCGCGACGAATTCCTTGACGGCATCACGCTCGAGAGCCGGGTCGAACGGTGGCGACGAGCACTCTCACCATCGGAGTCACCGCTCATCGAGACCACGGTTGCGCTCCACGGCGGCGCGATCAGGGGTGTGTGCAGCTTCGGCCCGGAGCGTGAATCGCCAACGCGGGGTATCGGTGAGGTGTACGCGCTCCACGTCCAGCCCGAGTCGCGACGCCGGGGTCTGGGCAAGCTCCTCCTCGACGACGCCGTCGGGCGGCTGAGGGCGCGCGGGTTCGGCGCCGCCGTGCTCTGGGTGCTCCGCGACAACGCGAGCGCGCGACGCTTCTACGAAGCGCAGGGTTGGTCGGCCAACGGGGAGGAGCTGATCGAGGAGCGAAGCGGCTACGTGATACCCGAGACGAGGTACGCCATCACGTTCCTCAACTCACGGTGACGTCAGCCGGCGCAGAGATCGACGTGCTTGGCGGTGAGAATGTTCGCAACCGCGCCGATCAGCCTGGCTCGGCCGAGCACCCCGGCGTTGACGGCCGCGACCAGCGCGGCTGCCGTTGCGGCGGTCAGCGACGCCACCTGCGCGGTCGCCGCCGTGTACAGGACAACGTCCGCACCGGCGGTGATCGCGGCCACCACCGCCTTCGGGACTGAGTAGCCGATCTTGACGAGGGCTCCGGCGGAGAGCGAGTCGGTCATCACCAGCCCCTGAAAGCCGAGCTGCCGGCGCAGCACCGTGGTCATCACCACGGGCGAGATGCTTGCAGGCAGGGTCGACAACCCCGGTACCGTGGCGTTGGCGATCATGACCACCGGCGCGCCGGCCGCGAAAGCACTCTCGAACGGGACGAGGCCGGCATGTTGCAGCGGCGTCCACGGCTGGGTCGTGGCGGGCGCGACGTCGGTGTTGCCCGATGCCTGGCCGAGCCCGGGGAAGTGCTTGACGACCGGCACCACACCGCCTGCCTCCAGTCCCTGCACGAAGGCCAAGCCGTCGGCCGCGGCAACGCCGGGGTTGAGGCCGAATGACCGCGTGCCGTCGGGGTCTCGGTTGTTCGGCCCCGCGCCGTTGTCGAGATCGAGCACGGGCGCCAGGTCCATGGTGATCCCGGCGGCGCGCATGCGCTGGGCGACGCCAGTGACCAGCCGGCGGATCTGGGTCGGCGACATCGACGCGGCCATCTGCCTCGCGGAGGGCAGCGACCCAACCAGGTTCGCCATCCGTTGGACGGCGCCCCCTTCCTCATCGGTCATCACGAACGGCGCGATGCCTCCGGGCGCAGACGCGGAGAGGTTGTGCAGGGTCGTGGCCAGGTTCGCCGGTGCGGACGACCCGAAGAGGATCACGCCGCCGGCGCCCGCCGCAACCTCGGCGGTCACCGCGGCGACGTCACTCTCGCTCACCGGCACCACAAGGGTCTGCTCCGCGAGACGGGTGAGGCTCCAGGTGGCCAGCACCATCGCATTGGTGCAGACGTTCGGCGTCGCCGTCGGCGCCGGCGAGCTCGACGCCGTCGCCTTCGGGAGCGTCGACGCGGTCGGGCTCGTCGAGGTACCGGGAAGCGCGCAACCAGCGAGAATCGACGCTGCCGCTGCGACGGCGAGGAGTCCGCGTGTTGGGCGTGGCATACGCGTTAAACGTGCCGCGACGCGAAAAGGAGCCGCGCCGCGATCGTGGGAGGCGGCACAGTGCCGGCAGGAGTCACGGAGCGAGAGGATGAAGTTTGGAGTGGTGCTCCCGGGTGGGACGGCGACGCAGCAACTCGACCAGGCGATCGTCGCAGAGGAGTCGGGCTGGGACGGCGTGTTCGTATGGGAGGCCGCGTACGGCGTCGACGCGTGGACGCTCCTGGCGGCGATGGCCGCGCGGACCTCGCGGGTCATGCTCGGTACCCTGCTCACCCCGCTGCCCTGGCGGCGTCCGTGGAAGGTGGCGAGCCAGGTCGTCACCCTCGATCAGCTGTCGTCGGGGCGCGCCATCCTCGCCGTCGGGCTCGGCGCGGTCACCACCGAGCTGCCGCTCACCGGCGAGGTCATCGATCTCCAGATGCGAGCCGAGTATCTCGATGAGGGTATCGACCTGATCAGGACGCTGTGGGAAGGCGGGACGAAGTACCACGGGCGCCACTACCACTACGAGACCAACCGAACCGATCTCAATGAGGTCGCCCAACCCGTTCAGGAGCGCATCCCGATCTGGGTGGTCGGCGTGTGGCCGAGGCCGAAGTCGATGCGCCGCGCGCTCCGATGCGATGGGGTGGTGCCTCAGATCGAGATCGCCGGACGTGCGGGATCTCCCGCGGACGTCCGTGACCTGCGCACCTGGCTGGCCGAGCGCGGCCGCGAAGACATCGACGTGATCATCGACGGTGAAACGCCGGCGGGTGACCAGGCGGCGGCCGTCGCGAGCGTGCGACGGTGGGCTGACGCAGGCGCGACCTGGTGGCTGGAGACTCGGTGGGAGATGCCGCACAACAGCGACGAGCGCATGCTCGACATCCGGCAACGGCTCATGAGTGGACCACCCGCGGCCTGAGGCGTGAGCCACTCCGCGTCAGCGACCCGCGAGTCTGGTCAGGGCGTCGAGAGCTGCGGAGCCGTGGTCGATGTCGTGGACTCGCCCGAGACCTCGCGGAGTGTCCGGCCGCTGGCGCGCACGTACAGCCAGGCGGCAAATAGGACCACCACCGACACAAGCAGGACGATCCCGATCGCGAGCGTGGGAACGTTGACCAGCTTGAGCCCGGACACGAGCAGCACCGCGGCGAGCGCGCCGCGAAGAAACGCAGTCGGCGCGTAGGACGAGACGCTCGCACCGATCAACACGCCCGGGATGCTTCCGATGAGGATCGACAGCGTCAGACCGAGCTTGAAGTCTCCGAACATGATGTGCGCCAGCGCCGCCGCGCCCACCATCGGGATCGCCTGGGCGAGGTCCGTCCCGACCATCTGCGAGCCACGCAGGCGCGGGTAGAGGAAGAGCAGCAGGATGATCACGAGCGTCCCGGACCCGACCGAGGTGATGCCGACGATGAAGCCGATGGTTGCACCGATCGCCAGCGTTGGCACCCGCTTGACGCGCAGCTTCTCGTCGACTCCGCGCGAGGTGCCGCCGCGATGGTCCAGGAACATTTTCACGAGCAGTGCCACGACTGCGAGCAGGAGAACGGCGCCGAGCGCCACGCTCACGACCGTCTGCACGCTGGTGCCGTGGCTGATTGATTTCAGGAAGACGACGCCGAGGAATGCCGAGGGGACCGAGCCGAGCGCGAGCCAGCCCGCCAGGTTCCATCGCACCGTGCCCCGCCCCGCGTGGACCGCGGCACCGACCGGCTTCATCACCAGTGACGCCACCAGGTCACTGGAGACCGCGGCCAGCGGCGCGATGCCGAAGATCAGGACCAGGATCGGGGTCATGAGCGCGCCCCCGCCCATGCCGGTGAGGCCTACGGCGAAGCCGACGATCAGTCCTGCCAGCGCAACAAAGAGATCGATGTGCACCGGTCGTCCCCCCTCATTCCCTGCCGCGTTTGACGCTATCAGGTACTTTGCGGGATGAGGGCTCCGGGCGTCAAGTTTGATCGGACAGGCTGCCTCAACGCCGCCGCCATGAGCGGGATCAGCCCCAGACCTCTGCGGCGGTCTCGACGATGAGACGGAGCTTGGCGACCTCCTCCTCGTAGGTCAGCGTGTTGCCCTCGACGGTGGAGGAGAAGCCGCACTGCGGCGACAGGCAGAGGCGCTCGATCGGCATGAACTTTGCGGCCGCATCGATCCGGCGCTTGAGCTCGTCCTTGGTTTCGAGGGTGCCGCGCTTGGTCGTCACCAGCCCGAGGACCACGTACTTGTCGTCGGGGACATAGCGC
>DASZJB010000150.1:0-4637 GCA_035948615.1 Candidatus Dormiibacterota bacterium
GACTCGGGTCCCGAGGTAACACGGTGACAACGTTTGAATCCATCGGCGTGCGTCCGCGCACGTCCGCCGCGCTCCGCGAGCACGGTTTCACAGAGCCGAACACAGTGCAGCAGGAGGCGATCCCGCCCCTGCTGGCACGCCACGACTGCGTGATCGAAGCCCCGACCGGTTCGGGCAAGACGCTGGCCTTCGTCGTTCCCCTGGTCGAGCGGCTCGCCGGGCATCAGGGCCACGGCGCCCGGGCGCTGATCGTGACCCCGACCCGTGAGCTGGCAACCCAGGTCAACGCGGTGATCCGCAAGGTCGACCCGGCCCTGCGCACGGTGATCTGCATCGGCGGCGTCGGTTACGGTCCGCAGACGGGCGGCCTGCGCAACGCACCCGACGTCATCGTCGGCTGCCCCGGGCGTCTCCTCGATCTCGCCAGCAGCGGCCTCGCGCGACTGCGCGACATCGAGTACCTGGTGCTCGACGAGGCCGACGAGATGCTCGACCAGGGCTTTGCGAAGGACGTCGAGAAGATCATCTCGATGTGTCCCACCTTCGGCAGTAGCGCACGCCGGCAGACGGTGCTCGCTTCGGCCACCATGCCCGACTGGGTGCAGCGCATGATCACCAAGCATCTCTACCAGCCGGAGCGCGTCCGCGTGGTCAACGAACAGGTCCCGGCGCTCGAGCACGGGGTCATGAGCGTCGTGAAGTCGCAGAAGATCGATGCTCTCTCACGGCTCCTGCGCCGCCAGCGGGCAACCGAGTTGAACCAGACGATCGTCTTTCATCGCACCAAGCACGGGGCCAAGAAGCTCGTCCGCGACCTGCTCCGCATGGGTCACACCGCCGGCGAGCTGCAGGGCAACCTGTCGCAGAATGCACGTGACCGCGCGCTGGATTCGTTTCGCGCGAACCACACCGAGGTGCTGGTTGCGACGAATGTCGCGGCCCGCGGCATCGACGTGGTGAACGTCGGACTGGTCGTCAACTTCGAGCTTCCCGAGACCCCCCAGTGGCTCACCCATCGGGTCGGCCGCACCGCGCGCAACGGCAATGAGGGCAAGGCCATCACGTTTCTCAGCGAGGAGGACGGCGAACAGTGGCGAAAGCTTCGCCGCCTCGGTGCACCGGCATTGCCGGAGATCGACGGCACCCTCCTGCTCACCACCGGTGAGTGGAAGCTGGGCGCGCCGCGTCGGGAGACTACGCCAGCGCCTGCTCCAGGTCGGCCATCAGGTCGTCGACGTCCTCAATACCGACGGACAGGCGCAGCAGCCCGTCGCTGACTCCGACGTGGGTTCGGATCTCCTCCGGAATCGACGCGTGAGTCATCATCGCCGGGCTCTCGGCGAGCGATTCGACAGCACCGAGTGACTCGGCGAGCGTGAACACACGCAGCCGTTCGAGAAACGAACGCGCGGCTTCGCCCGAGGAGACCTCGAACGAGACCATGCCTCCGAAGTAACCGCCCATCTGGCGCCGGGCGAGGGCGTGACCGGGGTTGCTTTCGAGCCCGGGGTAGTACACCTGGACCACGGCGTCCTGTCCCTCGAGCCACCTGGCTATGGTGAGTGCGTTCTCGCACTGCCGATGCACCCGAAGCTGCAGTGTCTTCAATCCCCGGAGCAGCAGCCAGCAGTCGAAGGGTGACGGCACCGCGCCGACGGCGTTCTGGTGGAACCGCAGCCGCTCCGCGAGCGAGTCATCCGAGGTGAGCACAGCGCCGCCGAGCACATCGCTATGGCCGCCGAGGTACTTGGTCGAGCTGTGCACGACGAGGTCGGCGCCCAGCTCGAGCGGACGCTGCAACACCGGGCTCGCAAAGGTGCTGTCGACCGCGACCAGCGCGCCCGCGCCGTGCACCAGCTCGCTCACCGCGTCCAGGTCGACGATGCGCAGGAGCGGATTGGTCGGCGACTCGAGCCAGACCAGGCGTGTTCGATCGTTCATCGCGGCCGCCACAGTCTCGGGATCGGTCGGGTCGACCGCGGTGAAGCTGAGCCCGTAGCGCCGGAAGACCTTGTCGAAAAGCCGGAAGGTGCCCCCGTAGACGTCCTCGGTGAAGACGACGTGGTCACCGGGATCGAGGAGCAGCATGACCGCGGTCGTTGCGGCCAGCCCTGACGCAAACGCCAGGCCGTGGGCGGCGCCTTCGAGCGACGCGAGGCACTCTTCAAGGTTGCCGCGCGTCGGATTGCCGGACCGCGAGTACTCGAACCCCTGATGCCGTCCGGGCGATTCCTGCGCGAACGTGGTCGCGGGGTGAATGGGGACGACCACCGCACCGGTGGCCGGGTCGGGTCCCTGGCCCACGTGCAGGGCGCGCGTGGCCAGGCCGTGCGGCTTGCTCGGCACGCCGGTCAGCTGCGTCCGCGGCGGGCAACGAACTCGAGCAAATCGCTCCTGGTGATCACGCCGACCGGAAGGTCGCCTTCGACGATCATCAGCGCGGGCTCACCACCGAGCAACGCCTCGAAGGCCTCCTCGATCGGCGCCCCCGCGGCAACGCGCGCGAATGGCGGGTCCATCGCGGTCGACACCGATGTCGTGACCACCGTGGGGTCGCGATAGATGCGATCCAGCAGGGTCCGTTCCTGGATGCTGCCCACCACTCCGCCCCCGGCGGTGCTCCCGTTCTCGGTCACGAGAAGCTGTGAGATCCCGTACTGCTGCATGAGGTCGATCGCCTCGCCGACAGATTTGCCGGCACCGACGCTGACCAGCTCGGGGACGCCGTCGGTGTGCGAATCGATGACCTCGCGCACGCGAGCGGGAACGAGGCGCTGGAGGTAGCCGTTCTGGCGCATCCACTCGTCGGAGAAGAACTTGCTCAGATAGTTGCGACCGGTATCGGGAAGCAGCACCACGATCACGTCGTCCGGCTTGGAGTCGACGGCGACCTGGATCGCCGCATGGAGTGCCAGGCCGGCCGACCCGCCGACGAGAATTCCCTCCTGACGCGCGAGCTTGCGCGCGGCGACGAAACACTCGCGATCGGTGACCTGGATGAATTCGTCGACGATCTCCCGGTCGAACGTCCCCGGCCAGAAGTCCTCGCCAACGCCTTCGACCTTGTACGGCGCGATCTCGCCGCTGTAGATCGAGCCCTCAGGGTCAGCGCCGATCACGCGGACGGCTGGGTTCTGCTCCTTGAGGTACTTGCCAACCCCGGTGATGGTGCCGCCGGTGCCCACGCCCGCGACGAACGTCGTGATGCGACCGTCGGTCTGCCGCCAGATCTCGGGGCCGGTGGTGCGGTAGTGGGCCTCTGGGTTTCTCGGATTGAAGTATTGATTGGGTTGAAAGGCTCCCGGCACCTCGCGGGTGAGCCGGTCGGCGACGGAGTAGTACGACTGCTGCGACTCGCGCTCGACGTTGGTGGGGCAGATGACCACCTCGGCGCCGTAGGCGCGCAGCAGGCTGATCTTCTCCGCCGACATCTTGTCGGGCATGACGAAGATCATCTTGTAGCCCTTGATCGCCGCGGCCATGGCGAGCCCATGGCCCGTGTTGCCGGAGGTGGGCTCGACGATCGTGCCGCCCGGCCGGAGCAGCCCTCGGCCTTCCGCGTCCTCGAGCATGGAAAGGCCGATACGGTCCTTCACGCTCCCACCGGGGTTGAGCTGCTCAAGCTTGGCGAGGATCAGAGGCCGGAGCCCCTCGGTGACCTTGTGCAGCCGGACCAACGGGGTGTTGCCGACGAGGTCGAGGATGCTCTCGACGTACTCCACTTCCCGGCCATTCTAGTGCCCGATTGCGGTGGTCTCCGTGACGGAATTCGACGCCACCGCGCTTTTGTGACGGCATACTGAGGGCGAATGGACCAGGCTGGAGGCCACGACGTCGCCGGGTCGCGGGCACATGTTCCCGGCTACATACTGGATCGGGGGGTCGGCGTCGACCGCGCCGGTGCGCTCTTCGACGCCCACGACAGCACCACCGGATCGCGCGTGGTCATCCGGTTGCTCAGCCCGGCGCTGTCCTCCGACTCCGCGTTCCGCCGTCAGGTCCGCCACGACATGGGCGTGCTCGGCGCCTTGCGCCACCAGCATCTCCTGTCCGTCATCAACTTCGATGACCGCCAGGCGGCGATCGTCTACGAATCGGTCGACGGGGTCACGCTGCGCCACCTCATCGATGTGTCCGGTCGCCTCGCCGCGCCGGCCGCGCTGGTCGTCTTCGACGACTCGCTCGCCGCCCTCGAGGCGCTTCACGCGGCCGGAGTCATCCATCGAGATGTGACGCCGGACGTGATCCTGCTCGACAGTGACGGCACCGGGATCCTGCGTGACGCCGGTGTCCCGGCAGCACCGTTGCGGCGTGGCTGGCGCGCAGGGACGCCGCAGTACATGGCGCCGGAGCTGTGGGCCGGCAGGCCGCACACGGTCGCGACCGACATCTACGCCGCGACCGGCGTGCTCGTCGACGCGCTCACCGGACGACCCCCGTACCTGGGCACGGACCTCACCGGCCTGGGCGTCCAGCACACCCAGGGAGCCCTGCCGAGTGAGGCGGTTCCACTGCTGGCGCGAGAGCTGGTGATCCGAGGGCTGGCGAAGGACCCACGCGACCGGCCCGCCTCCGCAGCGGTGTTCCGCCGCGACCTCGAGATCGCCGGCAAGGCGTTTCTCGGATCGGCCTGGCGT
>DASZJB010000151.1:0-11866 GCA_035948615.1 Candidatus Dormiibacterota bacterium
GACTGCTCCAGTGGCATCACAAGGCAGTCGAGCCGCCGGGCGACTGTCGCAGCGAGCTGCACTTCTTCTATCACCTCGGCAGGCTGCTTCGCGAACGGCTCGCGACGTCACGGCTCGAGCGCGACGTGCCGCTGCAGAACCTCGTGTGGGAGTATCCGCTGCTCGAGGGCGGGGAGCCCGACGCCGAAGCGGTGTTGCGCGAGATCAATGGTCGCCACCTCGGCGGCGAGAAGGCCGGGACCCCGCTCAACAGCTTCGTCGAGATGAAGGCGGACGGTTCCACATCGGGTGGCTGCTGGATCTACACCGGCGTGTACGGCGATGGCGTGAATCAGTCGGCGCGGCGCAAGCCGGGCTCGGAACAGTCATGGGTCGCACCCGAGTGGGGTTGGGCCTGGCCGATGAACCGGCGGATCCTGTACAACCGCGCGTCTGCCGACCCCGAGGGACGGCCGTGGAGCGATCGCAAGGCGTACGTCTGGTGGGATGAGGCCGCGGGCAAATGGACGGGTCACGACGTCCCCGACTTCCAGGCCACCAAGCCACCGTCGTTCCGTCCGGAACCTGGGGTGGGCGGCCCCGAAGGGCTTGCCGGCGACGATCCATTCATCATGCAGGCGGACGGCAAGGGCTGGCTCTACGCGCCCAGCGGGCTCCTGGATGGACCGCTGCCGGTGCATTACGAACCGGTCGAGTCGCCGCTGCGAAACGCCATGCACTCCCAGCAGTCGAACCCGACTCGGGAGATGTTTCCACGCGACGAGAATCTCTCGATCCCGTCGCCACCGGAGCCGGGCTCCGACGTGTTCCCGTACGTGGTGACGACGTACCGGCTCACCGAGCACCACACCGCCGGCGGCATGAGCCGCTGGTCCCCATATCTTGCCGAGCTGCAGCCCGAGTTCTTCTGCGAGGTCTCGCCCGAGCTGGCGGCAGAGCGGGGCCTCGAGCATCTCGGCTGGGCAACCATCATCAGCGCGCGCACCGCCATCGAGGCGAGGGTGCTGGTCACGGACCGTCTCACGCCGCTGACCGTCGGCGGCCGGGTCATCCACCAGATCGGCCTGCCGTATCACTGGGGGGTGGGTGGCGGCGGCGCGATCGTGAGCGGGGACTCCGCCAACAACGTCATGGGCGTGGCACTCGATCCGAACGTGCACATCCAGGAGTCAAAGGCGGCGACGTGCGACATCCAGCCTGGACGGCGGCCCACCGGCGCGGCGTTGACTCGCTACGTGGAGGAGTACCGGCGACGAGCGGGGCTGAGCATCGACACCGGCACCACACGGGTGACGCCTTCAGGAGACGCGACCTGATGACCGGCTGGGCGACCGTTCGGGACCCGGCCGCGGACACCGGGTGGACTCAGCCACCGGCTCGCAAGGGGTTCTTCACCGACAGCTCGGTCTGCATCGGCTGCAAGGCGTGCGAGGTCGCATGCAAGGAGTGGAACGGCATCCCCGAGGATGGGCTCGAGATGCTCGGCATGTCGTACGACAACACCGGCGCTCTCGGTGCCAGCACCTGGCGCCACGTTGCCTTCATCGAGCAGCCCAGACGGGCGACTGGAGGAAACGGGTTCACCGCGCTGCCCCTGGTTGCCGTCACTCCTGGCCAGAACACTCCTGCGAGCGGCGCTGACACGGGGATTCGGTGGCTGATGTCGTCGGATGTCTGCAAGCATTGCACGCAGGCTGCCTGTCTCGACGTGTGCCCCACCGGGTCGTTGATGCGCACCGAGTTCGGGACAGTCGTCGTGCAGGACGATATCTGCAACGGCTGCGGATACTGCATTCCCGCGTGCCCGTTCGGTGTCATCGACCGTCGCCAGGGACCGCCCGGCGCGCGAAACGTCGGCATCGCGCAGAAGTGCACGCTCTGCTACGACCGGCTCGGAGATGGCATGACCCCCGCGTGCGCGCAGGCGTGCCCGACCCAATCGATTCAGTTCGGTGACCTTGATGAGCTTCGAGTTCGCGCGCAGCACCGCGTCGACGAGCTCCATGCAGCCGGGGTTGACGACGCCAGGCTGTACGGTGCCGACCCGAACGACGGCGTCGGGGGTGCAGGCGCGTTCTTCCTGCTCCTTGATGAGCCCGAGGTCTACGGGCTGCCGCCGGATCCCGTGGTCACGACACGTGATCTCCCGGCGATGTGGCGGACCGCGGCGATTGCCGGCGCGACACTGCTCGCCGGCGCGGCTGCGGCCTTCCTCCGGGCGCGGTCGTGACCGCGTTGCCGCCCGCGACAGCCACCCGCGGGCGCCGCCGCGGTGGAGGCGGGGGCCGTGAAGGCGAACGGGCGATGGTGCCTCCGGCAACGTTCACGTCGTACTACGGGCGTCCGATCGTCAAGGCCGCGCCGTGGGAGGTTGACATCCCTGCCTACATGTTCCTCGGCGGGCTGGCGGCCGGCTGCTCGCTGCTCGCAGCCGGGGCGGACCTGGGCAACCTCCCGGAGCTGCGCCGGGTGGCGCGCCTCGGCGCGGGCGTAGGTGTCGCGGGCGGAACTGCCGCCCTCATCCACGACCTCGGAAAACCGATGCGTTTCCTGAATATGTTGCGAACCGCCAAACCGACCTCGCCGATGTCGATGGGCACCTGGATCCTCGCGACCTACTCTCCACTCGCCGGTGCTGCGGCGGCGGGCGAGATCGCTGCGATGCTGCCCCGCCCGGTGCCGATCGCCGGTCGTCTCCTGCGGTCGGGCGCCCGGCCTGCCGGCCTGCTTGCCGCCGTGCTCGCGCCGTCGCTCGCCGCATACACGGGTGTGCTGCTCTCCAACACCGCCACCCCGGCGTGGCATGGCGCGCGAAGGGAGCTCCCGCTTGTGTTCGCGAGTTCCGCCGCCGCATCCGCCGGAGGCCTGGCGATGATCGCCACATCTGTTGAGCAGGCGGCGCCGGCGCGGCGGATGGGAGCGGGGGGAGCCGTGGTGGCACTCGCCATGGAATGGCGGATGGAGCGGAGCATGGGCCTCAGCGCGGAGACACTGCAGCTGGGAAAAGCGAAACGATTCATGGACGCCAGCCGTGCACTGACAATCGGTGGAGCCCTCGGTGCGGTCCTTCTTGGCGGTCGCAACAGGGGAGCTGCCCGGGTCTCAGGCGCTGCCCTTGTTGCCGGCTCGCTCTGCACCCGGCTGGCCATCTTCGAAGCAGGCCAGGAGTCGTCGCGCGACCCGCGCTACACGGTCATTCCACAACGCGAACGCATGGAGCGAAGGACGGAGGCCTCGGCCGGTCGCGGTTAGCCGGGCACGCCGGTCGGCATCCGCAGCCTGCGCAGATCCCCGTCGACTCGCTCGGTGACCCCGATCCGGTCGAGGTGCTCGAGCAGCGGGACGGCGACCCGCCGGGTGGTGCCGAGCGCCTGGCGGGCCGAGGAGATCGTGAACGGCTGCGGCAGGTGGCGCAGCCGCTCGGCGGCGATGTTCGGCGCGGTGGGCAGGAGCGCGATGTCTCCAGGCAGGAGCAGGATGGCGCGCGCCGCGGCCGCGGCACCAAGTTCGCGGCGTCCCAGCCCGAGGGCGACGAGCCCCTGCTGTTCGGGGGCGGCGAAGGGCTCGTCCTGGAGCGATCCGACTAGCCGCGTCACCGCCCGCTCGAGATCGGACCGGAGCGCCGGAGCGCTCCCACGCCGGCGTACGCGGCCACCGACATCCTCGAGATCGGGACACGACCGAACCAGCGGAGTCACCAGCTCCGGATCGTCGAGGTGCAGGGCTCGAGCGAGATCGGAATGACTGAGGCCGGCATCGAGGAGTTCGGTCGGCCGGCGGTCGATGGCGGCGTGGAGCGCGCCTCGCCACTCCTCCCACAGCGTCTCGGCGACCAGCCACGAGCCGACGAAGATCACTCCAGGTGGTGGAGCGTCGCCGATCGGGACGCCGATCGCACTCAACATCCCGCGGCTTGCCGCTCCCCGCCGCCTGACCTCCGCCCCGGCATCCGGGTTGCCCACATCGGCGGCCAGCGATGCCGCGCGTGCTCTGGCAGCGCCTCGCCGTGTCAGTGGAGGAGGTGCAGGGTCGAGCACCGTCGCCCCCCCGACGACGTGACGGCGGCCCGGGTCACGGAGCAGGACACGGTCACCGACCTGGAGCGGCACCGGCGTATCGAGGATGAGTCGGACGACCGACGTTTGCCTCCGCCCGGCCGGCTCGAGCCTCCGGACGATGGCGGGAACGGCTGCCGCTCCGACGTGGAGCACCGCATGCGTCGGCAGCTCGCCGCCTCCAACGCGGGCATCGATCACCCTGGTGCGACGCCAGGCTCCAGGTGTGAGCAGGACGTCGCCGCGCCCGACGTCCTCGTGTCCGACGTTTCTGAGATTGACCGCAACGCGAGCGGGCGCGGTGACGGATTGCGCAGGCTCGCCGAGGCACTGCAGGGCTCGCACCGACGCGGTCGCATCACCCAGCTCGAGAACATCACCCATGTGCAGGGTGCCGGCCGCGAGTGTTCCGGTCACGACCGTGCCGCTGCCTCGAACCGTGAACGAGCGGTCCACCCAAAGGCGTATCCGCGCCTCGGGGTCGGCCGGGGGCAGCCCCTTTGCGAGGGTATCGAGCCCCGCGCGGAGCGCGTCCAGGCCGGCGCCGGTGGATCCGGACACGCTCACAGCCGGAATGCCCGCGAGGGTGGTCTCGGCCAGGCGATCGCGCGCCTGCTCTGTGGCCGCCGCCGGATCTGCGAGGTCGCTCCTGGTCACCGCAACCAGTCCGTGACTGACGCCGAGGGCGTCGAGGGCCCGGACATGCTCTTCGGTCTGCGCCCTCCAGCCCTCGTCGGCGGCGATGACGAGCAGAACGGCCGGGACCGGCCCAACCCCCGCAAGCATGTTGGTGGTGAAGCGCTCGTGGCCGGGCACGTCAACGAACGCGATCTGCTCGCCGGAGGGGAGCGTGGTCCACGCGAAACCAAGGTCGATGGTCATGCCACGACGCCGCTCCTCCGCCCAGCGATCGGGCTCCATGCCGGTGAGCGCGCGCACGAGCGTCGACTTGCCGTGGTCGACGTGCCCCGCGGTTGCGATCACCTGCACGCGAGCACCGCCTGGACCAGCGCGTCGTCATCGGAAGGCGGAATGCAGCGCAGGTCGAGCAGGCAGCGGCCGCCGTCGAGGCGTGCGACCACCGCCGGGTCACCACCGCGCAAAGGCGCCGCGTAATGCTCGGGAAGACTCACCGCCCAGCCGGGAAGCACAACGCCCGGGCCGCTGCCGCCGCCGACCGCGCCGTCGCTTGGGACGACGCCGGCCTCAGCGCCGAGCCTCGCGGCGATCCTCTCGGCACGAGAGCGAAGCGCCTCGACATCAGCGTGGAGAGCACGTGCGGTCGGGGTTTGCGGACCGCCGAGCGTCGCCTCGAGCGCCGCCAGGGTGAGCTTGTCGACGCGAAGCGCGCGCGCCAGTGGATGCCGGCGAAACCGGGCGATGAGGTCGGCTTTGCCCGCAATCAGGCCGGCCTGCGGGCCCCCGAGCAGCTTGTCAGCGCTCGCGGTCACCACATCGGCCCCCGAACGGAGTGCTCCTGCGACGTCGGGTTCATCCGGAAGGAGCTGATCGGGCGCCAGCAGGCCGGACCCGATGTCGACCACCAAGGGCGCCCCGAGCCCGGCGAGATCTTTGATGGCGACCGACGAGATGAATCCAGTCATCCGGAAGTTCGAGGCGTGCACCTTGAGCACGCATCCGGTGTGCTCCCCGAGCGCGGCCACGTAGTCGGCCCTGGTGGTGCGGTTGGTGGTCCCCACCTCACGCGGCGTGGCCCCGGTGCACGCGACCAGGTCGGGAAGACGGAATCCGTCACCGATCTCGACAAGCTCACCACGGCTCCAGATCACCTCGCGTCCGCCGGCAAGCACGGTCACGGCGAGCAGCAACGCAGCGGCGCCGTTGTTGACCACCATGACATCGCCGGCGTCGGGCAGCGCCCTGCGCAGCGCATCGAGGACGCCACGGCCGCGCGGCGCGCGGCGGCCTTCGACGAGGTCGTACTCGACATCCACATAACCGGCTGCGGCGAGCAGCGCGTCGCGGGCCGCGGTGGAGAGCGGAGCGCGGCCGAGATTGGTGTGGAGCACCGTTCCCGTGGCGTTGATCACCGGCGTGAGCGTCGTGGCGCGGGCGGGCAGGTCTTGAAGAACGTCGTCCATCAGCTGCTCGGGAGCCAGCGAGCCGGCGCGCACGCGCTCCTGCGACGCGTGTACCGCGTCACGCACGCGACGGCGACCGAGGCGGCTTTGGGGCTCGGCAAGCCGCGCATCGGCGAGCAGCGAGTCGGTCTGCGGGATGGCCCGGCGTGGATCCGCGTGCATGAACGATGACCTTACGTACAACGGCCGGCTGCGGGCTCGCGCGCATGGCGGAGGCGGACGGGAATCGAACCCGCTTGACCGGGATACTCGGTCACACTGATTTTGAAGATCAGGAAGCCCACCAGGAGCCCAGACGCCTCCGCGAACAAGCGTAGGCGACCGATCCCAGCGTTCGTGCGCCTGACCCCAACCTGCCAACATCGGCCGCATGCGCCTGACCGGTTACGCACACGGCGGTGGCTGTGCCTGCAAGATCCCGCCCGGGGAGTTGGAGGAGATGGTCGCGGGGTTGATCGGCGTGCCGAGCGAGACGCTCATCGTCGGGCTCGACCACGGGGATGACGCGGCCGCGGTCCGCGTTGACGCCAACGGGACCGCGGTGCTCAGCACCGTGGACTTCTTCACGCCGGTTGTCGACGACGCCTACGACTGGGGCCGGATCGCCGCGGCCAACGCCTTCTCGGACATCTACGCGATGGGCGGCAGGCCAATCCTCGCGGTGAACCTTGTCTGCTGGCCGCGGGACGTCCTGCCCATCTCCCTCGCGGCCGACGTGCTGCGCGGCGGACTCGCAGTTGCCAGAGAAGCGGAGTGCCCCGTGGCAGGTGGTCACAGTGTCGACGACCCCGAGCCGAAGTACGGCATGGCGGTGACTGGTCTGGCCGCCGCTGATCGCCTGCTCCGCACCGACGCCGGCGTGGCGGGGCAGCCGCTGTCCCTGAGCAAACCCCTCGGCATCGGCATTCTGAACAGCCGCCACAAGCAGACCGGCGAGGTGTTCCCGCAGGCAGTCGCCACCATGGTTCAGCTCAACCGGGCCGCCTCAGAAGCGGCGCTCGAACAGGACGCCCGCTGTGCAACCGACGTCACCGGTTTCGGCCTCCTCGGGCACCTGTACAAGCTCGCGCGCGCGAGCAACCTCACGGCCGTGATCGATGCCGGCGCGGTGCCCTATCTAGAAGGTGCGCGCGAGGCGCTCGACGCCGGGTACGTGAGTGGCGGGACCCGCCGCAACCTCGAGTGGGTGGATCCACACGTCGAATGGCGCGGGCGTGCCGAGCACGATGAGCGCGAGCGGCTCCTGCTCGCCGACGCGCAGACGAGCGGTGGTCTGCTCGTCGCCGGCGAGATCCCGGGATCGCCGGTCATCGGCGAACTGGTACCCCGCCGGTCCCACGCGATCGAGGTTCGCTGAAGTTCTGGCCGGCTATGCCGGAAACTCGCGCTCCAGGAAACTGACCGTCTGCCTCCACGCCGCGGCGGCCGCTTCCGGATGATGGAACATCGCGGCGTTGTGATTGTCGAATGCATGGTTGGGGCCGTGATGGAGATGAAACTCGGTGTGCGGCCGTCCCTCGAATGCTTTTTCGACTGATGCACGCTGCTCGGCGGTGATGTACTCATCGGCATCGCCGAAGTGAAAGAGAACGGGACAGTGAATGTCGGGTGCCTTGTCGAGGTTGCCGGGGATCGCTGAGCCGTAATAGCAGACCGCGACGCCGGGTTCCGCCGCCGCGGCCACAAAATAGGCGATGCCGCCGCCGAGGCAGAAACCGATGATGCCCGCTCGCGCGCCGGTGACCTCCGGTACATGGCGGAGATGCTCGAGTGCGTCGCCTGCATCGAGTGCCGCTCTCGGCACATCCAGCTGCTGCATCGAGGCGAAGGCGCGGGGCAGCGCGTTCTCAGAACGCTCATCGATCACCGATTCACCGTCCACTCTCGAGTAGAGGTCCGGCGCGAGCGCAACGTATCCGAGGTCACTGAGACGCGCGCACACGTCTTTGATGTAGTCGGTCACGCCGAAGATCTCCTGCAACACGATCATGCCCGCGCCCGATCCGGGTGCGGGGACGGTGAGATATCCGGTGAAGTCGTGATCGTCGCCGGCGCGGATGTGTTCCTCACGCGAATTCGCCATCGCGGGAGCATACATGGAGGCAAGAGCACTCCCCATCGTCGAGGGCGAAGATCGACAATTCCACGCCTACTGGTACCTTGTGTGATACTGGTGCTATCACATCAGACTTGAACACGAGGAGGAGGTACGAGAGTTGAGACGTTCGAGTGTTTCGTTACTTCCGCTGATCTGGATCGTGATCGGCGTCGTGGTTGCGGCGACGCATCACTTCTTTGACCACGTCGGCACCATCGGGGCGATTCTCTCGGCCATCCTGGCCGTGATCCTCTGGCCGCTGATCCTGCTGGGCGTCAAGATCGCGATCGCCATCTGACGCCGCCCTTCGGACGAGTCGCTTTAATCGCCCGTGGCGCCGTCCAGCAACTCGCGGGTTACATCCGCATGCCCCGCGTGCCGGGCTGTCTCATTGATGAGATGCAGCACGACCCAGCGCAGGTCGGTCCCATGGTCATTTCTGGTCGGAGGTTGAGTTGACTGCCAATCCGCCTCTGACCTCGACCAGATGCGAGAGTCGTCGTGTGCATGAGGCTGAGCCGGCAGCGATCGTGCGTCGCGCCGGAGCCGATGACTCCGCGGCATTGGCGCGGCTGCGCTGGCTCTGGCGGACGACCGAGCGCGGCGAGCACGGTCTGTCGCAGCCGGATTTCGAGGCCGCATTCGCACGCTGGTGGGCGGAGCGCCGGTCCCGGCATGTTGGGTTCATCGCGAAGCGTGGGGACGACGCGGTCGGCATGGCGTGGCTCGCAGTCTTCGAGCGGGTCCCCCAGCCCCGTCACCTCGAGCGCCTGGCCGGCAACATGCAGAGCGTGTTCGTGCTCGAGGAGTTCCGCAATCACGGCATCGGAAGACGGCTCGTCGAAGCCGTGATCGCCGAGGCGCGGTCGCGCGGCCTCGGATACCTCATCGTCCATCCGAGTCAGCGCGCCTATCCACTCTACGAGCGGCTCGGGTTCGCACCGACCAACCAGCTGCTTCACCTCGATCTCGACACCTTGGCGGCGACTGCGCCGACAGAGTGAGACTCGTGGATCAGCTGCGGGTCGTTACGTCGCCGGCGACGCGTCGACGATGTGCTTCTCGAACCAATGGTGCGCGTAGGGTTCGTCGCTGAAGGCCGGCACCTCAGCGTACCCGGCCGAGCGGTACAGGCTGACGGCTTCGACGAGCGTCTTGTTCGTCTCCAGCCGCAGGGTCACCACACCGGACGCTGCGGCACGCTGCTCGAGCTCGGTGAGGATGCGGCGGCCGACGCCGAGCCCGCGTTCTGACTCGGCCACCCACATGCGCTTGACGTCAGCCCCCTGCCCGTGGGTGAACTTGAGCGCCCCACACCCGATGGGCTTTCCACGCAAACGGGCGAGCACGAGCAGGCCTGCCGGCGGGCGAAGCTCATCGTCGTCCGCGCTGATGCTCAGTGACGGATCGAAGCCCCTATCGAAGCGCCGGTTGAGTTCCGTGAAATATGCGCGAAGGCATTGCTGCGCCTGGGGATCCGAGGGATCGATCGGTGTGATGGCAACCGTCGCGGCGCTGATGAGCCGCTCAACCTCGCCCATCGCGGTGCAGAGGCGCTCACGTTGCTCCGGACGTAAAGAGGCCAGCAGCGACTCGGCAAGCGCGTCGCTGCGCTCGTCGAGCACAGAACGCTCGGTCAACCCTTGCGGCGTCAACCGGGCCGTGCGAACGCGCCCGTCGGAGTCGTTCGGGCCGAGGGTCACGAGCCCGTTCGCCACGAGGGCTCCGAGCAACCGGCTCAGGTAGCCGGAGTCGAGACCGAGCCGGTCCCGGAGCGAACGCACGTCGCACCCCTCGGCGCCTATCTCCCACAGGACCCGTGCCTCGCCGAGCGAGTGGGCTCGGGCGAGGTATCGCTCATTGAGCGCCCCCACGTGCTGGGTGACCACGCGGTTGAACCGGCGCACCTGCGCAACCATTGCCGTATCCATTCCCTGACTCTAGTCAGAGAAATCCACGGAAGCAAGACGGTCGCTCACGTGAGCGTCCGGGATCCACCTCCATAATGAGGACGAAGTCGCGTGCCCCGGAGGTATGAGTCGATGGCGCTCGAAGCCGCTGAAACGGCCGTCAGCACAGATGACGGCGTTCAGGAGGCTGTGTCCTTCGCCACCGATCCGGCACGCTACGTGCACTGGCGTCTCAGCATCGACGGCGCCGTGGCGACGCTTGCGATGGATGTCGACGAGCAGCGCGGGCTGCGCGCGGGCTACGCGATGAAGTTGAACTCGTACGACCTGGGTGTCGACATCGAATTGCACGATGCTGTGCAGCGCCTGCGCTTCGAGCACCCGGAGGTCGGTTGCGTGGTGATCACTTCCGCGAAGGAACGGTGCTTCTCGGCGGGAGCGAATATCGGCATGCTCGCGCAAGCAACGCACCCGTGGAAGGTCAACTTCTGCAAGTTCACCAACGAGACGCGCCTGGAGATGGAGGATGCGAGCGCCAACTCCGGGCAGGTGTATCTGGCTGCGGTGAACGGTGCGGCGGCGGGAGGTGGCTACGAGCTCGCACTCGCGTGCGACGAGATCCTCCTCATCGACGACGGGTCATCGGCGGTCTCGCTCCCGGAACTGCCACTGCTCGCGGTGCTCCCGGCAACCGGTGGTCTCACCCGACTCGGCGACAAGCGGCATGTCCGCCGGGATCTTGCCGATGTCTTCGTGACCAAGAGCGAGGGTCTCAAGGCGCCGGCCGCAATCAGGTGGGGGCTCGTCGATGCGGCGATTCCGCGTGGCCGGTTCGATGAGTCGGTGCGCGCTCGCGCGGCCGAGATTGCGGTGCAGCCGCGCGCGAAGCCGGGACCCGGAGTTGTCCTCGAACCCCTGGAGACGTCCGCTGATCACGATGGCATCGAGTACGAGCACGTCGCCGCGGTGTTCGACCGGACCTCCGGCGCGGTCACCATCACTGTCAGCGGACCGGCGCAGCCGGCACCACGAGACGCAGATGAGGCGCGTGCGCTCGGAAGCCGCTACTGGCCGCTGGCCATGGCTCGCGAGCTCGATGACCTGATCCTTCGCCTTCGGACCAACGAGCTCACCCTTGGGACCTGGGTCATCAAGACGGTGGGGGATTTGGCGCGGCTCCTCGAACACGACCGCTTCCTCCTCGAACCTCGCGACTCGGACTGGTTCGTCAACGAGGTGGTGCTGCTGCTGAAGCGCGTGTTCAAGCGTCTCGACGTGACCAGTCGCAGCCTCATCGCCTCGATCGAGCCGGGCGGGTGTTTTGGCGGACTTCTGCTGGAACTCGCGCTCGCGTGTGATCAGCAGTTCATGCTCGACGGCGCGATGGAGGAGGGACAGGAGCCCGCGATCGTCGTGATCACCGCCTCGAACACCGGCACGTACCCGATGGGTAACGACCTCTCACGCCTGGAGTCCCGATTCCTCGGAAGCGCCACGGCGCTCGAGGCGGCGATGGGGGCGGCCAAGGTCAGGCTGGACGCCGCCGCGGCGTCCGGGCTCGGGCTCGTGACCTTTGCGCCCGACGCCATCGACTGGGAGGACGAGCTGCGCATCGCGCTGGAGCAGCGCGCCGCGTTCAGTCCCGATGCGCTCACCGCGATGGAGGCCAACCTTCGGTTCGCCGGCCCGGAGACCATGGAG
>DASZJB010000152.1:0-18812 GCA_035948615.1 Candidatus Dormiibacterota bacterium
CGAATATCAGGACGTTGGCATCGACCGCCATGCCCACACTCAGGACGAAGCCCGCCAGTCCCGCCAGGGACAGGGTCACCGGGATGAGCTTGAACAGCGCCAGCACGATCGCCGCGTAGATGAAGAGGGCAACCGTGGCGAGCAGGCCGGGGAAGCGGTAGTAGCCGATCATGAAGATCACCACGATCAGCAGCCCGATGCCGCCCGCGATCAGTGAGAGGGTCACCGACTGCTGGCCGAGGGACGCGCTCACCGTGGTGCTGGAGACAGTGGTGATCTCCGCCGGCAGCGCACCCGCGCTGATGAGGTTGGCCAGGGTCGTGGCACTATCGTTCGTGAATCCGCCGGTGATCTCGGTCTGGTTGCTCTGCCCACCACCGGTGACGAACGGCGCGGTCAGGACATCGTTGTCGAGGAAGATCGCGATCTGCGCGAGCGGGCTCGACGGATTCGACAGATAGACGTTGTAGGCAGCCGTCGTGATCCTCGACCACTCGGTTGCCCCGGTTCCGTTGAAATTGACCTGCACGCCGATCTGCCCGTTCTGGTCGGGTTGCACATTCGCCGAGATCACCGTGGAGGCGTCGAGGTTCTGGTCGATCTTCCAGTGGTAGCCGGTTGGGTAGACCTGCGTGTTGCCGAACTGGGCGACGTCGTAGTGGCCCTTCTGGTCGTTGATGAGCGCCGCACTCGGAGGGATCGTCGGGGCACCTGGGACCGGCGTCGCGAAATACAGCCGTGACGTCGTACCGATCGTGTCGACAGCCTGCTTGAGGCTGACACCAGGCAACTGGACGAGGATCTGGTCGTTGCCCTGGGCCTGGACGCTTGCCTCGGACACGCCGAGCGAGTTGACGCGAAGGTCGAGGATCGGGATCGTCGCCTGCTGGGCGTCCTGGAGCGTGTGCCCGTTCGGGGGACCGTTGCGGCAGTCGAGGTTGGGGTTGTCGAGCCCGTGGCAGATCTCGATGGTCAGCTCGGTGCCGCCCTGGAGGTCGAGCCCCTTGTGGATGTAGAGCTGGCGGCCGAGGAACGAGGGCGTGCTTGTGAGCGTCTGGCCGAGGGGTTGATGAACGACGAGGTAGCGGTAGATGAGGCTGTAGCCGTCGATGAAGAAGGCGCCGACCACCACCAGGAGGACGACGGCCAGCCGGAATCGCGTAATCCTGAACACGGGTGATCCAGTCTACCGGGGCACCGAGCGAAGCCGGCCATCCCGATTCGCCCGGAATTCGGCGAAGCTGCCGTCGCGTATCGACGCCCGGGCTCCGTCCATGAGTCTCGCGAGGTGGGTGATGTTGTGCAGGCTCACGAGGCGATGGGCCAGGATCTCGCCCGACTGGAAGAGGTGGCGCAGGTACGCGCGTGAGAAGCGCGCGCACGCGATACAGGGGCACTCGGCGTCGATCGGCGCGAAATCTTCCCGAGCGCCTGCGTTGCGCAGCGAGAGGCGTCCGTCGGGCGTGAGCGCGCTTCCGTTGCGCGCCAGCCGGGTCGGCACCACGCAGTCGAACATGTCCACCCCGAGCGCCACCGCGGCGAGGAGCTCCGAGTCGGTCCCGAGGCCCATGAAATACCGAGCGCGGTCGGCGGCGAGCTCGGCCACGCTTGCCTCGGTCATCGCCAGCATGGTGTCCACGGGCTCCCCGACGGAAAGCCCCCCGATCGCCACGCCGTCGAACTCGAGACCGGCGATGAAGCGTGCCGACTCGCGCCGCGCGCCGGCGTCGAACCCGCCCTGGGCGATGCCGAAGAGCAACCGGTCATCGCCCGGGTGTGCCGCTCGGCATCGCTCCGCCCACCGATGCGTGCGCTCAGTCGCGTCTCGCGCCGCGCCCGTGGCGGCTGCATGCGCGACCGGGTGGTCGAGGCACATGAGCACGTCGGCGCCGAGCCGAGCCTGGTTGCGCACCGCTTCCTCGGGGGTCACCCGCAGCCGCGAGCCGTCGTAGGGAGAGACGAAGGTGGCGCCGTCGTCGTCGACGGCCGCGACCTCGGCGAGGCTGACCAGTTGGTAGCCGCCGCTGTCCGTGAGGATCGGGTGGTTCCAGCCCATGAAGGCGTGCAGGCCGCCGGCAGCTTCAATGAGATCGATCCCGGGACGCAATGCGAGGTGGTATGCGTTGCAGAGCAGTATGTCGACGCCGGATGCGCGCACCTCGTCGGGGTGGAGTGCCTTGACCGTCGCATGCGTCCCGACCGGCATGAATGCCGGCGTGCGCACCGGGCCGTGGGCGGTCATCAGCGTTCCGGTGCGCGCAGCGCCGTCGACCGCCTCGATGACGAACGCGGACGTCACTGCGCGAGCCAGCAGAGCATGCAATCGCCGAGTGACAGGAATCGGTAACCCGCGCTCAGCGCGTGCGCGTAGGCGCTCCGCCACCGTTCATCGCCGATGAACGCCGCGAGCAGGACGAGCAGCGAGGAACGCGGCTGATGAAAGTTGGTAAGCAGCCCGTCGACCGCGCGAAAGCGATGCCCGGGATGAATGAAGAGGCTGGTCGCGCCGTTCGCCGCACGCAGTGGCGCTCCATCCCGTGCGCACGTCTCGAGCACTCGCACCACCGTGGTGCCGACCGCGACGACGCGGCCGCCATCGCGCCGAGTCTGCTCGATCGCCCGAGCGGTTGCCGCTGGAAGCGCGTAGCGCTCCTCGTGCATGGGGTGGTCCTCGACGCGGGCGCTGCGGATCGGCGCGAAGGTGGCGAGGCCGACGTCGAGGCGCAGGGTTGCCCACCCGATGCCCGCGCCGCGCAGACGGTCCATGACGGCGGCCGTGAAATGCAGTCCCGCCGTCGGGGCGGCGGCGGAGTCCGGATTCCCGGACGCGTACGTCGTCTGGTAGCGCTCGGGGTCGCGCAGGTCGGTGCGGATGTAGGGGGGCAGCGGTGCGACGCCGGCGTGTTCGATCGCGGCATCCGGATCGGCAGCGTCGAAGGTCACCGTGCGTCCTCCGCGGTGCTCCGTCGAGACCGCGACGACGGTGGCGCGGAGGTCACTCCCGACGCGGATGACCGCGCCTGGCGTGGCAAGGCGTGCAGGGCGCGCGAGGCATTGATAGTCGCCGCTTGCCTCGCGCGTCAGCACGAGCAGCTCGATGTCGCGTCCCGCGCCGTCGACGCCATAAAGCCGCGCCCGCCGGACCCTCGTGTCGTTGACGACCAGGAGATCGCCCGGACGGAGCAACTCGGGCAGGTCGCGAAACTCGAGGTCCTCGAGGCCGCCTTGCGCGAGGACGTGGAGCAACCGGGATGCGTCGCGTTCCGCAAGGGGCTCCTGGGCGATCCGCTCCACCGGGAGCGGGTAGTCGAAGTCGGCGGCCCTCAACGCTCGAAGAGCGCGGTCTGCGCCTCCGCCGCCCCAGGGGCTCCGGCCGGCACGGGCAGCCCGAGATGCTGGTACGCGGCGGCTGTGGCGAGCCGGCCGCGCAGCGTGCGCGCCAGCAGTCCACGGCGGATGAGGAAGGGCTCGACGATGTCCTCGATGGTGTCCGGATCCTCCTGCACGCTGACCGCGATGGTCTGGACACCGACCGCGTGGCCTCCCAGCGTCCCGCAGAGCACGCCGAGCACGCGGCGGTCGAGCTCGTCGAGCCCGATGGAATCGATGCCGAGCACGTCGAGGGCGGCGGCCGCGACGCCGACATCGATGCGGCCCGCGGCGCGTACCTGCGCGTAGTCGCGAGCCCGGCGCAGGAGCCGGTTGACGATTCGCGGGGTGCCCCGGGAGCGGCCGGCGATCATGGCGGCACCATCGGGGTCGAGATCGATGCCGAGCAGGCGCGCCGAGCGATTGGCGATGGCGACGAGGTCATCGGTGTCGTAGAAGTCGAGCCGGAAGGTGACCCCGAAACGATCGCGGAGCGGTGCGCCGAGAGCGCCGGCTCGGGTCGTGGCACCGATCACCGTGAAGCGATTGAGTGTCAGCCGGAGCGTCTGCGCCCCGGCCCCCTTGCCCGCGACGAAGTCGAAGGCGGGGTCCTCCATCGCCGGGTAGAGCGCCTCCTCCACCGCGCGGTTGAGGCGGTGCACCTCGTCGATGAAGAACACGTCACGCTCCTCGAGGCTCGTCAGGATCGAGGCGAGCATCCCCTGGTGCTCGAGCGCGGGTCCGCTCGTCAGGCGAATGTTCACCCCCATCTCCACGGCGATGATCTGCGCGAGGGTCGTCTTCCCGAGTCCGGGTGGCCCGTAGAGGAGCACGTGATCGAGGGCGTCGCCGCGCTGCCGTGCAGCCTCAACCAGGATGCGAATCTGGTTCTTGACGGCCGCCTGGCCGACGAAGTCGTCCAGGGTGCGCGGCCGCAGCGCCGTGTCGGCGACCCGCTCCGCCTCCAGCTCCTCGGGGCTGACCACCCGCTCGTCGTTCACCGTCCGGCACCCGCGCTGTCGAGCCGTCGAAGCGCCGCACCCACCAGGTCGGCGACGTCGTGTCCGTCCCCGTCGCTGGCGATCTCGGCGACCGCATGGCGGGCTTCGGTCTCGCGGAACCCGAGACCCACGAGCCCGGCGATCGCAGCGGCGACTGCGTCGTTCTCGCCGGCTTTCGTGGGGTGGTGGGTCCCCGGCGGCTCGAGGGATCCGACCTTGTCACGCAGCTCGAGGATCACTCGCTCCGCGGTCTTGCGTCCGATGCCCGGCACGGTCGCGACCAGGGCGATGTCCCCCTCGGCGATGGCCCGAACCAGGGTCGGAAGCTCCGCGCGGCCAAGGATCCCGAGCGCCGCCTTGGGGCCGATGCGTTCGACGCCGATGAGCAGGCGGAACAAACGCAGCTCGTCACCGGTGACGAAACCATAGAGACGGATCGCATCCGCGCTGACGCTGGTGTGCACGTGCAGGGTCACCTCCGGCTCACGCGAGGTGTGCAGGGCCGCGATCGTGCGCAGGTGGCAGAACACCTCATACCCCACCCCGCCGGTGTCGACCACGACGTGGTCGTCGGCGATCGAGGCGAGCTCCCCACGGACCAAGGCGATCATGGAGCGCTGCGCACCAGCGCTGCGCGCGCGGCGCTGACCGCGACGTCGAGCGCACTTTCGCGATGGCGCTGCGCTCGCGATGTCAGTGCGCCGAGACGTCCGCGATGGTGGTGGCACACCGCAACGGCGCACGCGTCAGCGACGTCGTCATGACCCGGAATGTCCGTGACGCCAAGCAGGTTGGCAACCATGCGCGCGACCTGCGGCTTGCGGGCCGCGCCATAGCCGCACACGGCTTCCTTCACTTGTGTCGGCGTGTACTCGGCGATCGCGACACCCTCGCGGGCGAGCGCGCAGAGGACGACCCCGCGCGCTTCACTGACTCGCATGGCGGTGCGCCGGTTGGTCGAGAAGAACAGCTCTTCCACAGCTGCGACCTCGGGGCGCAACGACGTGCACGCGTCGACGATGAGGTCGAACAGGATCGCAAGCCGCGCGGCTTCACTGGTCTGGGGCACGGTCTCGATGCACGCGGCGTGCATCAGCACCAGGTGTCCGGGCGTGCCCTCAACGATGGCCACGCCGGTGCGCGCGAGCCCCGGGTCGACCCCGAGCACCCTCATCCGCGTTGGACGGCGCAGTGATCAGCTGACAGCGTCAAGGACGTCGTCCGGTATCTCCGCGTTGGCGTAGACCTGCTGCACGTCATCCTGCTCCTCGAGGCCGTCGAGCAGACGGAGGACCTGGCGTGCCTGCGACGTGTCCAGGACCACGGAGGTGGTCGGGTTCATGGTCACCTCAGCGGAGTCGACGGGGTAGTTCCGCTCCTCCAGCTGGCGGCGGACCGCCTCGAAGCGCGACGGGGCGACGGTCACGACCAGCTCGTCACCGTCGACGCTGACGTCGCCGTCCGCGCCGACATCGACCGCGTCGAGCAGCTCGAGCGCGAGCTCTTCGGGGTCGCGCGCGCCGGCCTCGATGCTGATGACCCCCTGTTGGTTGAACATCCACGCGACGCTGTTCGCCTCACCGAGCGCACCCCCCGCACGCGTGAAGGCATTGCGGATGGCCGCCACCGTGCGATTGCGGTTGTCGGTCAGCGTGTCGACCATGACCGCGACGCCGTGCGGTCCATAACCTTCGTAGCGGACCTCCTCGAGCTGCACACCGTCCTTTCCCCCTGCTCCGCGCTGGATCGCGCGCTCGATGTTGTCGGCGGGCATGTTGACCTCGCGAGCCTTCTGGATCGCGAGACGCAGCCGGAAATTGCCCTCGACGTCAGGGCCACCCTCGCGTGCCGCAACTGTGAGCTCGCGCGTGACCTTGGTGAACACCTGGCCGCGACGGGCATCAACGATTGCCTTCTTGTGCTTGATTCCAGCCCACTTGCTGTGACCGGACATGGATCCTCCGAGACGAACAGGCGTTCCGATTCTAGCGCAGCCCGGAACCCAGTCTAGGCCTCGCGGTCCTTGTGGTCAGGCGGCGACAGGTCTATCGTTAGAAGGAGCATCGGCAATCAGACGGAGGTAGCCATACCAATGTTGAGAACCGTCTGGCAGCGTTTCCGGCACGGCCGAGCGGAGGGTTGAGGCCCGGCTGACGGGCCCCTGACCGCACTTCGATAGCGCCCCCGTCGAGGTCGCTGGGCAATCGGCGTCCCCCGGGATGGTCCGAATAGTGGGCAAGTGTGCGTTGTGCGGGCTGGGAGGTCGACCGGGCGTTTCTCCGAACCGGGCACCGGTTTGCGGTGCCACAGAGAGCCCGGGAATTTCCACCGGGCTGCCGTATCAAGAAACGGTGCATTTATATGGGGGCCGGCTCAGTCCGGCCCCTTTTTCTTGCCGGATAAGGAGCCGTTCTCGCCGACATCGCGCGGGACAGGGCGTGAAACCGCGGGATCGCCGAGCCAGCTGAACCGGAGGAGCCGGTCGGCGGCATGACGCAGGCCGATGCGGGTGCCGACGGCGATCGGGGGTTCCGCATCGCGCGGACCGATGTGAATTCTCGAGGCAGGATCGATCAGATCGATGCCGTCATCGCGGCGCGTGATCCCCAGACCGCGGCACAGGTTTCCCGGTCCGCGCAGGAGCGCCGGGATCGCCAGTCCGTCGCCTCGCCGACCCAGCACCGACGCGGCTCCCTCCTCCACCGCGGCGGCACGGAGGAGCACGGCTCCCGCAACGCCATCAGGCTCGGTCACCACGTTCGCGCAGTGGTGCATCCCGTAGGTGAAGTACACGTACAGATGCGCGGCCGGTCCGAACATCACCCGTGATCGGGGCGTCGGACCGCGGAACGCGTGCGAGGCGGGATCGACGGTTCCGAGGTAGGCCTCCGTCTCGACGATCCTCGCGACCACCGCACCGAGGGTTCCCGTGTCGACCATGAGCCTGCAGCCGATCAGGTCTCGGGCAACCTCCGCCGTCGGACGCTCGAACCATTCGCGCGGTAGATCGCCTACCTGCGGATCTCCGCGTCGCACCGCCGCGCCAGCGCTGCGGCCACGGCGTCCTGAGCGCGCTGCGCCTCGTCGCCGGTGAGGGTGCGGTCGGGTGCGCGGAATGTCAGCCGGAAGGTCCAGCCCTTGCGTCCGGCCGCGAGGCTGCCACCCCGGTACTCGTCGTACAGCTCGGCACGCTCGAGCAGCGGCTCCCGAGCGTCTCGGATTGCGTCCATCGCGTCGCCGGCCAGGCGGTCGGCGGCAACCGTCACCGCGAGGTCCTGCACGATCGCCGGAAAGCGAGGCGGTGGCACGAAGCGGACCGGTCGCGGCTGAGCCGGCGCGATCGTGTCGATGCGCAGCTCACCGACCGCGACGCGTCCTCGGATCTCGAACGCGGCGGCGGTTTCGAACGAGAGCTCACCGACGATGCCGACCGCATCGCCGTCGAACCGGAGTGCCGCGCTTCTCCCGATATGCAGGCCCGATTCCGCGGAAGGCTCGGCGCAAAGCGCAGCGCCCGCGACGTCCTCCGCGATGCGATCGAAAACCGACTGCACGTGCCGAACCGCGCGGGCGGCGTCGTCCGCGGAGCCGCTCGACACGTTGAGCGCGACGCTCAGCAGCAGCGGCTCGAGCGGTAGGGTGGGAAGGTCGTGGTCGGCTCCGTCGGGAGTCGAACCGGGTACCGGCCCCACCCGCTCGCCTTCCCAGAACGCCCGGCCGAGCTCGAAGAGCATCACGTCACCACTTCCGCGATTGAGGTTGGCCGCGAGCGCGGCGCACAGCCGGGGAAGCTGGGACGTGCGCATCACACTCCACTCCTCGCTGAGCGGATTGCGCAGCTGGATGGGTTTGCGGGCGCGGCCGAGTCCAGGCAGCAACACCGCGTCGAGTGGACCGACAAACGAGAAGGTGATCGCCTCGTCGAAGCCGGCTCCGACGCAAATTTCGCGAATGGCCTCATCGATCGGCGGCGGCGCGGCCGTGGTCGTGACCGCGACGCGCCGGCCGGGGAGCGTGCTCGGCACTCGGGAGTACCCGATCATCCGGCCCACCTCCTCGACGAGGTCCTCCGGCAGGGACACGTCGCGGCGGAAGAACGGTGGCACGACCGTGAGGGTGGCGCCGTCCTGCTCCACCGCGAACGCGAGTCGGGCGAGCGTCGTGGCGATCTCGGTCGCGTCCATGAGAATGCCGAGCAGGTTCCCGGTGAACCGCGCGGTCAGCGAGATCGGGCCGAGCTGGGGGAGCGGACGCGGCCACTGGTCGATCGTGCCTGCGAGCACACGACCACCTGACAGCTCGGCGATCAGGGCCGCCGCGCGATCGAGCGCGACCGCGGGGAGACGATCGCTGATTCCTTTCTCGAAGACCGTCGAGGCGTCAGTTCGGAGTCCGAGCCGCTTCGATGTTGCCCGGATGGTCGGGCCATCCCAGTTCGCCGCCTCGAGCAGCACGGTCCTCGTCGAGTCGATGACCGCGGTCGAGCTGCCGCCGATGACCCCCGCGATGCTCGCCGGGGTGGTGCCGGAGCAGACCACCAGATCCTCAGCCGAGAGGCGACGGTCGACGCCGAGGAGGTCGATGACGTGTTCACCGGGTGCCGCGCGCCGGACCACCACCTTCGCCGTCCTCTCACCGCCGGCGTCGACGAATCGATCGAGGTCGAACGCGTGGAGCGGCTGGCCGAGCTCGTGGAGCACGAAGTTGGTGACGTCGACCACGTTGTTGATCGGCCGCAACCCGACGGCGCGGAGCCGCTGGCGCAGCCATCCCGGGGAAGGACCCACGGCGACCCCTTCGATCACCCGAGCCGCGAAGCGAGGACAGCCTTCGGGATCCACGATCTGGACCTGGGCGCGCAATTCGGCCGAGGTCGCCGAGAGCAGCTCCTCGGGCACCCCCGCCGGGGGCTCGTTGAGCCCTTCGCCGAGTGCCGCCGCGAGCTCGCGTGCGATACCGATGTGACAGAGGCAGTCCGGACGGTTGGTGGTCACCTCGAGGTCGAGGACGGTGTCGAGTGTCAGGACCTCGCGAAGCGCCTGCCCGGGCGTCCCCTCGTCAAGGATGAGGATGCCGTCAGCGTCCTCCCCCACCCCGAGCTCGATGGCCGAGCACAGCATCCCTGGGGACTTGTGGCCGCGGATGCTCTTCACCCCGAGGCGCTCGTCCATGGCCGGGGGACGCGTCCCGGGCGGCGCGTAGGGAACCAGGTCGCCGACCTTGACGTTCGGCGCCCCGGTCAGGACCCGAACGGTCCCGGGTACGGCGCTGAACGCCACCAGTGACGCGGGTACGTCCCCGCCGAGATCGAGATCAGCGAATTGGAGATGCGACGATCCGGGGACCGGTTCGAGGGACGCGATCCGCGCGACCACGAGTCCCTCGCCGCCGAGGTCGACCGCGCCCACCTCGGTTCCCGTGTCCACGAGTGCTTTGACGATGGTTGCCACGGGCGCGTCGAGGGTCGCGTAATCGCGCAGCCACCGAAGGGAGAACTTCACGGAGCCGGCCCCTCCGGCGCCGTGTTGATCCGGCTCTCGGGCACGAGGAAGCGGACGTCGTTGTCGTAGAGCAGGCGCATGTCGGGGATGCCCCAGGCGAGCATGGCCGCCCGCTCGATGCCCATGCCGAACGCGAAGCCCGTGTAGCGATCCGGATCGACCCCCCCGTTGCGAAGCACCTGGGGATGGACCATGCCGCTGCCCAGGAGCTCGAGCCAGCCGCTGTACCTGCAGACGCTGCAGCCGGAGCCGCCGCACACGACGCAGGCCAGCTCGAGCTCCAGTGAGGGCTCGGTGAACGGGAAGTGGTGGGGGCGCCATTGCAGGACCGAATCCGCGCCGAAGAACGATCGCGCGAAGAATTCGAGAGTCCCTTTGAGATCGCTCACCGCGATGCCTTCATCGACGTAGAGCCCCTCCACCTGGTGGAACATCGGCATGTGGGTCGCGTCGTGGTCGCGCCGGTACGTCTTGCCGGGAACGATCACCCGTTGCGGCGCGCCGCGGATGAGCATGCTGCGGATCTGCACCGGCGACGTGTGGGTTCGGAGCAGGCGCGAATCGTCGATGTAGAACGTGTCCTGCGAATCGCGGGCCGGGTGTCCTGGCGGCTGATTGACCAGGGTGAAGTTGTAGCGGTCGTACTCGATCTCCGGACCCTCGACAGCCTCGAAACCGAGCTGACCGAAGATCCGCCGGATCTCCCGGGCGGCGAGGGTGACCGGGCTGAGGCGGCCCCGGCGCAGGGCCGGCCCGGGACGGGTGAGATCGAGCGTCTCGTTCTCGAGGTCCAGAGCCCGGGCGGTGCGTTCGATGGTCCGCTGGCGCTCGTCGAGAGCATCGCCGACACGCTGGACGAGCTCGTTGACCATCTGACCCATCTGGCGTCGCCCGTCCGGGTCGGGGATCTTGCCCAGGCCTCGGCGAAACGAGGTCAGCTCACCGTCGCCCCGTCCCAGGTACCTGGTTCGCACCACGTCGAGCGCAGCCAGGTCCGGCGCTGCGGCGACCGCCTCGAGGGCTTCCGCCGCCACGCTGTGGAGGTCGGCGGTCACGCCTTGGTCAGGGCGCCCCGGGCGACTTCGACAAGCTGCTGAAACGAGCCGGAGTCCTTGACGGCGATGTCGGCGAGCATCTTGCGATTCACCTCGACGCCGGCCTCCTTGAGGCCGTGCATGAACTGGTTGTACGCAAGGCCGTTCTGACGCGCTGCCGCGTTGATGCGCGCGATCCAGAGACCGCGCATGTCGCCCTTTCGCTGCTTGCGATCGCGATACGCGTAGGCGAGCGAGTGCATGACCGCCTCATTGGCGTTCTTGTAGAGCCGGTGGCGAGCCCCCTGCATCCCCTCGGCCATCTCGAGGATCTTCCGGTGGCGAGCCTTGGCCGTCACCCCACGTTTCACTCTGGCCATGTCGCTCTCCTAAAGGTAGGGTGCAAGCCGGATCACCTTGCGGCGATCCGACGCGGACACCTCGTGTTGCATCCGGTATTGGCGCTTGCGCTTGGCGCTCTTGTGCTCGAGCAGGTGCGAGCGAAACGCCTTGCGCCGCATCACCTTCCCGGTCGAGGTGACGCGGAGCCGCTTGGCGGTTCCCTTATGCGTTCGTATCTTCGGCATGGTCGTTGTTGCTCCCTGGGTCGGCGCCGAGGTCCTCCACCGGGACGGTGACGCTCACCTCCACCTCCTGCGTTGGACGCCGGTCATTGCTGTGCTGGTCGCCTTTGGCGTGCTTCTTGTTGAGCGGGCTCATGATCATGATCATGTTGCGGCCCTCGACGAGAGGGGTTCGTTCGATGGTCGCCACCTCCTTCAGCTCTTCGGCCATCCGGTCGAGCAACTTGCGCCCGTACTCCTGGTGCACCATCTCGCGTCCGCGAAACATGATCGTGAGCTTCACCTTGTCGCCGTCGTGGAGGAAGTGACGTACCGACCCGAACTTGGTCTGGAAGTCGTGCTCCGAGATCTTCGGGCGGAGCTTCATCTCCTTGACGTTGATGGTGTTGTGCTCTTTGCGGCTTTCCTTCTCCTTCTTCAGGGCTTCGAACTTGAAGCGCCCGTAGTCCATGAGACGGCACACCGGCGGTTGGGCCTGGGGGGCTACCTCGACCAGGTCCAGTTCACGTTGGGCGGCAAGCTCTCGGGCTCGCTCGATGGTGACGATTCCCAGCTGCTCGCCTGTGGTGTCGTCGAACAGGCGGACGGTGGGGATGCGGATCTGGTCGTTGACCCTGAGCTCTCGGAATGCGATCGGCGCGGCCTCCTTGTGGATATAAAAAACTGGACAGCGGTTCCGCTATCCAGGGTTCGGATGCTGGACCTTCAAGGCAAGCCCGGAAGGTGAGGGCCGTACCTGGCGGTCCTGCTTTGCGGCGCCCGTGCAGGGCGTCGGCCGCTGAATATAGCACGCGCGCGGGATGGCCAAACCTGGTGTGACGTCATGGTGATCGTCGGGCGTGGAGCAGCGCTTCGACAGCGCCTCTCCCACCGAGCACGGGCGACGGCATGGCGCCGATGACACGCCAGCCGGCTGCGGCGACGCCCGCCGCAGCACGCTCGGTCGCGGCGTCGACTGAGATGGCGTCGGAGGGAGCCGTGGCCCTCCGCAACTCGAACATCGGCTTGACCAGGCCGATCAGGTCCGCATCACGGGCCAGGACGATGCGGTCGAGTTGAGCAACCGCCGCGGCCAGCGCGAGATACGACACGTCGATGGTCACGAGGTCAATCGCATCGGGAATGAGACGCGTGTCGAGCAGGGCGACGTTGGTCGCCTCGAGGTTCACGACGCGCGGATCCTGGCGAAGCGAACCGAGGAGCTGACCGAATCCGGCGTCCACCGCGTACACGCGCTCGGCGCCGGCTTCCAGCAGGACCCGCGTGAAGCCGCCTGCTGCGGCACCGAGGTCGAGACAGATCCTCCCGCTGGCTCGAACGTCGAACTCGGCGAGCGCGGCACGCAGCTTGGCCTCGCCGCGGAGCGGCGCGTGGGCCGGCGCTGAGTTCGGCTCCGTGTGCCGGGGCCGTCTCACTCGGGACGCCGCTCGCTCACCTCGGCGACCAGGCGGTCGATGAGCGCGCCGGTCGAGACGTCCTCCTGAAGGTTGCGGCGAACATCGCGAACCCGCACCACGCCGTCGCCGCGCTCGATGTCCCGCTTGCCGATGACCACGACGTAGGGAATGCGCTTCAGCTCCGCGTCGCGCACACGAGCTTGCATGCGCTCGCCATGACGCTCGTCGACAGACGCGCGCAGCCCGCGCTCGCGCATGGCCGCAGCGAGACCGCGGATGTACGCCATCACCTCCTCGCTGTCGTCCTGAACCGGGACGAGCGCGCACTGCACGGGTGCGAGCCAGAGCGGGAAGTGTCCAGCGTAGTGCTCGAGCAGGATGCCGAAGAACCGCTCGATGGAGCCGAAAAGCGCTCGGTGGATCATGATCGGCTGCTGCTCGGCGCCGGTGTCGTCGATGAAATGCAGGTCGAAGCGCTGCGGAAACTGGAAGTCGACCTGGATCGTCGACATCTGCCATGTCCGTCCGATCGCATCCCTCGCCTGTACCGAGATCTTGGGTCCGTAGAACGCACCGCCGCCCTCATCGAGGACCAGTTCCAGGTTGCGGCCGTCGGCCGCGAGGCGCAGCGCGTTGGTTGCCGTATCCCACTCCTCGACGGTGCCGACAGCCTTGTGCTCGGGGCGTGTGGAGAGCTCGAGATAGAAGTCGGTGAGGCCGAAGTCGCGAAGCAGCCCGAGGGTGAAGTCGAGCAACGAGATGAGCTCGTCCATCATCTGATCGCGTGCACAGAAGATGTGCGCGTCGTCCATGGTGAGCCCGCGCACGCGCGTGAGCCCGTGAATCACCCCCGACTTCTCGTAGCGATACACACTCCCGAATTCGAAGAGACGAAGGGGCAACTCGCGATAGGAGCGCATCCGGCTTCGATAGATGAGGATGTGCATCGGGCAGTTCATCGGCTTCAGGTAGTACTTCGTGCCCTCGTCGAGCTCCATGGGAGGGAACATGCCGTCGGCGAACCACTCGAGGTGCCCGGACACCTTGAACAGGTCCTCCTTGGTGATGTGCGGTGTGTTCACAAACGAGTAGCCGCCTTCCTCATGGCGTTGACGCGAGTAGTCCTCCATGAGCTTGCGCACCAGCCCGCCGTTGGGGTGGAAGACGGGAAGCCCCGAGCCGATCTCATCAGGGAACGAGAACAGGTCGAGCTCTGCGCCGAGGCGTCGATGGTCCCGCTTGCGTGCTTCCTCCAGGCGCTGCATGTAGGCGTCGAGCTCATCCCGCGAGAACCACGCGGTACCGTATACCCGTTGCAGCTGCTCGTTCCTGGCGTCCCCTCGCCAGTAGACGCCGGCGATGCGCAGCACGCGAATCGCCGTGAGCCAACCGGTATCGGGCACGTGCGGTCCCCGGCACAGGTCGATGAACTCGCCGGTCCGGTAGATGCTGACCGCGGTGACATCGTCGGGCAGCCGGTTGATGATGTCCACCTTGAAGTCCTGGTGCATCGACGTGAACAGTTCAATCGCCTGCGCGCGCGGCACGACCTCCTGCACGAAAGGAATTCTCAGTGCGGCCAGCTCGCTCATGCGCGACTCGATGCGCGCCAGGTCGTCGTCAACGAAGTGCGTTCCGCCGGGGAGTCGGAAGTTGTAGAAAAAGCCGTCCTCGATGGCGGGACCGACGTCGTATTGAGCGCCGGGAAACAGCTGGACCACCGCAGCAGCCATCAGGTGAGCCGCGCTGTGGCGCAGCATCTCGAGAGTCGGCTCCGCGGGCGGCGGCAGCGGGGCGCCTGCCTCAGCGGCGTCGTCGACGATCTCGTCTGGCATGCAACGCGGATTCTACGCAGTCCGCCGGGAATCGCTCCCAGCCCGGGTCGCGCCCGGGTCAGCCGGTGAGACGAGACATGCCGGAGGGGACGTCCTCTCGGGCCAGGCACAACTCGTTGAGTTGTGCCTCAGGGTCGAACCCCTTGGGCGGAAAGTCGAAGCGCAGCTGGCGCAACATCGGTATCGGTCGCGCTGATGCACGGCGTGCCTGGTTGCGCAACCGCTCGTGACGCGCGGGATCGATCGAGCAACACCTGATGCTGCAGTACTTCGCGGTGGGCTTGTGCACATGCTCGCCGCATCCCACTCGTGCGCAGATGCGGCGCGGCATGATGGCTCGCTCTGACTGCCTGGACACACCCACCTCCGATTCCACCCGGGGAGTGTACGTCGCGGCCATGACCCCCTGTCAACCATCACGGAGCGTTGTTGCATGCACGCGCGCACGACGCGTTTGACACGCACGAGCCTGTGCACAATGTGGACAACCGCGCACGTTGTTGTGCAGTAAGGCACATGCCTGTGCGCAACTTATGAGCGCAGTGATGTGTGCGCGTGGCGCACGCTTCGTGTCCGAGATCACGGAAGGAGCGGGGCCATCCTCGACCTGCTCTTGTAACAGTCGTGTCACTCCTTCGACATGCTGCTTCGCACGCGCGCGGCGTCCGACCGAACAACGTCGCACGTCTGGTGCGCGGCCGGCGCAGCCCCGCCGCACGCAGATGGTGGGCGGGGCCGGCAGCCAATGTCTGTGAAGCTAGCGAGCGGCTCCCTGCGCGACACCGGCAGTTGATCCGGTCAACTCGCGGTCGCCCGGCGCAACCTCGTTCAGACGTCCGGTGGACACGTCGTAGACGAAACCGCGGACGCTGTCACGATGAGGGATGAACGGGCTCGCCTTGATACGCGCGATCGACTGTCGCACATCATCGCCGGCGTCAGGGAACGCCTCGAGCGAGAACGGCGGACGGATGCCGGTGTCCTCCTTGATCTGCGCCTTGACCGCGTCATCCGAGAACGTGACCATGCCGCAGTCACTGTGATGGATGAGGATGATCTCCTTGGTACCGAGCAATCGCTGCGAGATCACCAGCGACCGGATCGCATCGTCGGTCACCACTCCCCCGGCGTTGCGGATGATGTGCGCGTCGCCGATCTCCAGACCGAGGATGGCGCTGACGTGCAGGCGGGCATCCATGCACGCGACAACCGCAATCCCGCGGGCTGGAGGCAGCGGTGTGTCGCCCTTGTCGAATGCGGCCGCGTAGCGCTCGTTGTTCTTGAGCAATTCATCGGTGACAGACATGGCAGCCCTCACAAGAACGTTCTGATCAACGCCGACCCTAGCAAATCCCGACTGGAATGGTCAAGTTTCTTGGGCCGGGCACAGGGCGCACGCCAGGAGCCAGAGTCGCACGGTGTCCGAGGAGATTCCGCCGCACACGCGCGCAACGCCGGATCCGCAGCCCGATTCCCTCATCGCGAGCGAAACCGTCGCGCCCGAAGGCATGGGACTGCGGCGGCGACTGACCTCGCTCGCCGTCGACGTCACGCCTCTCCGGGAGTCGAGAGAATTCCGGTTGCTCTTCATCGGCCAGGGTGTGTCCTTCGCAGGCAGCATGATCACCTACGTCGCCGTTCCGTTCCAGGTCTACCAGCTGACGCGGTCCTCGCTGGTCGTCGGACTGGTCAGCCTCGCCGAGCTGGTACCGATACTCCTGATGTCGTTTGTCGGTGGCGCGCTCGCCGACGCGGTCGATCGTCGGCGCATGGTGCGCATCACCCAGATCAGCGCGTGTGGCGTCGTGTGCGTCCTCGTGGTCAACGCGGCGCTGCCGCACCCGCAGCTCTGGGTGCTCTTCGTTGTCGTCATCGCGGCGGCGGGCGTCGACTCGCTGGAACGACCCTCGCTCGACGCGCTTGTCCCCCGCATCGTGTCCCGAGACAGGTTGTCGGCCGCTGCCGCGCTCGAATCCCTCCGGGGAAACCTGGGCCAGGTACTCGGGCCACCACTCGCGGGCATTCTCATCGCGACCGTCGGACTCCCGGCAACCTACGGGGTTGACGTGGCCACCTTTCTCGTGGCGACGCTGGCCCTGACGCTCATGCGGGCGGTCCCGCCGGCTCCTGACGCTGACGGAGTGAGCCTTCGTGCGGCGATTGCGGGACTGCGCTATGCGGCCGGCCGGCAGGACCTGCTCGGCTCCTATCTCGTCGACATCAACGCGATGTTCTTCGGGATGCCGATGGCGCTGTTCCCGCAGATCGCGTCGGGGCTCGGCGGACCTGCGGTGCTCGGGCTGTTGTACACGGCGCCATCGGTCGGATCGCTCACTGCCACCGTGACTAGCGGATGGACGCGCTCGGTGCGTCACCACGGGCGGGCGATTGCGTTCGCCGCGGCAAGTTGGGGACTGGCGATCATCGCGTTCGGCTTCGCGCCGTCACTCTGGGTGGCGCTGCTCGCGCTTGCAACCGCCGGCGCCGCCGACATGATCAGCGGGCTGTTTCGCATGACGCTGTGGAACCAGACGATCCCGGATGCGATGCGCGGCCGACTCGCTGGCATCGAGATGATCAGCTACACGTCGGGACCGGCGATGGGAAACCTGGAGGCGGGGGTGGTGGGATCGCTCGCCGGGGTGCGCGCCTCGGTGGTCAGTGGCGGCGTTCTGTGTGTGCTTGGAACCGCCGTGCTGAGTGCGATGCTTCCGCGGTTCTGGAGGTACCGCGCCGAACCATGAGCATCGCGTGCGCCGACGGATCCCTGGCGCTGCACACGTGACCAGCGTCCTGTTCCGCCACGCTCGCCTCGCGCTCGAACGCTCCCTTGAGCACGTCCTGATCAACGACGGGCGCGTCGCGGATGCCGGCGACATCCGAGGTCAGACCCACATCGCCGAGGTGATCGACCTGGATGGCCGGTGGCTGCTGCCCGGACTCTGGGATCGTCATGTGCACTTCGACCAGTGGGCACAGACGAGCGCGCGCCTCGACCTCGCCGATACCGGCTCCGCAGTCGCGGCCGCGCAACTGGTTGCGGCACACCTCGAAGGGCGTGGCCACGGTCTCGACACCCCCGTGGTCGGGTACGGATTCCGCGATGCGCTCTGGCCCGATACCCCGCACCGCGACATCCTCGACGCGGTGACCGGTGGAGTTCCTGTGCTGCTCATCGGTGCCGACCTGCACAGCGCCTGGCTGAACAGCGCCGCGCTCCGCCGGTTCGGTCACGCGGAGCATGCGACCGGGTTGCTGCGTGAAGAGGCCGCCATGCACGTCATCGCCGAAGTGGCGAACGTCACCGATGCTGTCTCCGATGCGTGGTGCCGTGCTGCGTCGCGCGCCGCCGCGGCCCGAGGCGTCGTCGGCATCGTCGACATGGAAAGGCCCTGGTCACTCGATGCATGGCGGCGCCGGATCGGACTCGGTGATCGTTGGCTTCGCGTCGCCAGCAGCGTCTGGCCGGAGCGACTGGACGATGCCATCGCGCGGCATCTGCACAGCGGTGACGTCGTCGACGGAACCGGCGGGCTGCTCACGGTCGGGCCTCTGAAGACCATCATCGACGGCTCGCTCAACACGCGCACCGCCTGGTGCAACGATGCCTATTCGTTGCCTGCCGGCGGCGAGGAGAACTTCGGCGTTCTGCTCGTTGAACCCCGCGAACTCTCGTGGCTCCTGCGGCGCGCAACCGACGCCGGTCTCCAGTGTGCGGTCCACGCCATCGGCGATCGCGCCAACTCGGTGGCGCTGCAGGCGTTTGCGGGCACCGGCGCGCATGGCAGCATCGAGCACGCCCAGCTGCTCGACGACGCCGATGTAGCGCGCTTTGCGCAGTTGAGGGTCGTCGCGAGCGTCCAGCCCGAGCACGCGCTCGACGACCGGGATGTCGCCGATCGCTACTGGGCCGGCCGCACCCGGCGGGCGTTCCCACTCCGCTCGCTGCTCGACGCCGGCGCCGTTGTCAGCTTCGGCTCGGACGCGCCGGTTGCGCCGCTCGATCCGTGGCTCGCGATCGGGGCCGCGGTTCACCGCGCCCGTGACGAGCGTCCGCGCTGGCATCCCGAACAGGAGATCAGCGTGGCCGA
>DASZJB010000153.1:0-22143 GCA_035948615.1 Candidatus Dormiibacterota bacterium
GGTGCACTTCACGCTTGACGACCTCCTTCCTGATCGCGAGGGCACCGCGGTCATCGAGGTGCGCACCAGCCACCCCGCATTGACGGGAAACCGCCATCCGCGCTGGAGGGTGTGGGCCGATCTGTTCTGGAAGGACTCGCTTACGAGCTTGCACGGTGCCCACGACTACGGTCCCGACCATGTGTGTGAATCACGGATTCCGCTCAGTGAGCTGCGCTCGGCCGGCCTGGTGCTCACCCTGCCGAACTACGACCACCGTCTCAGCGACTCGGACAGCGAGGTGCACTGGTCGCGGGGCCCCGTCAAGGGAACCTTCGCGCGCGATGCCGCACACACCATCGAGCAGATCAACGTGCCAAGTGGAGCCCAAGCCGATGCGCATCCAGGGTTCTGGGGCTATCGATATCAGGGCCATGGCACGTCGTACTGGTTCGCCTTCGATGAAGGCTCTGGTGACGATCGCCCGTCGATACGTGGCAACCACGAGGTGACCGTTGCCCAGGTTGAGCATCGCCCTCCGCTCGCCTCGGACCGTCGCGAATTCCTCGAGGCCATGGAGGAGCGCGGATTCCTGTTCTGGCCACACGGGCTTCCGCTGCTCGATGAGGCCGCAGACATCGAGTTCGGCTTCTCGTTCGAAGCAGCGAACCCGCAGCTCTCGGACTTCATCCTGGTGTTCTTCGACGGCGATGGCAAGGTGCTCGGCCGGCGTGCGATCACGCTGCCGAAGTCGGGCTATCACTATGCCGACGAGCTGCTGGCAGGGTTCGCGACTCCGGACGGGGGCCGGCCGTCGCTCGTCCTGGTCAGCCCCGACTGGAAGAAGATGAACATCGATCCGCAGCGGATCAACGCATGCGGCAACCTGGTCGTGCGCAACAAGCGCACCGGCGATCGGGACGTCACCGAGTTCCAGAGCTGCTGGCGGAACCTCAATGCCACCATTGATGGGTTTCCGCACTGGCTGCACCCATCGAAAGGCGTGGTGGGACGAACCAACATCGTCGGACAGATACGCTCCGCTCGCGGTTTGCGTACGGGAGTCCTGGCCGTCAACGGAGCCGGAAATCTCAACCATTCGACCCGCGCCATCGTCAAGGCTCGGTTGCATGCTCCGAACGGGGCCTCGAGGACGGCGGAGGCGGAGCTCACCGCCTTCACCGGACGGGTGCTCTGGGCCGACGAGCTTTTCGAGGGACTCGATTCGTTCCTCGGTCCGAGCGGGTACGGGACCATCCTGGTGACGTCCGCCGATGCCGACGTCAACTGTCAGATCCTCACGTGCTCGACGGCCGGCAGCGTGTCGCTCCAGCACATGTGGGGATACTGAGGCTCGGGCGTCACCGGCGTGACAGGGGGCGGGACCATGCGCAAGATCGCGCGCGCAGTGGCGCGGTCTCGTCATCACGCGCGTGAGCGGAGGAATCCCCTCGACCCCGGCGGGGTCATCGCCTCGACGCTTGCGCGCGAGCCGCTGGCCGCGATGGATGTCGGGGCTGCGGGTGGCGTCGCGCCGCAGTGGCGTGACCACCTGGCCGTGATGGAGGTCGATTGTTTCGAGCCCGACGAGGCCGAGTGCGCGAGTCGCCGGCGCGAATCGCCGCCGAACATCCACTGGTTTCCGGTGGCGCTCGCCGGGAGCAGCGGCATGCGTCCCTTCTACGTTCTCAACCGCAGCACCGGGTCATCGTTGTTCCCACCCAACGAGGCGGTGATCCTCGAGTACAGCGGATCGTCGTATGCGGGGATCCGCCGCGTCATCGAGGTGCCGTGCAAGTCATTGCACGACTTCCTCGCCGAGAACGGCCGTCCGGTTCCGGTCCTCATGAAGCTCGATACGCAGGGAACCGAGCTGGAGATCCTCTCGTCGTTGACCAACGCGCAGCTCGAGGAGGTTGTCTGCGTTGAAACCGAGGTGGAGTTCGTGGAGCTGTATCAGGGTCAGCCGACATTCGGCGACGTGGATGGGTACATGCGCGACCATGGCTTTCGGTTGCTCGACCTGCGTACCCACCGCTCGTATCGCAACGCGAACGACGAGTCCCACCACTATCTTCGCAAGTACCTGCACACCGCAACCGGGAGCGCGGCGCTGAGCGCCGAGCTGGTCGCGGGTGATGCGCTCTACTTCCGCGAGTCGGCGCTGCGGGCGGAGTCACTGACCGAGCTCGTCCGCAACGTGTGCCTGCTGCGCGTGTACCGTTTCTACGACCTCGCGTTCTGGATGGTGGAGCGCGCGGCGAGCCAGGGCGTGGTCACCCCCGGCGACGCCGTGGCACTGATTCGCGATGTCGCCGGCTCGGCGCCCCGGCCGACCCTCTCGCAACGCGACGGGCTCGCCGGCAATGTTGCGCGCCGGACGCTCTGGGCGCTCGGTCGCGACGACCACGAAGTCTTCTGGACGAGGCGCCGCTGGCCCGATCAGTGAGAACGTCGGCGAAGCGTGGCGATTGCCAGCCGTCGCTTCTCGCCGGCGCGACGGCGTCGGACGCCGACCCGTCGTGACTCTCCGGCAACGTTCGCGACCGGAATCGCAACCGTCCACACGGTCTGCGCGGCCAGCGCGCGGGCCAGCAACGCGAGGGCGTAGCGAGTTCTGCGCAGCTCGAGCTCGCGACGTCGCGGTGTTGGGCTCGACGCGGCGGCAATCGACAGCAGGCGGCGGGTGACACGGTCCGTGGCCAGCCCGTCCACGGGTCCGAGCGCCTCCTCGTACCACGCGGTGCATGTCACGCCGGCAGGCGGCAGCTCGTCCGAAAGCATCTGGGTGAGCGCGGCGGCAGACGTCGCGTGATGGATGCACGCCGGCGGCGCCTGGTCGAACGGAATCAAGCCGTTGCGAAAACGCTCGTACTCCTCTCCCCAGGCTGCGTAGATGACCGGCCTGCCCGCCGCGACGGCCTCGTACAGCGCGGTTGACTGAAAGCCGACGACGACGTCGGCACCGACGATCAATTCGCGGGTGTCGGCATCGGGCGAGGCAACCTCGACGCCGTGATGCCATCGACCGCCGGACCTCCGGGCAATGCGCGCCGATTCGACGCGATGGTTCTGCTGCGGGTGGATCTTCACGAGGACCTCGCACGCTCCCGTTCGGACCGCATCGAACAGCGCGGCTTCAGTCGCGTCGCGAAGCGGCTCCCAGGTCCGAAGCCCCATTCCCTGGCCGACTCCCGGCACGTATGCGTCGAGCTCATTGGTGAGAAAGAGGACCTGCCGCCGTGCGGAAGGAGGCTGCGAGCGCCGCGACGCATAGATGTCGAAGCGTGGCTGCCCGGTCACCTCGACCAGATCGCCGTCAGCTCCCGCCCGCATCCAGAACTCGCGGTGACGCTCGCTGCAGACGGTCATCCAGTCGGCGACGAACGGTGCCTCGACACGCATCTCCTGGCTGTGCTCATCCATCGTGTGAACGGAGATGGTGGTTTCCTTCTGCATGACGACTACCGGGATGCCGAGGGCGTGGGCCGCGGCCGGGAGGCTGCGCACGTAGAAGAACGTGTCGGAGGGAAGGAGGATCACATCGAATGCACGCTCCAGATAGAGGTGCTCGACCTCTCGCCGGAGCCAGTGCGCGTAACGCATCCGAGCGGCTGCGATCGCCGGGTCGTTGTATGCATGCAGACCGCGGGCCACCGGCCGGCCCATGATCCGGATCGCAGGCTGCCGGAATCGCTGATACGGAAACCTGCGGATGTCGAGACGCGGGTCCGCCTCGAGCGATCGGAGGTCCTGGTCGGAGAAATGGTCCATGGCCAGCACGCGGACGCGGTCCATCAGCGCGCGTGAGGTGTTGGGAGCAGGAAGCCGAGCAACGCGCTGCGCTCCTCGCGCGACATGGCAACACCAATGATCCCCGCGACGTACACCAGCGTGCCGGGCACGCAGCAGAGCGCCACGGCGATGAGGCTGGCCGGCGAGAGGAAATGCGCTGTGAGCGCCACCACCGCGGCGAATACAGCTGCCCACGGGAGGATCGGAAGGATCGCGTGACCGAGGAACTCTCCCAGGCCCATGGTCAGCTCGCGGAGCACCAGGCGGATGTACAGCGGCGCCGTGATCCCGTACCCGACGAGCGTCCCGATGATGACCCCGGAGACGCCGAGTGGCCGGGCCAGGGCAATCGAGAGGCCGAGGTTGATCAGCATGGCGATGGTCACGTAGATGGTGACCTCACGCACCCGTCCCATCCCGACCAGCATGGTGTTCGCGATCCCGGCGGTGCACGAGACGAGCTGATACGTGAGAAAGAGTTGCGCCGGTCCCGCATAGCTCGCGTACGACGCGCCCACCCAGTAGATCAGGAGTGGGCGCGCGAGGATCATCGCGGCGATCGTGACCGGCAGAGAAAGTTCGAGCGAGTAACGCGTGCCGCGGATCAGAAGCTGTCGAAGGCGCTCGCGAGACTCGAGCGCCAGCAGGTTGGCCGAGGCAGGCACAACCGCGGCTGCGCTCAGTGATTGCGGATACGATGCGGCGGACTGAAGACGGGCTGCGAAGTTGTAGCCGGCGAGCACGTTGATGCCCACGATCACCGAGAGGATCACCGTGTCCATCTGTGCCCAGATCACACCGTTGATCCTCGAGATGAACACCCAGGCGCTGAAACTGGCCAGCGGCCGGAGCGCCGCCCGATTGATGAGTCGGGGAGAGACGCGCATCTCCGGGCAGAGCACGTGGGCGGCGACCCCATATCCGACGGCCGCGAAGGCCGTGGCGGCGACCATGGTGATGCCGAATGCCACGACACCGTGTCCGGTGAGCAGGACGGTCAGCGCGAGCACGGTGAAGAGGATCTGGCGCGACAGATCCACGACCTTGATCCATCCGTAGCGCTGGAGACCCTGGAGCACACCGAGGAACGCAAGCGCCGGCAACCCGAAGACTGCTTCGGCCGCAAAGATCACGAACAGCAGGCGCAGGTCGTTCTGCAGCGCGACACCGTGGACGCTCAGGAGGTGACTCCCGACAACCGAGAGAGTGAGCAGGATGGCGACGGCGACCACGGCGGTGACCGAGAGCACCGCCAGCGCCGAGCTCACCACCTCGCCGATGCGCTCGCGCTGCCCGCGTCCGTCGGCGTCCGCGATGAAGCGGGTGACACCCGCCTGCAGGCCGAGGTCCGAGATGCTCAGGTACCCGGCGGACACCGAGAACGCCAGTGCCAGCGTGAGAATTCCATACGCGTCCCTGGCAAGGTGGTGGCCGGCCTCGCCGATCACGAAGAAGTTGGCGAAGAGCGAGAACACACCGACTGCACCCGTGACCAGCGTGTTGCGGAAGACGCGGCGCCCGTGAGCGACGGGAGCGGCGGGAACCATCATGCGGAGCGAGACTCCTCCGATCGGGGCAGTTCGCGGGCGGCGTCACGCTGCATTCGATACCGCTGGTCGCGGGGCGGCAGCGGCTCCGCTTGCACCGCCGGGTCGCGCTCGTACGCCGCAACGACCTCGGCGAGACCGGGCGGCGGTGTCGCGGGGAGCGCCGCGAGCAGACGCGCGATCCGGTCGAGGTCCTCGGGGATATCGACGGTCAGGCGCATCCACGAGAGATCGCGATCGTTGCGGAGCTCGGCTACGCGGTAGTCGTCGAGGTGCTCTCTGACTCGCACGGTCACATGCTCGCGCTCGTAGGCCAGCGTTGCCTCCCTGTCGATGCGCTTCAGACATTCGGCGGTCAGCACCTCGACGTCGTAGCCGTCGGGATACGTCGCCGGCGCGACGTTGCTCGCGTAGTCGGCATCCGAACCCGCGCGAGCACCGATCAGGAGGTCCACGATCGCCGGATCCACGAGCGGGCAGTCAGCGGTGATGCGGACGATGACGTCCGCGCCGTGCTCGCGCGCGGCGAGCAGGTATCTGCTGAGCACATCGTCCTCCGACCCGCGAGTGACAGCCGCGCCTGACGCCACCGCGAGCGCGGCGACGCCGTCATCGCTCGCGCGATCCGTCGTCGCGACAACGACACGATCCACGAGGGTGGCTCGCGAGACTCGTTCGATGACGTGCGCAAGCACCGGGCGACCTTGGAGCGGCGCCAGCACCTTGCGCGGAAATCGCGTCGACCCCGAGCGAGCCTGGATCACCGCAACGGTGGTCATCACGCGGCGCGGGCCGTGATCAGGTTGCGGACCGCTTCCGCAACTCTGGTTGCTCCGCGTCCGTCGACAAGTGCCCGACCGGCAGCTGACATCGACGCTAGCCGCGCGGGGTCGTCGAGCAGGGCGAGGCATGCCTCCGCGAGTTCGGACTCGGCCGCAATGGTCGCGCAGCCCGCGGCGGAAAGTGCCGCCGCCTGCGCTGCCTGGTTCGCGACTGCCACCGTGATCACGGCGGGTGTGCCGACACACGCGGCCTGCACCGCGGTGGTGCCCGCGGCACCGACGTACACGGAGGCTGCAGCGAGCGCGCCGGCGAGGTCGGGCGGGGCCACCAGCAGACGCTCGCGCGGATGATCGCTCGCTTTACCCACCGGGGTGTCGGGCCCGACGACGCGGACGACCTCGACGGTGGGATCGCGCTCCAGCAAGTCGAAACTCGCCCGCCGGCCGATGCCACCCAGATCGGTGGCCCCGGTGCTCACGAGCACCGAGCGATGATCGCGACCGTGCCCGTGTGTCGTTGCACGTGCAGCCACAAAAAGGCTGCGCACGAGCGCGTAGGCTGCACCGCCCAGGAACGCGGCCGCTCCGGAGGGACGAAGTCTCTCTCCCCCAGGGGAGGGATTGACGGCAAGGTCGCAGTCGGATGGGAGACCCAGGTCATCCACGACGGTCAACGGAGCTCGAGCCCGAAGCCGGCGCTGCAACTCGACATCGAACACGTAGCCATCAAGCACGACGACGTCGAATGGCTCTCCGTGCGCGATTGCGGCGTCGACGCGCGCGGCGGCGAGTCCCGGGGCATCGATCACTCGATGCCCACGGTCGGCGACGCGCAGGTGCAGCGAGGAGTCTCCTTCGGGCACGAGGATCGAGGGCTCCAGGTCGGGTGCGAGCGAGTCGGCAAGCGCGAGCATCCGTTCCAGATGTCCCAGCCCGATGCCGCTGCCGCAGTCCGCAGCCAGCAGCGCCCGCGGGCTCACGACCGGACCGCGCGCGCCGCCGCCCACGCGTGGATCCTTCGCAGCGCAAGGACGACGTCGTCCTGATCGGAGACGGTCATCGCCGGGTAGAGCGGCAGCGTGACAAGCTGCTCGCACAGACGCTCGGCCCGCGGAGCTGTGCCCGGGGCACCCCCGCGCTCGCGGTACAGCGAGAGCAGGTGCACGGCCGGGTAATGCAGGGTCGCCTCGATCCCCTCAGCGCGCAGCGCGTCGATCACGGTGTCGCGCTCACACCCGAATGCGTCGGAGTCGATCTGGATGGGGTAGAGGTGCCAGGCGCTGCGACGGCCGACCGGTCGAGGCGGGAGGCCGACCCCGGGGATGTCGGCGAGGAGAGCGTCGTACCGGTCAGCAATCTCGCTGCGCTCCGCAACGACGGTGCCGAGGCGGCGCAACTGCGAGATGCCCAGTGCCGCCTGCGGGGTCGTCATGCGGTGGTTGTCACCGAGCATGGTGACGTCGTATTTCCAGAGCGCGCCAGTTCGCTCGTCGGCGGTGGTGGTCATCCCGTGATTGCGCAGCTTGCGAATGCGATCCGCAACCTCGCCGTCAGACGTGAGGCACGCGCCACCTTCACCAGTGGTGATCTGCTTCACCGGATGGAAGCTGAGCGTCGTGACGTCTGCCAGCGACCCCACCTGCCGCCCGTTCTGCGACGCGCCGAGCGAATGCGCACTGTCGGCGATCACCGGGAGCGGTCGCGGAAGTGCCGCCTTCAGCTGTGCGACGTCCGACGGCAGGCCCGAGTAATCGACGGTGATCACAGCCTTCGTCCGCGGCGTCACTTCCTGTGCGACGGACTCCGGGTCGAGGCAGCGATCGTCACCGATATCGGCGAACACGGGCGTGGCGCCGGCGCGGAGCACCGCATTTGCGGTAGCCACGAAGGTCAGCGGCGTGGTGATGACCTCGTCGCCCGGTCCAATCCCCAGCGCGAGCACGGCGAGATCGAGCGCAACGCTCCCGTTGGCGACAGCTATGGCGTGTCCCGCCATGCACTTGGCGGCAAGGGCGTGCTCGAAATCAGCGATGAGCGCACCGCCGGTGAGGGTGCCCGATCGCAGGGCGGCAACCACCGCGGCGACGTCGGCATCATCGAGTTGGTGGCGTCCGTAGGGGAGTGGCCGCACGCGGATCGGGGTGCCTCCGGCGATTGCCGGAGGACTTGTGACGCTCATCCGACCGGTGCCGTCACCGCCGTCGTCGAGTGCGGCACGGTTGCGAGCAGCTCGCGGAGTTGGGGGATGTCGAGCCACTGCGTGTTTCGGTCGCTGCTGTAGACGAAGTCCTCGTCGACCGGACTTCCCTCCGGGGCTCCGCGCGTACCCCAGAAGGCATGTTCCGGTTCGACGACGTAACACCAGCCCTGGTCCATGGTGTGCCGCGCCTCCTCGCCAGTGATCAGCGATTCGTGGAGCTTCTCCCCAGGCCGGATACCCGTGTAGCGGATCGGCAGACCGGGAGCGATCGCCTCCGCGAGGTCGAGGACGCGGGTGCTCGGGATCTTGGGAACGAACACCTCGCCTCCAGACATCGCGACAAAACAGTCAGCGACGAACTGCACGGCCTGGTCGAGGGTGATCCAGAAGCGGGTCATTCTCTCGTCGGTCACGGTGAGCTCACCTGACTTCGACTGATCGCGGAACAGCGGAACGACGCTTCCCCGGGAGCCGACGACGTTGCCGTAGCGGACGCAGCACAGGCGCGTCGCCTGCCTGCCGGCATAGACGTTGGCCTGCACGAAGAGCTTCTCCGCACACAGCTTGGTCGCGCCGTAGAGGTTTGCCGGGCTGACCGCCTTGTCGGTGCTGAGCGCGATTGCCCGGGGTACTCCGGCGTCAAGGCACACCTCGGCAACGTTCTGGGCGCCGAGGATGTTGGTCTTGATTGCCTCGAACGGGTTGTACTCGCAGACCGGGACGTGCTTCAGGGCGGCGGCGTGGATGACGACGTCAGCGCCCTCGATGGCGCGGCGCAGGCGGTCGCGATCGCGAACGTCTCCGATAAAGAAGCGCAGCCGGGGATCGGCGAACTTGCGCTCCATCTCCGTCTGCTTGAGTTCGTCCCGGCTGAATATGCGGATGGCCGCCGGGTTCCACTTCGCGAGCGCGGTGCGCGTGAAATGCTGTCCGAAGGAGCCCGTTCCCCCGGTCAGCAGTATCGTCCGGCCCTCGAAATGATTCACAGTCGATCCTCTTTTGATGCCTTCATGGCTCCTGGGTAGCCTACGGGACGTCAGCCGCACTGCGCTCAACACCTTGCGGCGCTGAGCCTCGCGGGTGGCGTGGCCAGCGAGTCCCGACGCCGTTTTGCCCGCGTCCACTAGCCTTCCCCACCTGGACTTCGAATCCACCACCGCACCCACACCCAGCCAGGAGCCACGCAATGGAACTCGCTCTGCACTTCATGAACTTCACCCTTCCGGGCGGGAGCAAGGCCCTTGGCACGACCCTCGCGGCGACCGCTCAGGCCGCCGAGGAAGCCGGCTGCTCGACCCTCACGATGATGGACCACTGGTTCCAGATGGAGGGATTCGCCACCGCCCAGGACCCGATGCTCGAGGGCTACACGTCACTCGGCTTTGTGGCCGGCAAGACGGAGCGGATCACCCTCTCGCTGATGGTCACCGGGGTGACCTACCGGCATCCGGGCCTGCTCGCCAAGATCGTGACGACGCTCGACGTCGTCTCCGGCGGGCGCGCGATGCTCGGCCTCGGCGCTGCCTGGTACGAGCGCGAGCACCTCGCCCTCGGCGTGCCCTTCCCGCCGATCGCTGAGCGCTTCGAGCGGCTCGAGGAGACGCTCCAGATCTGCAATCAGATGTGGAGTGACAACGACGGTCCGTACGAGGGCAAGCACTACCACCTGGCCGAAACCATCTGCCATCCGAAGCCGGTACAGCAGCCTCGCCCGAAGATCCTCATCGGCGGCGGCGGGGAACGCAAGACCCTCAAGCTCGTGGCCCGCTACGCGGACGCCTGCAACCTCTTCGCCCTCGGACCCCCCGAGGTCAAGCGCAAGCTCGACATCCTCGCCCAGCACTGCGAGGCCGAGGGCCGCGACATCGCGACCATCAAGAAGACGATCCAGGGTGCAGCCGACCCCACGAAAGACCTGGATGGGTTCCTCCGGGACATGGAACAGTACGCCAAGCTCGGGATCGCCATGGTCGGCGTTCGGAATACGTCACCCGACCCCGTGGCGACGGCCAGGAAGCTCAAGGACGTGGTCGCGCGCCTCGCCGAGATCGGACCTTCGTGATCGCCTAGGCTCGGTGGTGGATCAGGATCCGAGCACCAGGCCGCCGACTCCGGCAATGCAGAGTCCACCGGCGGCGGCACCCAGCACGATCCAGAGAGCGGCCCGTCGCCGGGAGGCGATCGGACCGGATCGACGCGTGCGCAGATACGTCTGGCGAACTTCGAGGGTGTCCGCGCCGGAAGGTGGAGTCATCAAGCGTTGCTCGTCATCTCGGTCTTCATACGCCGCAGGACGTAACAAGGTCAGCAATACCGGCGAGTGCGGTGTCGGCGAATCGACCTTTGGTGGAGCGGAGGGGATTCGAACCCCTGACCTCTGCCGTGCGAGGGCAGCGCTCTCCCAGCTGAGCTACCGCCCCGAGACCAGGGTCACGCCGAGGCGTTTTGCAGTATAGGCTGGCGCTCGAGCCGCCTACGAGGCGGTTCGCGCCGCGAAGAAGGTTTTCACCGCCTCGGCGAGCGCCGGCAGGTTGAACGGCTTGGGGAGCATGCCATCCGCGCCGGCGAGGCGTGCTGCCTCTGCCTCCTCGGACAGGGCGCTGAACATGAGCACCGGGGTCTGCGCCGTCGCCGCGTTCGCCCTGATCCGCCGGCAGGCCTCGATGCCGTCGATGCCCGGCATCATGATGTCGAGGATGATCAGATCGGGGCGATCGGCTTCGGCGATCCGGACCGCCGCTTCGCCATCGGAAACCGTCGACATCTCGTAGCCTTCGAGGTCGAGGTAGCGGGAGACGACGGACAGCACGCGCGGGTCGTCGTCGGCGAGCAATACGCGCGGCCGGGACATTGCCCCCATGGTACGGAGGCGCCGCCGAAACGGGTGGCTTGCGTCCATTCCTTTACAGCTTGGATTCGAGATACGGCAACGGCCGGCCGAGGCGCCCTCGACGCTACCGGTGGCTATACTCGCGCGCAGGCATGTCGAGCACCCCGGCGTCCCTGGTTCTCTTCGGGATCGCGGTCGGCGCATACACGCTCGCGGTGGTTGCCTTCGTGCTTCACCTGGCCTTCCGCAAGCGGGTCCTCGGGGACATCGGAATGGCCCTCGTCCTGGCCGGCTGGCCGCTGCATTTCGCCTCGATCTTCACCCGCGCGCTCGAGGCCGGGCACTGGCCGCTCGGCAACATGTATGAGTACTCGACCGGGATAGCGTTCGTCGTCGTCACCGTGTGCGTGGTTCTCATGGTGCGTTCGCGGATGCGCCTGATCGGGCTGCCGGCGATGATCGTCACGGTCGCGTTGATGGGCGTGGCCTACATGCTCTACGTGCCGCCGGGGCAGCTGGTCCCAGCCCTGCACAGCTACTGGCTGACCATCCACGTCACCTCAATGGCCACATCCTCGGCCGTGCTGAGCTTCTCGTTCTTCTTCGGGATGGCCTACCTGGGGCGACGCTGGGCTGACAATCGCCTGCTCGCGGTCGCTCCCGCGGCCGTGCCCGCAAGCGTCAGCAGCGGGGGCGTGGCGACCATGACGATGGGAGGCGGCGGCGGGTCAGGCGGCGGTTTCACCGCGGCCGGAGGCAAGCACCCGGTGGCGACGTGGCTGCAGCGCGCGCTGCCGGGGGCGGCGGTGCTGGACAGCTGGAGCTACCGCTTCGTGATGATCGGCTTTCCGATCTGGACGTTCGGTGTCATCTGCGGAGCCATCTGGGGCGAACACGCATGGGGACGCTACTGGGGATGGGATCCCAAGGAGACGTTCGCCTTCATCACCTGGGTCATCTTCGCGATCTATCTCCACGCTCGCGTGACCTACGGCTGGAAGGAGAAGCGAGCGGCGATCATCACCGTGTTCGGGTTCGCGGCGATCCTGTTCACGCTGTATGCGGTCAACCTCTGGATCGCCGGGCTGCACTCGTACGCTCGCGCCTGACGGGAACTGATCGCGTGCGCACGCACGCACATCCCCAAGTGCACCATCCGAGCGCGGCGAAGCGGAGCAACAGCGTCGCGACTACGCGCGGCGCGCCCACCTCGTCTTCTTCAGCATCTTCTTATGCTTGTGCTTGCGCATCTTCTTGCGCCGCTTCTTGATTACGGAACCCATCTGCGAACGACTATAGCGGTCCGAGCCGAATGAAGGCCTCGCGCAGGTTGGCCGCTGTGGTCTCGAGATCCTGTGGGAGCACCTTGACGTCGCCGAGCACGGGCATGAAGTTGGTGTCCCCGGCCCAGCGCGGCACAACATGAACGTGGACGTGCTCGGTGCTCGCACCCGCGGCGCTGCCCTGATTGATGCCGATGTTGAACCCGTCCGGGTGCATCGCGTCGGTCAGGACGCGAATGGCGCGCTGCGTGGCCGCAAAGATCGCGGCCCCCTCATCAGGCGTCAATGCGAGCATGCCGGGCGTGTGCCGAACCGGCACCGCCATGAGGTGTCCGCTGGTGTACGGGTAGCGGTTCATCAGGATGAACGCCAGCTTGCCGCGGCCGACCACGAGGGACTGGTCGCCATCGCCGCGGGCGGCCGCGCACAGAAAGCATCCATCCCCGGTGCCTGACGGCGTGTCCGAAACGTACGCCATGCGCCAGGGTGCCCAGAGCCGCTTCACCACACGACGGTAGCCGAGCGCCCGTTCCACGCGGGGTCCGGCACGGTCAGAGAAGTGTCAGAGTCACTTCGACGTTGCCCCGAACCGCGTTCGAGTAGGGGCAGCGCTGCTCGGCCTCGTCGATCAGAGCCTTCGCCTGCTCACGGTCGGGCAGCGACGGAAGGGTGATGAGCAGTTCGACGGCAAGACCGAGGCGCCCGGACTCGATCCGTCCGATGCCGACCCGAGCGGTCACCGTCGCGTCCTCGACGTCGACCCCCTTGCGGCGGGCGATACCGAGCATGGCGTTCTCCCAGCACGCCGCAAATCCGAGCGCGAAGAGCTGCTCGGGGTTCGTCCCACGGGCTCCATCGCCGCCCAGTTCCTTTGGTGACGTGAAATCGACCTCCACGACGCCGTCCGAGGTGGCGCCATGACCCCGCCGGCCGCCTTTGACGGTTGCCTCAGCGGTGTAAAGAATCCGCGGCCGCTGATCGCTGTCGCTCATGACTCCTCCAAGACCACAGGTTGGAGATTCATCTTATGAGCGACGTACGGGCGACGGCCGGAACCCGGAGTCAGCCGGCGCGTCGTGACTCGACGATCTCCACGCGCACCGGGCGCCCAGGGCGCGGCGGGTCCGGCATAAGCCTGCCCCGCTCGGCGGGAGCCGGCGCTCGAACCACGCGGTTGCGTCCCCCGTGCTTGGCCGCGTACATGGCTCGGTCGGCCGCGGCGAGCAGCTCATCGAGGTTGTCGCCGTGCTCGGGGTACGAGGCGATCCCGATCGAAGCCGTCAGCCGGCCGAGACGGGCGCCCTCGGGCAGCGCGAGCTGGCTGATGGCCGCCCGCACCGCCTCCGCGACCCTCGCTCCGCCGTCGGCGTCGCATCCGTGGAGCAGGACCACGAACTCCTCACCGCCGAGGCGGACCACGGCATCGGCGCCGCGCACGCTGGCGCGCAGCCGCGTGGCGATCCGCTGCAGGACCAGATCACCGGCGGCATGACCGCCGTGGTCGTTCACCGTCTTGAAGTGATCAAGATCGATGAGGAGCAGTGAGAACGGCTGGGGATCGCGGGCACCGCGAACGAGCTCGCGCTGGGCGGTGTCGCGCAGCCAGCGGCTGTTGAACAGACCGGTCAGCGGATCGGTCATCGCGGCACTGAGCAGCTCGGTATACAGCTGTGCGTTGCGCCACGCCGCGGCCGCGATATGGGCGAAGAGCGATCCGGCCTCGAGCTCGCGAGCGCTGAACTGCCCGATCCCGACTCGCCAGCAGTTGATGATCCCGAGCTTTCGCTCTGCGGCCACCAGCGGGATGAGCAGGAGGGACTCGTGCACCACCGCTGTTCCGGGAACCTGCCGCGCGAGCGGGTGATCGGCGGTGTCGTCGACGTTCTCGGGAATACCCTTGGCGAACGCCCACCCGGTGATCCCCGCATCGAGCGAGAACGCGTCGGCGAGGATCTCGTCGGCATCGGGACCGGTCGCAAGCACCGGGTTGAAGCGGTGGGTCTCGTAGTCGGCAACGAAGATCGCCATCTCGGTGACCGGAACCACTCGAGCCAGCTGCTCGGCCATGACCCCGAGGATGCGCATCGGGTCGTGCTCGGTCTGCAGCGCCAGAGCCGCATCGCTGAGCGCCCGGGGAAGCCCGCTGCGCACGCGCGACGGCCGGGGCGGCACGGAAGGCAGCACCGCAGGCTGCGCGAGGTGGAGGAGGGGTCCCTCGGGCGCCGAACGAACTCGCGACACCGGTCGCTGGGCGAACCATCCGGGGATCACCACCTCGACGTCATCGTGACCCTCGACGGGCTGTGCGAGGACGGGGCGGCCGAGGTGCCACCCCTGGCCGAACTGGACGCCGAGCGACTGGAGGGCGTCCTCCTCGGATTGGGTCTCGATGCCCTCGGCGATCAGCCGTGCTCCGATGTGGCCCCCAAACGAGAGCAGCGATACGACGAGCGCACGGCGGGCGCGATCGGTGTCGACCGCGTGGATCAGCGACCGGTCGACCTTGATGAACTCCGGACGGAGCTCGGCGATGACCCGCATGCTGGCGTGGCCCGCGCCAGCGTCGTCGACGGCGATACGGAATCCGTGGGATCGGAGGTCCGCTGCAATCCGCTGCAGGTGCTCCAGGTCGGGGACCGGATCGCGTTCACTGAACTCGAGCACGATCGAGGCCGGGTCGAGGCGTGCTTCGCTCACCGCCGCGTGGAGTGCCCGCATGCCACCCGCGTCGAGGAGCGTGCGGATCAGAACATTGACGAACAGGTCGGTGTCGCCGATGTTCGGCGCTTCGCGCAAGGCCGCGCGCACGCAGGCGATGTCCACGGCCGATTTGACATCGAGCGACGCGGCTGCTCCGAAGAGCTCGTCGGGCGTGGTGAAGTGCTCGGTCGGGGGGAAGCGTGCCAGCGCCTCGTAGCCGATGCTGGTGCCGTCGTACAGCCTGACGATCGGCTGCACCGCCGCCACGATGCGACCCTCGTCGATGAGTTGGGTCAGCTCGCGCCGAAGCGCAGTCCTGGACCGAGGTGATGTGGCCGGTGCGAACCGTCCCCCCACCGCGCTGTCCACGGAACGGTGCATGACCCGTCTCGCGCTCACCCGTCGAGTGTGGCGACCGGGGGTTGCGACCCGGTGACGTCGGAGTCGCTAGCGAGCGAAGAAACACGAACGTTCGTTCGTGCAAGCGCACCGGAGCGCTCAGACGGTGACAGCCAGCTTGGTGCGCACCTGGTCTGAGAAATGGCACGAGGCGAGATGGCCGTCCGGCTTCATCTCGAGCGGTGGGACGACGTCGGCGCAGATTCCCGGAACCTGGGCGATCGGGCACCGCGTGTGGAACAGGCACCCTGAGGGCGGGTTGCGCGGCGAGGGGATCTCCCCGGTGAGCTCCACCAGCCGGCGCTTCGATTCGATCCGCGGGTCGGGCACCGGGATGGAGGAGAGCAGTGCTCGGGTGTAGGGATGGTCCTGCGAGCGATAGAGGTCGTCGCTCGGCGCCACCTCGCAAATCCTGCCGAGGTACATGACCATGACCCGGTTGCTGATGTGGCGTACCACCGAGAGGTCGTGCGCGATGAAGAGGTACGTGAGGTGGAACTCGCGCTGGAGATCCTCGAGCAGATTGATGATCTGAGCCTGGATCGAGACGTCCAGCGCCGATACCGGCTCGTCGCAGATGATGACCTTGGGGTTGAGCGCCAGCGCGCGCGCGATCCCGATGCGCTGCCGCTGCCCGCCGCTGAACTCATGCGGATAGCGGTTGTTGAAATAGGGGTTGAGGCCAACGGTGCGGAGCAGCTCCTGGACGCGCGCATCCTTGGCCTTCCCGCGACCGATCATCTTGAAGTTGACGAGCGGCTCGGCGATGATGTCGCCGACCGTCATGCGCGGATCAAGTGACGCGTACGGATCCTGAAAGATGATCTGGAGCTGCTTGCGCTGCTGACGCAACTTCTCACCGCGCAACTTGGTGATGTCGACTCCTTCGAGGATCACCTCGCCGGACGTCGCGGGGATGAGCTGGGTGATCACCCTGCCGAGGGTCGACTTCCCGCATCCGGACTCGCCGACCAGGCCGACCGTCTCCCCCGGCATGATGTCGAAGCTGACGCCGTCAACAGCTTTCACCGACGCGCCGACACCCGCACCGAAATGCTTCACCACGTTGACGACGCGCAGGATCGGCTCGCCGGCCGTCGCGGGTGCGACCGCGCCGGCGGCCGGGTAAGCGACGGCGCCGTCAGTCACTGAGGGTCTCGGCCGTTGCTGCGGGCGTCAGGTCGGCCGCGGGCCGGCGTCCCCGCGGGTGCACACCGCTCGCCGCACCGGGGCTCGTATCCGTGATCGTCGCCGCATTCATCTCGTCGTAGGCGCGCGTCATCGTCACCCAGCAGGCCGCGCGCTGCGCATCGGCCACGTTCTCGATGACCGGTGGCTCATTGAAGCAGCGCTCGATGCGGAATGGGCAGCGGGGGTTGAACTTGCATCCGACCGGCAGGTCGATTAGGTCGGGAGGCAGACCCTCGATCGACAGCAGCCGGTCCTGGCGATTGGAGTCGATGCGCGGCACCGAACGCAGCAGCGACCACGTGTAGGGATGCTGTGGCGACTCGAAGATCTGCTCCACCGGGCCTTCCTCGACGATCTCCCCGGCGTACATGACCAGCACCCTCCGGCAGAGCCCGGCAACGATGCCGAGGTTGTGGGTGATGAGGATGATCGCCGCACCCGTCTGCTCGTTGAGGTCGCGCAGCAGCTCGAGGATCTGTGCCTGCACGGTGACGTCGAGCGCCGTTGTCGGCTCGTCCGCGATGAGCAGGTCGGGTTTGTTGGAGAGGCCCATCGCGATCATGGCGCGCTGGCGCATGCCACCACTGAACTGGTGTGGAAAGTCCTTGATGCGATGCACGGCATCCGGCACCCGCACCTGCTTGAGGAGATCGATCCCCCGCTGCGAGATGTCGTCTTTGGGGATCTTGTCGTGGGAGCGCATCGCCTCGTCGATCTGAAAGCCGATACGCAGCACCGGGTTCAGCGAGCTGAGAGGGTCCTGGAAGATCATCGCGATGTCGCGCCCTCGGATGTTGCGCAACTCCTCCTTGTTGAGCTTGAGCAGATCCTGGCCTTTGAACATGATCTCGCCGTGCACCACCTTGCCCGGCCGCTGCACGAGACCGAGCAACGACATGGCGGTGACGCTCTTGCCGCACCCTGACTCCCCCACGATCCCGACGGTTTCGCCGGGCATGACCTCGAAGCTCACCCCGCGCACCGCCTTCACCTCGCCGTCGTCTGTGAAGAAATGGGTGCTCAGGTCCCGAACCTCGAGGACCGGTTGGGTCACCGCTTCTGACGGGGGTCGAAGGCGTCCCGCAGGCCGTCGCCGAGGAAGTTGAAGGCGAGCAGGGTGAGCGAGAGCGCAATCGACGGGAACAGGAGGATGTGCGGCGAAAGGCGGAGCGCCTGCACTCCCTCGCTGGCGATGGCGCCCCAGGTCGGCGTGGGCGGCGGAATGCCGACACCGAGGTAGCTGAGAAACGCCTCGAAGAGGATCGCCGACGGGATGACAAAGGTCACGGCGACGATGATCGGGCCGAGCGCGTTGGGGAGGATATGGCCGAACAGGATCTTCCCGCTGCGCGCACCACTGGCGCGCGCGGCCTCCACGTACTCACGTTCGCGAAGGCTCAAGGTCTGCCCGCGAACCAGGCGGGCGACATCCATCCACACGGTCGCGGAGATGGCGATCACGACGTTCGTGAAGCTGCGGCCGAGGACGGTGACCATCAGCAGCGCCACCAGCAGCGCCGGGATGCCGTAGAAGATGTTGATCACCGTGCTGATGATGCCGTCGACCCATCCTCGGAAGTAGCCGGCGGTCAGTCCGACCACGACGCCGATGCCCAGGACGATCGCCGCGCTGAGCAAGCCGACCGAGAGCGAGATCTGAGCGCCGGCCATCAGCCGGCTGAGCAGGTCGCGCCCGAGCTCGTCAGCACCGAGCAGATGCGAACCCGAGGGACCCGAGTAGATCTGCGCCACCCCGATGGCCGATGTCGGATAGGGCGTCCAGAAGAGCGCCACGATCGCAACCAGCCCGAGGAGGATGAGATAGACGGCGGAGATCAGGGCAAGGCGGTTGCGGCGGAGCCGGCGCAGGCCGTCCCGCCAGAGACTGGCCTGCTCGCGAACGAGGGTGGAGCTTGCGAACTCCTGATCCGCACGGGGGGCTGCGACAACTGCCATTAGTAGCGAATCCTTGGATCGATGACCGTGTAGGTGAGATCCACTGCCAGGTTGGCCACGCCCACCAGCAGCGCGTACATGGTGAACACGGCGACCGTCACATTGTAGTCGTGCGAGAGGATGCTGTTGATGAACTCCTTGCCGAGCCCGGGGATGCCGAAGATGTTCTCGATCACGACGCTGCCGGTGATGATGCTGATGATCAGTGGGCCGAGAACGCTGGTGACCGGGATGAGCGCGTTCCGGAGCGCGTGACGCACCACGACGACCCGGTTCTTCACGCCTTTGGCGCGAGCCGTGCGCACGTAATCCTGGTGGATGACGTCGAGCATGCTCGCCCGGGTGATGCGTGCGACGAGGCTTGACGTGAACAGGCCCAAGGCCACCGCGGGCACGGTGAGCTCGACCACCGTGCCGTACGTTCCATCCCAGGTCAACGGGTAGTAGAACGCGCCGCCGGTGACGTCGAAGAGCCAGACCCCGAAGATGAGCACGCCGAGGGATGCGATCACGAAGCTCGGCACGCTGTAGCCGATGATCGCAAACGTCGTCAGCGAGTAATCCACCCAGGTGTTCTGGCGAAGGGCGGCGATGACCCCGAAGGTCACTCCCATCCCGATGGTGAGCAGCAGCGCCGCTCCGCCCAGCTCTGCGCTCACGCTGAGCTCGCGGAGCACGATCGGCGTGATCGCCTCCCCGCGGTTGACGATGGAGACCCCGAAGTTGCCCTGCACGGCGTGGCTGATGAAGTCCCAGTACTGCACGAGCACCGGCCGGTCGAGGCCGTACTCGTGGAGCAGGAGAGCGAGACTCGCGCCCCGGACCCGCTCGTTGACAAAGGTGTTACCGGGGAGCGAATGGATCCCGAGGAACACCACGAATGAGACGACCAGAACCGTGAACGCGATGAGCAACAACCGTTGCCCGATGTAGGTCAGCATGCCTCGCGTCACGATCCATCCCTCGTGTCGCTGAAACGCCAGAAGGCGCCCGAGCCGCGGCCGGGCGCCCTCTGTTCAGCGCTTGTCCAACACTCTAGTGGCTGAGAATTGAGATCCCGTTCCAGTAGTAGTCCGCTTGCGTGGTCGAGCCGGCGCCCTGGACGTAGGGGTGAATGAGGAACGTGCCGACCGAGTAGTAGAGCGGAATGTACACAGCCTGAGTCTGAAGTTCCGTGGCTAGCTGGTTGTACAACGGCAGCGCCTGGTCGAGCGGAAGCTTGTCCGCCATGGCAAGGGTGCTGTCGTAGGTCGGGGAGTCATAGCCGCTCGTGTTCGCGTTCGCGCTCAGCACGGCCTTGCCCCAGAGGTTGTCGTACCAGTCCTGCGGATGGTTGTAGTCGAACTGCCATCCGTCGCGGCTCATCACATCGTCGCCCTTGAGCCGGTTGCCGATGAAGGGTGGCTGAGTCTGGCCGAGGATGCTGACATGGATGCCGAGGTTCGTCTGCCAGTCGCCCTGCAGGAACTGCGCGACGCCGTCGTTCAACCCGCCCTGGTTGTACACGTAGGTGAGGTGCTGCACCATGTTGGTGTAGCTCGGGTTCAGCTGCTCAGCCGTCTGGAGCAGCTGCTTTGCCTGCGCGGCATTGAACTTGGCGAGCGGATCGGTTCCATCGCCCGCATATCCGATGAGGCCCTTGGTGATCAGGCCACCGGTCGCGGGGATGCAGACGAGGTTGTCGCAGACGATGTTCGCCAGCGCCTTGTTGTCGATCGAGAGCGCGAAGGCCTTCCTCAGGTCGATCGCGGCCTGAGATGTTCCGGTGAACGGATCACCGGCGGCCGTGGTCGGGTTGTAGCTCGCGTTGACCATGAACGACACCCAGGTGGTGCGCCCCTTGGGGATGAGCTTGAGCTGGCTCGACTCGCTGCTCGATTGGTGGATGCGCAGGATGTCGGCGATCGGAAGGCTGCTCGAGCCTCCGTAGCCGAGCAGATCGTACTTACCCTGCTCCCAGGCGGCAATCGCGGTTGACTGCGTCGCCGTGTCCGAGGCCTTGATGTCGACGTTGACGTTTGTCAACACCGGCTTCGGCGTGCCCCACCAGTTGGAAACCGCGACGAACTTCATATCCTGGTGCGGGATGTACTCGGTCATCTTGTAAGCGCCGGTGCCGACGAACTCAGATGGCTTGCTCCACCAGTTGACCGGATCGTTCTTGACCACCTTCTCGTCGACGATCATTCCGGAGGTCGCTTGAAGTGTCAGAGCGGAAAGGAAGAAACCCGCCGGGCTTGCGAGCTGCACCTTGACGGTGTAGGCGTCGGGCGCGGTCAGCCCGGACATCATGAACGCGGAGTTGCCCGCGGCGAGCTGATTCTCGATGTTCTGCTGAGTCGAGACGCCCCCGGCAGGCTTGGCCGATGCGGCGGCTTGCACTGCGCCAAATCCCACCACCGGCCCGAAGATCGACGCCGCGTACGGCCCGTTGAGAGCGGCCGCGCGGTTCCAGGAGTAGAGGAAGTCCTTGGACGTCACCTTGTCTCCGTTGGAGAACGTGACGTTTTGCTTCAGGTGGATGGTGTAGGTCAGGCCGTCGGCGCTGATGCCGCCGTTGGCCGCGGTGGGCACCACGGTCGCGATGTCCGGAATGATCTTGAGGTTGTTGTCGTAGCGGAACGGTCCGTCGAACACGTTCTGCGCAATCTCAGAGTCGACCTCGAGGTCGGAGACGCCCGGATCGAGCGTGTCGAAGTCGTTGAAGACGGCGAAGTGGAGGGTCTGGTTGGCCGCCAGTGTGTGGCCCTGGGTCGTGCTGCTGGTGCTCCCGCACGCAGCTGCGCCGAGCAGGCCGAGCACGCTGAGCCCAATCCCACCAATCGTCAGTTTATGTGGTCGCAAGTCAGGATCCTCCCGTTGTTGCTGGTCACGCCTGGACCCGGATTTCCCGGTGCCGGTCCGACCCTCAGGTATGTGAGGCGTCGGCCGGATCATATCGGGTCGCTAATCCCCATGCGGGGCTGTCGGGGCGGAATTCATCCTGTTGGGGGACGCACGCGGCCGCAATTCGTCACGTTGGGGGATGGCCGCACCTGGCCGCTGACTTTCAGGCGCGTCGGGGAGCGCCGCAATCGGGGGATTCCGGCGACGTTTCCGGATGGCCCGCACCAGCCTGGTGGAGCCAGGGGGGCTCGAACCCCCGACCTCTTGCATGCCATGCAAGCGCTCTTCCAGCTGAGCTATGGCCCCGGGCCATGGTACCGGGCCCATGCCGCCGGCGGCGAGCGGTGCGTTTGGGGATTGCAGTCCGGCAATGGGGCGATTGCGGCTCGTCGGTTCGGTAGCGGACAATGACTCCGCCAGTACAGTGCTGCGATTTCGCCGCGGCGACTGCACCAGACCGTTCGCCGCGAGGAGACTCATGCCCGACGCCGCCGCCCTCGACAGAGACCCGGCCTCGGGCGCCAATTCGCCAATTGTCCAGGCGGCCGAGCGGCTCGTGTCTCGCATTGAGACGCTGGTCAATCAGGTCGCCGAG
>DASZJB010000154.1:0-3655 GCA_035948615.1 Candidatus Dormiibacterota bacterium
CTGGGTGGCACGCTGCGGATCGAGACGAGCCCGGCACACGGGACGACGCTCGTCGCCAAGGTTCCCGTTCCGCTGAGCATGCGAACCAGTTGAAAAGTCGGGGAGACAGGACTCGAACCTGCGACCCCTGGTCCCCCAGACCAGTACTCTAACCATCTGAGCTACTCCCCGAGGCGCGCCTAGCGACTCTAGCGCGCCGGGTCCGGGAGGCCGAGAATGCGTCAGTCGTCGCCCTCGTCGCGGTGACGGGTCACGATCCGCAGCCGGACCCCGGCGAAGCCGAACACGGCGCGGATCCGGTTCTCGAGATATCGCTGGTAGGCGAAATGCATCAGCTCGGGGTCGTTGACGAAGAGCACGATCGTCGGAACGGGACTTCGCGCCTGGGTGGCGTAGAGGATCTTGAGCCGCCGACCCTTGTGGGTGCGTGGCGGGTGCTCATCGAGCGCATTCCGGATGAGGTTGTTGAGCGCCGGCGTTGGGATGTGCACGGCGCGCGCGTCGGCGACCGCAAGGACCGCCGGCATCACGCGCTTCAAGTTGCGTCGCTCGGTCGCTGAGAGCGTCAACACCGGCACGCCGGGAACAAAGGAGAACGAGTCCTGGAGCTTCTTCAGGAATCCGGCGTCGACGCGGTCCTCGTGCTTCACGAGGTCCCACTTGTTCGCGGCGACCACGAGCCCCGCTCCCGCCTCGACGGCGTACCCGGCGATGTGCCGGTCCTGTGCGCTCGCGCCCTCGGACGCGTCGATAACCAGCAGACCGATATCGCTGCGCTGCAACGCGCGCAACGACCGTAGCAGGCTGTAGCGCTCGACGTTCTCGGTGACGATGCCGCGGCGGCGAATCCCGGCTGTGTCAACGAGCCTGATCTTTCGTCCGTCGAGCGCGACCACCGTGTCGACCACGTCGCGCGTCGTCCCCGCCACAGGAGACACGAGCGCCCGCTCGGACCCCACCAGTCCGTTGAGCAGCGACGATTTCCCCGTGTTCGGTCGCCCGATGATCGCGACGCTCACCTCCCCCGCCGCCGGCTCCGTTCCCTCGGCACCGTTCTCGGGAAGCTCAGCGACGAAACGGTCAAGGAGATCGCCGGTGTCGGTCCCCTGCAGCGCCGATATGAACAGCGGATCGCCGAGCCCCAGGCGGTACAGCTCATCGGCGCGATACCGGTCGACCTGGCTGTCCGCCTTGTTCCCCACCAGGATGACCGGCCGCCCGCCTCGACGCAGCGACTGTGCGATCTCCTCGTCCAGCGCGGTCACGCCGTCGCGGACGTCGACCATGAAGCAGCATACGTCGGCCTCGGTGATCGCCATCTGCGCCTGCTCGCGCGTCGCACGCGTCAACGCCGCGATGTCCGGTGCGGCGTCCCGGGCCAAGGGCACGTCCAGGCCGGCAGTGTCCACGACAGTGAAGCGCCTCCCGCCCCACTCCACCACGCCGTACAACCGGTCGCGCGTCAGCCCCGCGAAGGCATCGACAATGGCGCGTCTCGTCCCGGTGAGCCGGTTGAAGAGCGTCGACTTGCCGACGTTGGGTCGCCCGACGATGGCCACAACCCCAACCGCAGGGGCAATCGGATCCGCCTCCTCGCGACGGCGCCGGCGAGTGGCGCCGGCCGGGCTCATTTCCCTCCGCCCGGGACCGGCGAGGTGTCCATCGCGATCTGCGCGAAGGGTGCGCCCTCTTCCTCAAGGGCGAAGGCGTTGACGTCCTCGGCGCCGGACTCGGTGGTCCGGCAGATGATGTAGACGTAGTCGAGCCACGCGCGGTCGGTATCGAACTGCGACGGTCGGGCGGGGTGATCGGGGTGGCTGTGCCAGATGCCGGCGACGTCGAGACCCCGCGAACGCGCGTCGCGATCAGCCTTGATGAAATCGACCGGGTCGAGGTCGTAGCGATCGGCGCTGCGCTCGGTCCACATGTTGCGGGCGGACGTCACGTCGACGATGAGCATGCGCGTCCCGTCCCGCCGGCCCAGGAGCACGCCGCATCCCTCATTCGGGTAAGCGGCAGCCGCCAGCTCACGGATGCGCCGTTCGGCGGCGGGTGCGATCGTCGCGAATCGCAGATTCACCGCACGGACCGACGGTAGAGCCCGGTGGACAGATATCGATCACCCCCGTCGGGCAGCACCGTGACGATCACGCCGTGGCCGATCCGCCTGGCGACCTCCCCGCAGGCCCAGAGCGCGGCGCCACCGGAATGGCCCGCGAGGATGCCCTCGGTGCGCGCCAGCTCGCGAGCCAGGTCATACGCAGGCTCGGTCTCGACGCCCATGTCCTCGTCAGCGAGCGAGGGGTCGTAGATGCCGGGCACGATCGAGGTCGCCATGTGCTTCAGACCTTCGAGTCCGTGCCACGGCTCGGCGGGCTGCACGCTGATGCAGCGGACATCTCGGCTCATCTCCTTGAGACGCCGGGTGACGCCCATGAACGTACCGCTGGTCCCGAGCGCGGCGACGAAATGCGTCACCGTCCCGCGTGTCTGCTCCCATATCTCCGCGCCGGTGCCGTCGTAGTGCGCCAGCCAGTTGGCGTCGTTGTTGTACTGGTCGGGCATGAAGAACGCGTCGGGGTTTTCCGCATACATGTCCCGAACCAGGCGGATCGCACCGTCGCTGCCCTCGAGCGGATCGCTGTACTCGATCTCCGCGCCGAATGCGGTGACCAGCTGTCGGCGCTCGTCACTCACATTGCCGGGCATGACGAGGCGCACACGGTATCCCTTGGCCGCACCGATCATGGCGTAGGCGATGCCGGTGTTCCCGCTCGTGCTGTCCATGATCGTGCGGCCCCGCGTGAGCCGGCCAGACCGCTCCCCGTCCTCGATCATCCGGAGCGCGGGGCGATCCTTCACCGACCCCCCAGGGTTGAGAAACTCGGCTTTCGCATACACCGCAACGTTCGGGCAGTCGTCTTCGAACAGGCGTATGCGCAGCAACGGCGTGTTGCCGATGCGATCGGTGATCGTCTCCCCCATCGCCCTCGGTACGAGCGTCAACGCCGGCTGTGCCGGTTGCTGCGGCGTGGGCACGCCGATCAGCCGGCCTCGGCTCCCTGCGCCACCCGAAAGCCGGCAGCACCGCGTCGCTGATCGGCGATGACTGCGATGACGGCCTCGGGGCGAACCAGGAACGGCCCATCCTCACCGGGAAGCTCGACGAATCCCGAGCCTCCACCGGATGCATTGAGCTTGGCGGTGATCTCCTCGACGGTGAGCTTCACCGAGAGATCCCCGCCGTTGGCGAGACGAACGTGTGCCATATGTCCTCTAGGGTACCGGGTCGGTGCGCTGCCGGTCGGTTTCGAGCCTCACCCGGCTGATGCGGCGACGAGAGCGGCTTCGAACTCCGCCTCGAGATCATCGATGTGCTCGATGCCGACGCTGATCCGCACCAGCCCGTCGCCGATGCCGAGGGCGGCGCGCTGCTGCGGGCTCAGCGCGCGGTGCGATGTGCTCGCCGGGTAGCTCACCGTGGTCGCCACGTCGCCGAGGCTCGGTGCAAGGCGGATGCCGTCGAGGCCCCTGATGAAGGCGTCGGCCGCGGGGCCACCGCCGCGCAGATCGATGCTGAGCATTGGCCCGCGGCCGTTCGGGAGCAGCCGGTCCGCGAGCGCTCTGTCCTCGGGTCCGCGGATTCCGGGGTAGT
>DASZJB010000155.1:0-11112 GCA_035948615.1 Candidatus Dormiibacterota bacterium
GGCGAAGCTCCGACCAGTCCCGGTGGTCGACGATGGAATCGTGCTGCTGATGGTTGCGATCACCACCTGGTCGCCCACCTTCACCCCGCTGAGGATCTGGGTGAGCGTCGAATCAGACGCGCCGACCGTCACCGCAACCGGGTGTGGCTTGCCGTTGACAAACAGGGTGACGGTGCTGCCCGCGCCGGTCGTGTGCACCGCGCTGGTTGGTACCGCCGTGACGCCGACGACCCGATTGATGATCACGCTCACCGAGGCCGACATCCCCGGACGCAGCGAGGGGCTGGCGCCGCTCAGAACCACCGTGACGGGAAAGCTCGCCACACCTGAAGTGACCGTGGCCTCCTCGGCGACCTCCGTCACCTTGCCGGGCACTGCTTCGCTCGATCCCGCGGCGACCACCTCGGCCGACTGTCCGACGGCGATCTCGTTCACGAGCGTGTCGCTCACCGAGCCGGTGACCTCGAAAACGCCCGGCGTGATAATCACGATGGCGTGGGTCGCGGAACCGCTTGCGCCGGACGAAGCCCCGCCGGTGCCGGCACTCGAGATCTGCTGGCCGTCGGTGATGTTGACCGCCTCAACCAGGCCACCGCTCGTCGCCTTGAGCGTGGCGGCGTTGACAGCCGCAAGCGCGTTGGCGACGTTGACCTGATCGATCGCGACCTGGCTCTGGTCGGTGGCCACCTGGGTCGAGGACGCGGATGATCCGCTTTCCAGCGCGGCCAGAGACGACTTGGCGTTCTCCCACTGCACCTTGTTGGCGTTGACCTGCGCTTGAGCCTGGTCGTCGCTCTGCTTGGCCTTGACCTCGGACGACTGCCAGAGCTGGTAGTCCTGGCTCATGGTGGACTCGTCCTGCGGACAGGGGGGCGTTGTATCGCCTGGGGTGCAGCCGTCGGCAGCGACTGTCGCCTGCGCGGTGGTGTACGTGGCAGAGGCCTGCGCGACCGTCTGCGCGTTCACGGCTTTGGTGTCCGCGAGGCTGGTCACGGCGTTCTGATACGACACCAATGAACTGTTGACCTGTGCCTCGGCCTGCGCGAGGCTCGAGGCGGACGTTCCTGACCTGGCTTGGGTGAGATTCGCCTCCGCCGACGACAGGGTCGCTTCAGCCTGGGTGAGACTGGCATCGACCGTGGTCGGATCCTGAGTGGCGAGGACCTCGCCCGCGGTCACCGTCTGCCCGGGCTGCACGTTGACCGCGGTGACCTTGCCCCCGCCCTGGAAATCCAGATCGGTCTCGCCGTCTGCCGCGAGATTCCCTGAGAGCGACACCGTCTGGGTCACCGTCCCGAGGGTCGCGACGCCCGTCCGATAGGAAACGCTCGCCGCATCGCCACGAGTGAGAAAGAACGTGCCGACGCCTGCCGCAATGATGACGACGACAACGCCGATGATGAAAGGCTTGCCCAGCAGGCGACGTCTCACGCTCGATAACTCCCACAGCCGGTTGCTACCGCGACCAACGGCGTGATCGTCGCCCAGGCTTCCTTTCAGGAGCGTGACGACTCGCGGACACTTCGCGAACGGTGCCGGCGCGGCAAGTGGGCGGAGCAGGGATCGAACCCGCGACCTCCTCGGTGTAAGCGAGGCGCTCTAACCAGCTGAGCTATCCGCCCGCTGCGACTGTATCTCCAGGCGCGCTCAATTGCTCGACGGTCCCGTCACTGTGGCCGACGAACACGAGGTCAGTCATCCCCAGGAACAGCCCGTGCCCGGCGACCCCGGGGACGGAGTCGATGGCCGCGGCGAGGGCGCCCGGGTCGGGAACGTCGATGTACTCACTGTCGGCGAGGAGGTTCCCGTTGTCGGTGGTGAACGGGTCACCGCCGGCCCCGATGCGCAACGCCCACTCCATCGACGTTCGGTCCGCGAGCACGCGCAGCGTTCTGGCGCTCCCGAAATGCACCACCTCGACCGGGATGCGGCCCCGGAGCCCGGACATGTATTTGCTGTCGTCGGCAATAACCACGAAGCGCGCGGCCGATGCCGCCACGATCTTCTCGCGGAGCATTGCGCCCCCCCGACCCTTGATCAGGCGCAGCGCGGGGTCGATGCTGTCGGCGCCGTCGACGGCGAGGTCGAGTCCTTCGGCTCCGAGCTCCTCCACGACGATGCCGTGCTCGCTCGCCAGCGTCGCACTCGCCACAGAGGTGGCGACGGCGCGCACCTTCAGGCCCCGATGCACCCGCTCCGCGAGACCGAGGATGAACCATCGCGCGGTCGTGCCGGTTCCCAGGCCGACGCGCATGCCGTCCTCAACCAGGGGCACCGCAGCCTCCCCCGCTGCCCGGCGGGCGGCATCGACATCCACCCGTGCAGCGTAGCGGTCAGGATGCCAGGCGTCTGCTCAGTTCGCTTGACGTCGTCGACACCGCGTCGCGACGCAGACCGTCAGGCTGCCGCATGAAGCGCTCCTGCACAAGGAACACCGCTTCGATGAGCTCGGCCGCCGAGGTCCGCGGACGGAACGTAACCCCGCGCCGACGGAGGGCGACGAGCACGCGTGTGGGGATCGGGCCGCCACGGAGATTCACTTCTTCGAGCTGGGTGAGCAGCCCATCGAGCTCGCACAGCGTTTCGCGTCGCTGCACACGTTGTCGTTCCTCTTCTGCTGACCACACCATTTGGTTGAGGACGCGGTTTCGGACGAAGGTGGCCATGACGCTCCCTCGGCGCGTCCATCGGGTTCGGGGGTTTGATGTGATGTAGGGTGAGTCGGACCGAACAGATGGACGTCCTGTGGTCGCGATCCTACCGATTTGTGGGCCATTTGCATAGCGGAACACATGTTCGGCAGGACTGCAGGAGCGGCTCCGCGTTGGAGCCGCTCCTGAGGGTTGAGGGGAGGGATGTTACGAGCCGAGCAGTTGGATGATGTGGTTGGCGTCGGCGCCGGCTCCGGTGAGATCGGTGCGGGCCGTCTTGATGTTCTGCGCTGCGCTCTTGAGGTCGACCTGATTGCCCGGCCACCCGGCGGGCACGAGATTGATCACCGACGCGGTGACCCCGGAGATCGAGGTCCTCGACGCGTTGACCTTGCTGGTCAGATCGTTCAGATCTGCCTGCGCCTGTGCTTTCACCGTCGCCGACACTGACGAGTTGTTGATCAATGTCTGCAACTCGGGGATGAGCGTTGCGAACGTCACGTTGACCTTGGTCACGCCATCTGCAGCGATGACCTCGTGAATCTTGGGATCCTCGAGCACGTACACCCGATACCCGGTGACGATCGTCTGGCAGTCCGTCCACGCCTGGTGGTACGTCGTATCGCCCTGGATGGTCTTGTCGAGCGCCGCCAGTCCCTGTTCATCGGCACTGATCTGTCCCTCCAGGGTCGTGCGGTCGGAGCTGGTCAGCGCTGCCGAGTCCTTGACGAAAGTGTCGTCGGCGCCGAGCGTGCCGAGCCGGCGCTGCACGGCGACATTGCAGTGCTCCTTCAGCGTTGTGAGCGTGACGGTGTGCGCGGCCGGTGTCGGACTGGCGGTTGGGGTCGGGGTTGGCGTGGTCTGCGCGTCGACCGCCACCGAGCCGGCCAGTCCAAAGCCTGCGGTCAGGGTGAGCGTGGCGACGCCCCGCGCGAGCACTCGTGTGTTCACTGAGACGGGTCTCCTTCGCTGTTGCTCAGTCCCGCGCCGGCAGCGTTGAGCTGCCCGTCGATGGTGCTGAGCTGGTTGTCGATGGCGCTGATCTGCTGATCGATGCCGCTCGTGTCCGGCGTCGCCGCCGGCACCGCGGGTTGAGCGGCGGCCGATGCGGATCCGGTGACAACGCCGGTCGCTGACGTGGCCGGCGCCGCGGCGCCGCCAGTGCTGCTCGGCCGGACTGCGCCGCATGCGGCGACCGCCACGACTGCGATGCAGCACAAGGCGCCGTTCCTGAGCGCCGTGAGATGGGGCATTCGATTTCTCCTTGGTGTGTCTGCGGATGTGTCTCATCCAACCAGAGCCCCGGCCGTGGCTCCTGAGACCACGCGGAGACGCCGCTGAGAAATCGCCAAGAGGTCGCGCCAAGCTCGGCCGCCCTGCCGGCGGCATCGATTCAGGCCGCTGAAGCCTCGTGTGCGTGCGAGTGGAGCAGTCCCTGGAGTGGACCCCCGTCCTCGAGCCGGCGGCCGAAGGCTGATGCGAGCGCATCTGCCAGCACCGGTGCGACCTCCACCGGACTGTGACCGGTAGCTCCAAGGGTCTCGAGGGAGGCGACCCCTGCTCCTTCGATACCGCACGGGGTGATCCGGTCGAACCAGCCAAGGTCGGTCGCGACGTTCAAGGCGACACCGTGGGTCGTGACACCACCCGCGAGCTTGACGCCGATGGCGCCGAGCTTCCGTTCGTCCGCCCACACACCTGTATATGGCGGCCGGCGAGTCACCTCGACGCCATACGCGCCGGCGGTGGCGATCAGGCCGGCCTCGAGCGCGCGAAGGTAGCGGTCGACGTCACCGTGGGCTGGATGACCGGCGATCGGGAAGATGCCCGCCAGCCGGACGATCGGATACGCGACCAGCTGACCCGGCCCGTGGAAGGTGACCGAGCCACCGCGATCGACCTCGAGAAACTCGGCGCCGGCCGCAACCAGCGCCTCAGGCCCGGCGCCGAGGTGGCGAGATTCTCCCTGGCGGCCGACCGTGTAGACGGGAGGATGTTCGAGCAGGAGCAGCACGTCGTCGGTGAGGGCGCCGGACCGGCGCGCCAGCGAGATCTCCCTTTGCAGCTCCCAGGCGTCCTGGTAGCCGACCTTCCCCAGCCAGGCCCAGCGCAGCGCCGGCTCGGTCATCGAATTGCTCATCCTGCGTGGGCAGCGACCGCCTGCTCGTGGGCGTGGTAGCTGGAGCGGACGAGCGGTCCTGATTCGACGTGCTTGAAGCCGAGCTGCTTGCCGTATGCCTTCAGCTCGGCGAACTCCTCTGGATGCCAGTAGCGAATCAGGGGGTGGTGCTTGAGCGAGGGTCGCAGGTACTGGCCGATGGTGATGATCTCGATGTCGTGGGCGCGCATCTGGTCGAGGAGTTCCTTGACCTCGTGCATCTCTTCGCCGAGGCCCACCATCAGCCCGGACTTGGTCCGGCTGCGGGGCTCGATGCGCTTGGCCGTACGGAGCAGATCGAGACTGCGGTCGAGCTCGGACTTTGGCCGGACCCGGCGATAGAGCCGGCCGACGGTCTCGACGTTGTGGTTGAAGATCTCGGGGACCTCGTCCATCACCGTTCGCAGCGCCGCATGGTCGCCCTGGAAATCTGGGGTCAGCACCTCGACCGTCGTCCCCGGCGATAGGGCTCTGATGGAACGAATCGTCGCCGCGAAGACAGCGGCTCCGCCGTCGACAAGGTCGTCACGATCGACCGATGTGACCACGGCGTGGCGGAGCCCCATGGTCGCGACGGCCTCTCCCACCCGGCGCGGCTCGTCCCAGTCGATGTCACCACCGCGTTTGCCGCTCTTCACCGCGCAGAAGGCACAGGCTCGGGTGCAGACGTCGCCGAGGATCATGAAAGTGGCGGTCCCGTGCCCCCAGCACTCGGCGATGTTCGGACAGCGAGCCTCCTCGCACACGGTGTTGAGATTCTGGCCGCGCATGATCCCCTTGATCTGCGCGTACCCGTCCCCCGCCGGCAGCTTCACGGTGAGCCACTCAGGCCGCCGGTCCACGCCCTCAGGGAGGAGCCGCTGATGCAGCGGCCGGGGATCGGCCACAGGAACGGGCCGCAAACGGATCTGGTCCATGGGGCTCTCTCACTCTACACACTCGCTGCGCCACAATCGCCGAGATGAGTTCTCAGCCACCGCTCAACGAGCCAGTTCACCTCTACGCACCGGGATCGCCCGAGCGCGCCCGCCTCCGCGCCGCCATCCGCGACATGGAGGCCGCAGCCCCGCACAACGTCCCCCTCCACATCGGCGGGCGGAGCGTTGACGGTCACGGCGAACGGATCACCGTGAGCGCGCCGCACCGCCACACCCTGGCGATGGTGGAGGCGTCGACCGCCACCACCGATGACGTCCGCGCCGCCGTCGACGCCGCGCTTGCGGCCCACCACGACTGGTCGACCGCGCCCTGGGAGACCCGGGCATCGGTGTTTCTCCGTGCGGCCGACCTCCTGAGCGGCCCATTCCGGGATCGCCTCAACGCGGCCACCATCCTGGGACAGAGCAAGAGCGTCCACCAGGCGGAGATCGACGCCGCGTGCGAGCTGATCGACTTCTGGCGCTGGAACGTGCACTTCGGCGAGCAGCTCCAGCAGATGCAGCCGGTGTCGGCGGCCGGGACATGGAATCGCATGGACCACAGGCCCCTCGAGGGCTTCGTGCTGGCGATCAGCCCCTTCAACTTCACATCGATCGGGGGCAACCTCGCGGCTGCGCCGGCGATCGTCGGCAACACGGTGGTGTGGAAGCCGGCGACCACCGCCCTGCTGGCGGCGCATGTGATCATGGAGATCCTCGAGGCGGCGGGGCTGCCGCCCGGGGTGATCAACATGATCGCCGCCCCCGGCGCCGCGGTCTCCGAGGCCGCCGTCCAACACCCGTCTCTCGCCGGCATCCATTTCACCGGCTCCACGGACACATTCCAGCATCTATGGAACACGGTCGCCGCCAATCTCGGCAACTACAGGACCTATCCCCGCCTTGTCGGCGAAACCGGCGGCAAGGACTTCGTGCTCGCCCACCCGTCCGCGTCCACCGACGCCCTCCTCGTCGGGCTTTTGCGCGGGTCGTTCGAGTACCAGGGGCAGAAGTGCTCGGCATCCTCGCGGGCATACATCCCCACCTCGGTGTGGGAACAGCTGCGCCATCCGCTCGCCATGGCAACCGAGGCGATTCCGGTCGGCGATCCCGCTGACTTCAGCACCTTCATGGGCGCGGTCATCGACGAACCGAGCTTTCGCAAGCACGAGGCCGTGCTGACCGCGGCGCGCGCCGACGCGGATCTCACCTTGGTTGCCGGCGGCGAGTGCGACTCGGATGTCGGCTGGTTCGTTCGCCCCACGATCCTGGCCACCTCGAACCCGCAGCACGAGCTGCTCAAACGCGAGCTCTTCGGGCCGATCCTCACCGTCTTCCCGTACCCGGATTCGGACTGGCGCTCAGTCCTCGACCTGGTCGATCGCACCTCGCCGTACGCGCTCACGGGTGCCGTATTCGCGAACGACAGGGCCGCTGTCGACGAGGCGGCGGCACGTCTCCGCTACGCCGCGGGCAACTTCTACGTCAACGACAAGCCAACGGGCGCGGTCGTCGGTCAGCAGCCTTTCGGTGGCGCGAGGATGAGCGGGACCAACGACAAGGCGGGCTCGGCACTGAACATGCTGCGCTGGGTGTCACCTCGGGTCATCAAGGAGACGTTCGTACCTCCCACGGAATGGAGGTACCCCCACCAGGACCCTGACTGACGACGTTGCCTAAGCGGCCGCTAAGCCCGCCAGCGCGTGCACGACCGGGTGGGCCGGCGCCTGCAGGAGCAACTCCGCGGGTGCCGAGGGGTTCGCCTTGCCAGCGACGGCGTCTCGGACGCGACCCGGATCAGGGCGTGGAACCTGCTCTCGTCGATGATGCCCTTCTCCAGAGCGCGCTGCGCCCAGGCCGGCGGGGTCCGAAGCCCCCAAGCATCGAATGCGCCTTGCTCGATCATCGTTCCTCCTGATGATAGCCAGGACGGGCTAAACGAGGGTCGCCGAAGGGTCGAGTCCTTCAAGGAGCTTTTGGACGGAGGTCACAAAGCGGGTCGCCTGGAGGCCGTCGTTGATGCGGTGGTCGAACGAGAGGCCCAGGTTCATGATCGGCCGGATCGCGATCGCGTCGCCGACGGCGACCGGGCGCTTCACCACGAGATCCATGGTCATGATCGCCGCCTGCGGCTGATTGATGATCGCCTGGGTCATCACGGCCCCGAGCGCGCCCGTGTTGTTGAGCGTGAACGTCCCGCCCTGGATCTCGTCCAGCTTGAGGTGGTTGCTGCGCGCCCGCGCACCCAGATCCGCCATGGTGGTGGCCAGCCCGCTGATGCTCAGACGGTCCGCGTCGCGCACCACGGGCACGATCAGATTGTCCTCGAGGGCCACGGCGATGCCGAGGTTGATGGCACGCTTGACCACGATGCCCGCGTCGCTCCAGGACGCGTTGAGGGTCGGATGCCGTTGCAGCGCCTCGACAACCGCCCGTGCGACGAACGGCAGGAAGGTCAGCTTGACGCCGTGCCGCTGCTCGAAGGCGGCCTTCTCGCGATCGCGAATTTGAGACACCGCCGACATGTCGACCTCGACCATGACGTAGGCGTGAGGTGACGTCTGCCGGCTCCGAACCATGTGCTCCGCAATCGCCTTCCGAACCTGCGACAACGGAACGACCGTCTCGCCTTCGGCGCCAGCGAAGGAGGCCGGTGCAGCGGAAGCCGGGCCTGGTGAGGGTGCCGCCGAAGGAGCCGGCTGCGGTGCCTGCGCAGGCGACAGAGCCGGTGGAGTCGCCGGAGCAGGCACAGCAGCCGGCGTGCGCGCGGCACCAGACGAGCCAGCAGAGGCGTCCCGCCGCTGCACGTACTCAAGAACGTCCTTCTTGGAGATCCGCCCCCCGATCCCGGTGCCCGTGACCTGAGACAGATCCACGCCGTGCTCGCGAACGAGCATGCGCACCGCGGGCGTCACATGGAACCCACCAGCCTGCCCGTTGCCGCCGGCAGCCTCGCCGGACGCGGGGGTCGCCGGTGGGGATTCGGTGAACGCAGCCTGAATCGGGGCGACAGCGGTCTCTTCTCCCGGCTGAGGCTCCGCGGGCACGGCCTTCGCGACGGGCGCAGCCTGCGCGACGGGCGGGGTCTCCGCGCTCTGCGCCACCGTGGTTGCAACCGCGGGCACCTCCTCTGCCTGAGGCTCGGCGGCCGCATCCGAGGCCGCAACGCCGGTGTCGATCGAGCAGATGGGCTGGCCCACCGGCACCACGGCACCCTCGGGAGCGATCAACTCGGACATCACGCCGTCGGCGGGCGCGGGAATCTCGGCATTCACCTTGTCGGTGATCACCTCCGCGATCGACTCGTATTTCGCGATGGCGTCGCCGGGGTGCTTGAGCCAGCGGGCGATGGTTCCTTCGGTGACGCTCTCCCCGAGCTGGGGCATGGTGACGGTCAGTGCCATTTCGCGAGCTTCCTTGTGTTTGTCTTCAGTACGCGGCGAGCTCGCGGAGCTTCGCCTCGACCTTGTTTGGTGTGACCAGGTAGAACTGTTCCAGCGGCGGCGAGAATGGCATCGCCGGAATTTCGGGTCCGCCAAGACGCATCACCGGGGCATCGAGACTGTCGAAGCAGTCCTCCGCGATGATCGCTGCGACCTCTGACGCGACGCTGACCGCCAGGTTGGCCTCCTGCACGATCAACACCTTGCCGCACTTGCTTGCACTCGCAACAATCGCCGCCCGGTCGAAGGGCCGGAGCGACCGGAGATCGACGACCTCGCAGGAAAACCCATCTGCAGCAAGGCGTTCGGCGGCTTCGAGCGACGCGTGCACCATCATGCCGTAGCTGAAGAGAGCGATGTCCTCTCCCTCGCGGACCACGCGCGCTCGATCGAGCGGGACGGTGTACTCACCGTCCGGCACCTCGCCCTTGATCGCTCGATAAGCACGCTTGTGTTCGAAGTACAGCACCGGGTCCGGGTCCCGCAGCGCGGCGACGATCATGCCCTTGGCGTCATACGGAGTCGACGGAACGACCACGCGGAGCCCCGGGATGTGCGCGAAGATCGCCTCGATCGACTGCGAGTGGTACAGGGCCCCGTGGACTCCGCCGCCGAAGGGGGACCGCAGCACCATGGGCACGTTCCAGTCCCCGTTGCTCCGATACCGGATCTTCGCTGCTTCGCTGATGATCTGATCGACCGCCGGCATGATGAAGTCCTGAAATTGGATCTCGGCGATGGGGCGAAGCCCGTTCATCGCCGCGCCGATCGCGACCCCGACGATCAAGGACTCGGCGAGCGGGCTGTCGAGCACCCGCCACTCCCCGAACTCCTTCTGCAAGCCCTCGGTGACGCCGAACACGCCACCCTTCGCACCCACATCCTCACCGAGGATCATCACGCGCTCGTCGCGCTGCATCTCCTCGCGAATGCCGTCGCGGATCGCCTCGATGTACGTCTTCTCGGGCACGATCAGTCTCCCGGCCCGGCGTAGACGTGCAGCATCGCGGTGTCAGGCGATGGCAGCGGGGAGGCTTCCGCCTCGTCGGTCGCACGGTTCAGCTCGAGCACCAGCTCGGCCCGCATCTCCTCGGCGTCACCGGGATGCAGGACCCCGAGCTCCTCGAGGGTTGCCTTGAAGCGCAGCAGGGAGTCGCGTTCCTTGTCGGACTCGAGATCCTCGGCGGTGCGGTAGCGGCGCTGATCATCGTCCGAACTGTGCGAGGTCAGGCGGAGCACCTTGGCCTCGACCAGCGTCGGACCGTCGCCGCGACGCGCGCGCTTCACCGCCTCGCGTGCCGTCTTGTAGCAGGCGATGGCATCGCATCCGTCGACTATGACCCCGGGGATTCCATATCCCTTGGCGCGGTCGGCGACGTCCTGCGTGGGCATCTGCTTCTGCCATGGAACGCTGATCGCAAACCCGTTGTTCTCAACGAGGAAGATCACCGCGAGCTTGTGAATGGCCGCAAAGTTCAGCGCCTCGTGAAAATCTCCTTCACTGGTACCACCTTCGCCGATCGAGGTGAGTGTCACTGCATCCTCGCCGCGCATGCGCGAGGCGAGCGCGATGCCGGTCGCGTGCAGGAGCTGCGTGCCGACCGGCGATCCCGTAGTGATGATGTTCAAACGCCGGCAGCCGTAATGCGCCGGCATCTGCCGGCCGCCGCTGTTGGGGTCGGCGGCGCGCTGCAGCACCGAGAGGATGTGATCCTTTGGCGTCATCCCGAGCACCAGCGTCAGCGCGAGATCGCGATAGTAGGGCGCCACCCAGTCATACGCGGGCCGCAGGTTCATGCCACAGGCGACCTGAACCGCCTCGTGGCCCTCTGCCGAGATCCAGAACGGCGCGCGTCCCTGGCGATTGAGGACCCAGAGACGCTCATCGAGCAACCGGGAGCCAAGCATGTGCCGGTACATGAGCCGGAGCGTCTCCGCATCGA
>DASZJB010000156.1:0-4943 GCA_035948615.1 Candidatus Dormiibacterota bacterium
GGGAAAGTGCAGCGACGTATCCGCGTTGACGATGCCCACCAGACGCACGTTACCGAGGTCCCACCCCTTCGCGACCATCTGCGTGCCGATGAGGCAATCAGCCTCGTGGCGCCGGAACCGGTCGTAGATGTCGAAGTACGCGTCGCGCGAACGAGTTGTGTCACGGTCCATGCGGATCAGGCGCAGCGCTGGAAACCGTTCGCGCACCTCATGCTCGAGGCGCTCGGTACCCATGCCGAGCGCACGGATCGTCCGCGATCCGCACGCGGGACACACCTGCGGCAGTGGGACCGACAGTCCGCAGTAGTGGCAATCGCAGCTCGCACGGTCGACGTGATGGACAAGGGACACGCTGCAGTTGCTGCAGGTCAGCGCTTCGCCGCAGGTCCGGCAGAGGACGACGGTCGAGCTTCCGCGACGGTTCAGGAACAGGATCGACTGCCCACCATCGGCATGACACTCCGCGAGGGCGCGGTCGAGGGTCAGCGAGAGTGCATTGGTGTTGCCCGCCTTCAACTCATCACGCAGGTCGACGACCTCGATCGGCGGCAACGGACGTCCGCTGACGCGGTGCGGGAGCGTTGCCAGCTCGAGCTCTCCGGTGTGCGCGCGGAAGAAGCTTTCGACACGCGGGGTTGCGCTTCCCATCACAACCGGCGCGCGGCAGAGCGCGCCGAGCATCAGCGCGACGTCGACCGCGTGATATCTCGGCACGCGATCCTGCTTGTACGCCGGGGCATCCTCCTCGTCGACGACCACGATCCCGAGGTCGGCGACCGGAGCGAAGACGGCACTCCGCGAACCGACGACCACGGTATGTTCGCCGCTGCGGATGCGCCGCCACTCGGCCGCACGCTCCGCGTCGGTGAGCGCGGAATGGACGACCGCGATCCGGCCGGGAAATCGCACCGCGAAGCGGCGAATCATCTGCGGCGTCAGGGCGATCTCGGGAACGAGCACGATCGCGCCCCGTCCCGCAGCCAGTGCGGCGTCGATCCCGGCGAGATACACCTCTGTCTTGCCACTCCCGGTCACGCCGTGGAGCAGCACGCGCCGGTGCGTGCGCGAGGCGATCCCCTCGAGGAGTGGCGCCACCGCGACGCGCTGCGCATCGTTGAGGATCGGCGGTGGTTCGGGTGGGCCCGCCGCACCCGCCTCGGCGACCGCGCGCGACATCGACCGAGGTCCCGCCCGGCGTGACGGGCGGGTACGAACGCCCTTGGGCAGCATCGCCCGCAACACCTCGCCGAGCGGCGCGCAATAGCGATCCGCGATCTGGCGCGCGAGCGTCAGGTGATGATCGAGGATCAGACGTGGTTCATCGATGACCCGGTCAATAGCGCGGACGTCGGCGAATTCGGTCTGCTCCGATCGTTCGACGACGTAGCCGAGGATCGACCGCTTGCCGAACGGGATCTCCACGCGCACACCGGGGAGCACCAGCTCGGCGAGATCATCGGGTATGGAGTAGGTGTACGCGTCGCGGGGCAGCAGTGACCGCGTCTCGGGAACGACCGACGCGAACGTCACCGCAACCGGCTCGCGATGATGCGGACGATCGCGTCGGCGACGATTGCCTTCGGCGCTCGTGCGACCGTTTCGACGCTGCCGTCACGCCCGATGATGGTCACCTCATTGTCGTCGGCGCCCATGCCGATACCTGCCTGCGACACGTCGTTGACGACGACGAGGTCGAGTCGTTTGGACTCGAGCTTCGCACGAGCGTTGTCGATGACATGCTCGGTCTCAGCCGCGAACCCGACGACGAAGACGCCGCCCGCGGCATCGTCAGCGCGGAGAGCGCGAAGGATGTCGACGGTTGGCACCAGCTCGAGGGTCATTGTGTCCGCTCCCTTCTTGAGCTTCTGCGCTGCAACCTGGCGCGGCCGCCAGTCGGCCACAGCGGCGGCCATGATGAGCACGCGCGCTCCGGCCAGCGCGGCCCGAACCGCTGCGTGCATCTCGTCAGCGGTTTCCACGGGCACCACCTCGAGCCCAGCGAGTGCGGCCGGGGCGGCGCCGGTCGTCACCAGGGTGACCGTCGCTCCCTGCCGGATCGCCGCAGCAGCCAGCTCGTTGCCCATCTTGCCGCTCGATCGATTGCCGATGAATCGCACCGGGTCGATCGGCTCTCGCGTGCCACCCGCAGTGACCACGACGCGCACACCGTCGATGATGGGCTCAGGCCCCGCCGGCAAGGACTTCCCTCACCATCGACACGATCACGTCCGGCTCGGCCATCCGGCCGGTGCTCTCGTGGCCGCTCGCCAGGCGCCCAACCACCGGACCGATGATCCGCGCGCCGCGAGCCATCAGCGTGGCCGCATTACCCTGGGTCGCGGGGTGCTCCCACATCGCCGCCTCCATCGCCGGTGCAACCAGCAACGGGGCGCGGCACGCCAGCGCCGTCGCCGTCACCGGGTCGTCGGCGAGCCCGAGCGCCAGACGCGCGATCAGGTCCGCCGATGCGGCAACCACGACCTGCACCTCACACCACGATGCCAGGTCGAGGTGACTCATCCCGTGTCCGATCTCGGCCGGGTCGCCGTCCCACATGCTCGACACGACCCGGTGTCCGCTCAGCGCACGGAGCAGGGTCGGGGTCACGAAACGGGTCGCGGCGTCGGTCATCGCGACCTTCACCTCCGCGCCCTCGCGGCGCAGGTCGGTGATCACCTGACACGCTTTGAACGCGGCGACGCTGCCGCCGACGCCGATCAGGACCCGGCGCCCGTCGAGGGTCAGGGTCATGCCGAATCCCGCCGCGGGTTTGCGCGCGCGGCCTGGATGATCGCCTCGATCTCGAGCGCCGCGCGCTGCGCATCATCGTTCACGACCTGATGATCGTACGTGTCCTTGACCGCAAGCTCGGCCACGGCCAGCTCCTGCCGGGCCCGAAGGCTCGCCGGGTCCTCGGTGGCGCGATCGATGAGGCGCTGTTCGAGGGCCTCGACGCTCGGCGGCAACAGGTAGATATAGATCGCGTCATCGCCGACGCGGCGCCGCACCTTCTCGGCACCCTGGACGTCGATCTTGATGACCGTGTCCTTGCCCGACGCGATGGCCCTGTTCACGGCGTCGTAGGTGCGGCCCTTGAGCTCTCCGTAGACGGTCGACCACTCGAAGAACTCATCACGATCGATCATCGTTCGGAAGACCGGCTCGTCCACGAAGAAATAGGACACACCATCGACTTCCCCGGGACGTGGGGGGCGCGTGGTGTAGGAGACACAGTACGCAAGCCCGGGGTCGATCTTGAACAGCTCACGAAGCACGGTGTCCTTGCCGACGCCACTCGGTCCGGTCAGCACGATGATCCTTCCCGGCGCGCTCATGCGAGCCAGGGACGGAGCCTGTCGGTGGCGGCTACGAGTTCGTCGGGGACCGGTGATTCGTAGGATCGCTCTGTCCCGTCAGCCGGGTGGCGAAAGCGGAGCCGCCGGGCGTGCAACGCGGGACGGCCGAGGGTCGGGTCGGGGCGGCCGTAGACGGCGTCGCCGACGATCGGATGTCCGATCGAGGCCAGATGGACACGGATCTGATGGGTGCGCCCGGTTCGCAGCGAGACCTCGAGGACGGTCGCGCCGCTGAGGCGCTCGAGCACGCGAAAGTCGGTGATCGCCTCGCGACCTCCCTCGACGATCGCCATGCGCCGGCGGTCGCGAGGGTGACGGGCGATGGGCGCGTCGATGGTCCCGGTGTCCTCGCGGAAGCCGCCGTGCACCAGCGCCCAGTAGGTGCGACCGAGCGAGCGATCGCTGAGCTGCCTGGCCAGGTTTCGGTGCGCGCTCTCGCTCTTCGCAACCACCAGCAGGCCGCTGGTGTCGCGGTCGAGGCGGTGGACGATTCCCGCCCGCTCCGTACCACCGAGCAATGACCAGGTGGTCCCCCGCTCCTTGAGCGCGTCGGCGAGGGTCCCGGTGGGATGGCCGGGAGCGGGATGGACGACCATCCCTGACGGCTTGTCGACGACCGCCAGCCACGCGTCCTCGTCGACGATCCTCAGGTCGATGGCCGGCTTGTCGGTCGAGCCGGGCCGCGACTCCGCGACGCCGTCGAGGGCGACCGGTGGCGTGACAACCACGCTGGCGCTGTCGCGCACGCGCTGCCCGGGCCTCCCCGGGCGTCCGTCGACGGTCACCAGGCCGGCGTCGATGAGGGTTCGTGCTGCGTGGCGCGTGATGCGCCGCGATTCCGCAAGCCACAGGTCGAGTCGCGGAGTGGCGACCGCCGGCGCGCCCGAGCTCATGACGGTGCCGACGACGTGGACGATGTCGGCGAGTTTGACGACGGGATGAAGCTGAGCACGAGGAGCACCAAGATGGCGATGACGATGCAGCTGTCAGCAACGTTGAACACCGGCCAGAAGTGGAAATCGATGAAGTCGACGACGGAGCCCTGGACGAGCCGGTCGACGCCGTTGGACAGCGCGCCCCCGAGGATCATGCCGATCAGCACCTGCCGGTACCAGGTTGTGCCGTATCGGTAGCCGGCGAGCAGGATGTACAGGCTCACGATCACCGCGACGGCGAGATAGAGCCAGTGCAGTTGAGGCAGCACGCTGAACGCGGCACCGCTGTTCTCGACGTGACCGATGGACACGAACGAGCCGCGCCAGATCTCCCCATCCAGGGGTATGTTCGACGCGACCACCCACTTGGTGATGTGGTCGACGAGGGCGACCGCCGCCGCGGTGCCGAGCACCACGGTGTAGATGCGCCGCCGCGAAGCGCGCCGCCCGGCCGCTACCGCTGTACGCCCAGCCAGCATCGTGCGCCTCCCAGCTCCCCTTCCCACTCGGTGAGCGCGTCTCCCCGCTCGTCGTTGATCGCGACGGCCAGCGTCTCGGCCTGCAGCCAGTCGCGATACGCGTCGACCGCACGGCGCGCATCGCCTTCGGCGTCGACGAGCAGCGTGATCCGATCCTCGACTCGGAGGCCCGC
>DASZJB010000157.1:0-1758 GCA_035948615.1 Candidatus Dormiibacterota bacterium
CGCAAAGCTCGAGTATCGAAACCCGGGCGGCAGCGTGAAGGACCGAGTGGCGGTGGCGATGATCGACGATGCGGAGCAGCGCGGGGTTCTGCGCTCCGGGATGACCATCGTTGAGCCAACCGGGGGGAACACCGGCATCGGCCTCGCGCTTGTTGCCGCCGTGCGCGGTTACGGGCTCGTGCTCACGATGCCCGACACCATGTCCGTCGAGCGGCTCGCACTGCTGCGCCAGCTGGGCGCTGAGGTTGTCCTCACCGCCGGGATTCTGATGAGTGACGCCGTCGACGCTGCGCGCCGGCTCGTGGCATCCCGCGACGACGCGGTCATGCTGGACCAGTTCTCCAACCCCGCGAACGCGGAGGTCCACCGACGCACCACCGCCGTTGAGCTCTGGGAGGTCAGTGGCCGAGCCATCGACGTCTTCGTGTGCGCAGTTGGGACCGGCGGAACCATCACAGGCGTCGGCGAAGCCCTCAAGAAACGCAATCCGAATATCCGGGTGGTCGCGGTCGAGCCGGCGGGCTCAGCGCTGCTATCTGGCGGCGAGCCCGGGCCGCACCAGATGCCGGGAATCGGCGTCGGCTTCATCCCTCCGATCCTGAATCGCGTGATCCTCGACGAGATCATCGTCGTCACCGACGAGGAGGCCTTCAGCTGCGCGCAGCGCCTGGCGCGAGAGGAGGGCGTCGTGGCGGGCGTCTCTTCCGGCGCGGCTGTGCACGCGGCGCTTCGGATCGCGGCTCGCCCCGAATCTGAAGGCGCCGTCGTGGTCACGCTCATCCCCGACACGGGCGAGCGCTACATCACGACGGCGCTTTTCGAGCATGGATAGCTAGCGGCTGCCGCGCGCCCGGCGTTTGCCCTCATGCATGGCCTGGACGCGAGCGACCGGGATAGCCCTGCCCTCCTCGAGCAACTCGGCCCTCAACCGCTGTGGCTGCGGCATTCGGGTTGCCCATTTGTCGCTATCGCCGAGGCGACCTACGGCAGTGAGCACCGTGAAGTCAGCCGGCGAAACGTCATCGAGTTCGTCCCAGCCGAGTGGAAATGACACAGGAGCGCCCGGACGCACACGCGGGCTGTACGCAGCGACGACCGTTGCGCCGCCAGCGCGGGTTGAATCGAGAAACACTTTGCCTCCGCGCTCATCCTTCATGAAGGCGGTGGTGACCGTGTCAGGATCGAGTCGCTCGGCTCGGGCGGCGATCGCCCGGGTCGCGACCGCAGCCTCCTCGATGGATACGCTGGCGTCGATGGGCACGAAGATGTGCAGGCCTTTCGCTCCGCTGGTTTTGATGACGGCATCCAGGCCTTCATCAACAAGCACCTTGCGCACAACCCGCGCGGCTCGCACGGCCTCGCGAAATGCATCTCCCTGCGGGGGATCGATGTCGAGCACGAGATGCGTCATGTGATCGGGGGTGCGCAGCGGTATCAGCGAGGGGTGATACTCGACCGCACGCTGGTTCCCGAACCAGAGCAGCGTGCGTTTGTCGTTGCAGACCGCGTAGGTCACCTCTCGCTTCGACGACTCCGCCCACATCGTCACCCGCTCTACCCAGGCAGGCGTGTACGAGGGCAGGTTCTTCTGCATGAAGGCTTCCTGACCGCGGTGCACACGGATCACCGAGAGCGCTCGGTCCGCAAGCTCGGGAATGATCCGATCGGCCACGGCCTCCAGGTAGGTGATCAGGTCGCGTTTGGTCGCCGCCGCCCCGTCAAACAGGGGCTCGTCGAGATTGGTCAGCGACACGCCCA
>DASZJB010000158.1:0-7864 GCA_035948615.1 Candidatus Dormiibacterota bacterium
CACGAACATGATGCGCAGATTGCCCGCGCCCAGCGAGTGCGCTGCCTCAACGTATTCCTTCTCGCGTTGGGACAGCGCCTGCCCGCGCACGATCCTGCCGATGGCAGCGAACGAGAAGAACGCGATGACCAGAATCGTCAGTGGCAAGCTGGGTCCGAAGACAGAAACCAGGACGATGGCAAACATCACGTACGGGAAGGACAGCACCACGTCCATCAAACGAGCCAGGACGGAATCGAACCAGCCGCCGTAGTAACCGGCGAAGAGTCCGATAACGACTCCGACGACCGTGGCGATGGCGGTGGCGAGCACACCGACCAGCAAGGAGATTCGCGCGCCGTACGCGATGCGCACCAGGATGTCGCGACCGAGGTTGTCAGTGCCGAGCAGGTAGCCGGCTGACCCGGGAGGCAGCGGCTGGCCGTTGGCATCGGTGCCGGTATCGACGTTGGTCTCCGTGGGGCCGTGCCCGGTGATGGCCGCGATCAGGGGAGCGCCGATCGCGAGCAGCACGATCAGCAGGATCACCACGATCGAGGCGATCGCCACGCGGTCGGTGCGCAGCCGCGCGATGACCAGTCGCAGCGGAGTTCGTCCCTGGATGCCGCCCGCCGCCGGCTCCTCGGGACTGACCTCCGGGTATGCGACCTCAACCGTCGAGAGGCTCATGACGAGAGCCAGACCTGAGTGATGTCGTAGTACTCGCTGAACGGGATGAAGATGGCGTTGTGCAGCCGGACCGAGTGGAACAGCGGGGTGAGCGATGTCTCGAACGGAATGAATGGCGCGTCCTTCATCACCTGCTCATCGGCCTGGTGCCAGAGATTCGCGGCCGCGGCGATCGTGGTCGCGGACTCGGCCTGCGTCACCAGTGAATCGACTGCAGGATTGTCGTAGCCACCCCAGTCGGAACCGGGGAAGCTGAGCGCGCCGTCGAGGATGTCCGGGAGGGTGGCGCGACCATTGGTCGGGCCGAACCAGTCCGGTACCCAGCCCGGCTCGGTGATGTCCCAGTGGCCGGCCTTGAGGCCGTCGGGCGAGGTCACGCCGATCCCCGACGAGCCGTAGTATCCGGTTGCGATCGGAGTGCCAACCACGGTGACACCGCATTTCGCGAAGTCGGCCTGCACCTCCTGGAACACGGCCGGGTGGTTGCCGCTGTTGCGGTAGTAGTCCTTGAGGGTCAGGCCGTTCGGGTACCCGGCCGCCTTCAGCAGCGACTTGCACTTGGCGGCGTCGCCCTGGTTGTTCGGCGTGGGGTAGTCGTTGAACGGCACATACCCTTCGGCGCCGGGAGCGATCACCTGATTGAGCGGCTCGTTGAGAGTCGCGCCACCGTAGATCTTGTTGATGGCCACCTTGTCGATGGCGTACTCAAGCGCCTGGCGAACCTTGACGTTGCCGAGCGCGCCACCGTTGTTCGGGCTCTGGACGTTGAAGACCAAATACGGGTTGGTCGTGCCCGGAGCCGGAAACACCCCGAGCTGCGGATTCCAGGTGGGCGATTCGAGACCGTGAATGGCGGCGGGAGGGACGTTGGTGTTCCACTCGAGGTCTGCCGTTCCTGCCGCCAGATCCTGCTGAACCTCAATCGCGGCTGCGGAGCCGGCGAGGTCGAGCTTGACGTCGATCTCGTTCACGTACTGATGGCGGATCTGGTCGGTGCTCTGGCTCCACACCGCATTCCGGGTGAGGATGATCTCGTGCCCGACGTTGTAGGTCGTGATGGCGTAAGGGCCGTCCGAGTACAGGACGTTGCCCGGGGCGAGCGGCGTGTACTTCAGGTACTCCACCGGTGCTGCCGAGGCGAAGGGCAACGCGATGATGTTGTTGAAATCGGTTGCCGGCTGGGCGAGCGTGAACACGATGGTGTTGCTGTCCGGGGTCTTGATGCCCGACACGCTGTTCATGCCGTTGTTGATGAACGTCGCGCGAGCTGCGGGGCTCTCTGACGGGCTCGACGCCTCGAAGGCGGTGCAGAACGCCTTGAAGCCCGCGATCGTGGCCATGTAGTAGCCGGGGTTGCCGTTCGGCGACAGTGTGGGATCGCAGTTGCGCAGAATGCCGCGGGCGAAGTCCTGTGACGTGACCGGACGCGGTGGGCGCGTGTTCCACATCAAGCCGGTGCGCAGCGTGAACGTGTAGGTGAGGCCGTCGGAGCTGACTGTCGGCATACTCGCCGCTGCGTCGGGAACCACCGATTCCGCTTTGGTCAGGTCGGTGGACGCCGGGTAGGACAGCAGCTGCCGCGCGTACGCTCGCTCGAGCGTGAAGCCGATCGTCTCGTACTCACCCTGGGGGTCGGCGGCCGCGGAGAGATCGGTGCTCCCTTCGATCTGCAGCGTGCCCCCCATGACCGGAGATCCGCTCGCATTCTGGTTGGCGGAGAGCCACGAGATGTTCGAGGTATTGAAGCTGCTCGGGTTGAAGAGGTTGTTGCTCTGCGCGGCACCCGGGGGTGTGCTGGAGGCACTCGTACCGCAAGCGACAACCACGACCGCGGCGATCGCAACCATGCCGATCCGTTTGGTGTGAAGACGAGTCGTCCTTCCCGTATGTCGAGCCAGCAAGCTGCGAAAGCTCATCGGAACCTCCTTAATCACTTCTCCGCACGGACGGGCATGTCGTCGGAGAATAGCCAGGTCGACACGCGTTTTTGCAGGCTTCGGCCAGAATTCACTCCAGAGAATGAGACCAATCCCACATGATCTTGTGGGTGCCAGAAGCGCGGCAGCCTCGTCGAGGGCTGCGTGCACAAAGAGCGTCCTCGCATCCGGTCGCATGAGTCCAACACCGAGCGAAATTCGGGTGCCATAAGCGCACGGCTTCACACCACCGAGCGGGTATGCCAAGATCCAACCAATGGCGTCTGATGAGGCCAGATGGCTGTCGTTGGAGCGACGCGCCGGCGAGACCCTTCGATCGGCTCTGGAACGGACACTGCGCGAGGCGATCGTCGGCCGGGCGTTGCGTGCCGGCGTTCGACTCCCAGCTTCACGCGCGCTGGCTCAGCACCTCGGTGTGTCACGCCGGGTCGTCAGCGATGCGTATGGCCAGCTCCAGGCGCAGGGATTCCTGCTCACCCGAGAACGCGAAGCCCCCGTTGTGGCCGCCGTTCAGGGACGCGACCTCGTGCGCCCCGAACCCAGCCCACAGGTGCCGCCGCCGCGCTACAACCTGAGTCCAACAAGACCGGAGATATCGCTGTTCCCGCTGAAGCGATGGATCGCGGCGGCGCAGCACGTCACCCGCCGGGATGGGTGGGCAACACTGGACTACCGCGAAGCTCGCGGAGAGCGCGTCCTCCGCGAGGTGCTTGCAGATCATCTCGGACGCACCCGAGGGGTCATCGCCGATCCGGCCGACATCGTGATCGTCCAGGGGACAGCCCAGGGCGTCGATCTGCTCATGCGCGTGCTCCGGCGGCGCGGCGCTTCGCGTGTCGCTGTTGAGGACCCATCCCAGACGACGGCACGTGAGCGCATCCAGGCAAACAGCCTTGCAGTCATCCCGCAGCCGGTCGATGACGAGGGCATGGTCGTCGACGGCCTTGATGCTGACGCTGTGCTCGTCACCCCGGCGCATCAGTTCCCGACCGGCTATGTGCTGAGCGGCGAGAGACGGCGCCGCCTGGTCGCCTGGGCGTGCGCGAACCACTGCCTGATCATCGAGGACGACTACGACGCTGAGTTCCGATACGACCGCGAACCTGTGCGTGCGCTGCAGGGGGTTGCTCCGGAGCACGTGGTGCAGATCGGAACGGTGTCGAAGACACTGGCGCCGGCTCTGCGCCTTGGCTGGCTCGTGGTTCCTGCGCATCTCGTCGATGAGGTGGAGGGCACCAAGCGCCTGCTTGACCACTTCTCTCCGACTCTCGACCAGCTCACCCTCGCGGAATTCCTGTCCCGCGGCGACTACGACCGCCATGTCAGGCGCGCCCGCAGCGTGTACCGAGGGCGGCGAGACCGGTTGATTGCCGCGCTCAGCAGGCACCTGCCGGAGCTGAAGGTCGAGGGCGTCGCTGCGGGACTGCATCTCGTCGTGCGCATGCCCGCGGGGGTTGACGACAGCGCGATCGCTCGGGACGCCAAGAGCGCCGGAATCAACGTCGCGGCGCTGACGGCATTCCGCATCAAGCCAGCGGCCGGCGGCGGGCTCGTGATCGGGTACGGACGTGTTCAGGAACTTGCAATCGAACCGGCGATACGAGAACTCGCCGGCGTGACCCGCCCCCATCTGCGACCCCGCCGTTCGGCAAGCATTCCCATGCCGATGCCGTCGTTGGCGGCGACGAGCGTGAGCCACCGGACCTGAATCGGGAACGAAATAGGCGTCGACGCACCACCGGCGGGCGGAGCGTCAGATGGGCTGAGTAGCCGGGGTCGCGAGTAAATCCGCCAACGCCGGCGCCGGCGCCGGCGTGGGCACCGCGACGTTGTGTTCCAGCAGACGCCGCATCGCCAGTGGCGGCAGCGGTTGTCCGAAGAGGTAGCCCTGAGCAAGCTCGCACCCGAGATCGTGTAGCTCGCGGAGACACTCCTCGGTTTCGACACCCTCGGCGATGACGCTGAGGCCGAGACCGACGCCGAAGTTGAAGACGGAGTGTGCGAAGCCGATCGACTGCGTGGGACCGCAGAGTGAGGCGGTGAACGACCTGTCGATCTTGAGCACGTCGACTGGGAAATCGCGAAGCCGGCTCAGTGATGAGTGACCCGTCCCGAAGTCGTCGAGCGCGATGCGCACGCCGAGGTCGCGAAGCGCGTTGAGGCAGCCGATGATCGGTTCGGTGTCGTAGATGATGTCGGCCTCGGTCACCTCGAGGATCAGGCGGTGAGCCTCGAGTCCGGTGTCGTGGAGGACGCCGCGCACGCTCTCGACGAAGTCGGGCTCGCGCAGCTGGCGGACGGCAACGTTGACGCTCACCGCAACGGGTTCGGCGCCGTCGATCAACGGCCAGTCGCGCGCCTCCTCGCACGCGCTGCGCAGCACCCATGCTCCCAGCTGCGTGATCAGTCCCGTCTCCTCCACCAGGCTGATGAAGTCGTCGGGCAGGACGGTTCCGCGTGTGGGATGACGCCAGCGAAGCAGTGCCTCGGCCGCGACGATGGAGCAGGTCGAGACGCGCACGATCGGTTGATACACCAGCTCGAATTCGACCGACTCCACTGCGTGGTAAAGGTCGGCCTTGAGCCGGTGCCGGTGCTGTACGGCGGCGTACATCGAAGGCTCGAACAGCTCCCAGCGCGATTTGCCAGAACTCTTCGCGGTGTACAGTGCGAGGTCGGCGTTCTGGAGCAGCTCTTGGCCGTTGCACCCGGTGTCGACCGCGGTTGCGATACCGATGCTCGCGTGGGTCAGCACCTCTTCGCTGGCGATGATGAAGGGTTCGCGGAGAGCCTCGATGACCCGCTCGGCGATGCGCACCGCCGTCGCCGCTCCATCGATGCCGATGAGCAGCACGGCGAATTCGTCGCCGCCCAACCGCGCGGCAACGTCGCCCGGCCGGAGGCATTGTCCGATTCGGTCGGCGATGGCGCGGAGCAGCTCATCACCAGCGGCGTGGCCGAGGCTGTCGTTGACCGTCTTGAAGTCATCGATGTCGATGAAGAGCACGCCGACGTGCTGCCCCGTCTGCGCCAGCGCCTGGTCGACGCGGGAACCGAAAAGCAGCCGGTTGGCCATGCCGGTCAGCGGATCGTGTGACGCCTCGTGGCGCAGCTGCTCCTGGAGCACGGTGAGCTGTGACAGGGAGTGCTGCAACCTTCCGCGTTCGAGGATGACGCCGGTCTGATTGGCGAGCATCTCGAGCAGGCGCAGATCCTCGTCATCGAAACCAGTGACCTCGCCGAGGCGGTTGGCGATCAGCATGGTCCCAACCATGTTGTTCTCGCCACGCAGGACGACGGCCATGGCATCGCGGAGCCCGCGGCGCGCGAGGAACCCGTTCGGGTCGCCGTTGGCCTTGCCGTGCGCACTCAGGAGCAGCGGCGAGTCGAGCAGGAGCCGGCTCATGAACTGCAGTTCGGCGTCATCGAGCGTGACCGGGGTCAGGAACTGTGTCGTCTGCTCCTTGTCGACAGCGGTGCGCACCACGGCATCGCGTTCGCGGGTGGGGAGGAAGGTGATCTCCGCGCGTTCCGCACGGAATACCTCACAGGACTTGCTCAGCAATGCGGCCACGGCATCGTCAACTGTCGCGGTGCGCTGCAGGTCCTTGCTGGACTGGTAGAGAAAGTCGACCTGGTCACGCTTCTCACGCTCGGCAACGTAGAACCGGTAGGCGATGAACACGCCGATCGTCGGGATGGCGAGCAGCCAGATCTCCGCGGGGTTCTCCCAGACGATCCGGACGCCGATCAGCGCAAGGCAGGTGTTGACGACCGTTGCCGCCTGGGTGAACCCGAAGGTCGCGGCGATGCCGGCCGCGTCGATACGCCCTTCGGAGAAGGAGATCGCCGCAAGGATCACCAAGGACTGGAGCACGCCGCCGGCAAGAATCGCCACGAGCACGCCGAGGAAGCTCGTCGCACTCAGGGGGTCATGATGGTCGACGAGGTGCATGAACAGCACCGCGACCACGCTGTTGGCGACCGTGAAATTCGCCAGGTTGAACGCCAGCTTCAGCGGCGACTGACGGCGATGGAAAAACAGCGCGAGTGCGGTTCCGGCGACCATCGAGAGCACCACCACAAGCGGTGGCGCGAAGAAGAACCCGGCCACCAGGGGTAGCTCGCTGAGTGAGAACGAGTGGGCGTCGCGCCGGAACTGGAGGTGAACGACGAACACCTCTGCCGCGCAGAAGAGTGGGATGAGCGCCCACCAGGAGATCTCGCGCGGTGCCGGGAGCTCGCGAAGGGGGGCCACGACCTCGATGAGGAGGACCACCGCCGTGGCCACGAGCAGCGCGGTCAGGAGGTGGACGCGGTGTCCCCTGCGAGCCGAAGCGGGATGCCTCGGGTCGCCTGCAGACGCGGGGTCATCGACCTCGTTGGTCATGTCCCGATGCTCCGCGACATGAGAGCGGGCCGAACTCGCCGTGCCAGCCCTGTTGCCAAGCGGTAGCAGGGCTATCGGCGGCGCGCGCACGGACGTCGCGGGCGATGCCGACCGCCGGTCGGGCGAAGGTCGCGGACCTATCTCCAGTCGTACTCGGACCAGCTGGAACCCGACCAGGACGAGCCCGACCAGGAGCCACCGGACCACGAGGACCCGGACCATGAGCCCCCCGACCACGAGGAGCCGGACCACGACGAGCCCGACCACGACGAGCCGGACCACGACGAGCCCGACCAGGAGGACCCGGACCAGGACGATCCCGACCAGGAGGACCCGGACCAGGACGATCCCGACCAGGATGATCCCGACCACGACGACCCGTTGAAGGTTCCGCCGTTCCATGCAGAGGCGTTCGCCTCGGCGGCTGCGAGCGCAGTCGTGTCAACCGCGTTGCCGAAGATGTCCTGCTCGCCGGTGAGCGCATTGCCGTTTGCATCGACGACGTGGTCGGATCCGCGCGATGCCTCGAGGCTGCCGGTGCCGTTCGAGCTCGGCCACGACTGGGTGGCATTCGGTGTCGGAGCAGTGAGCACATTGGCGAGGTTCAGCTCGCCGCTCCCCTTGAGGTCGGAGGGGCCGTACATGGAGTGGGTGTGGCCCACGAGCAGCGCCTTCACCTGGTCAGGCGTGAGATCGGGTCGCTGGCTGAGCAGGAGTGCCGCCGCTCCCGAGACAACGGCGGCTGCCTGCGACGTGCCGCTCCCGAGGAAGAAGCGGCCATTGACGGTTGCGGTGGCACCGAATTGATCGTCGATGAACGATCCCGGGTCCCTGAGGGAGACGACGTGCACACCGGGGGCAGAGAGGT
>DASZJB010000159.1:0-31476 GCA_035948615.1 Candidatus Dormiibacterota bacterium
GAGTGGTTTCTCTTCTTCCACATGGCCGCAGTCAGCCAGGTGACGCACGTCACGATCCCGGTCATCGCACTGCGCCTCGACTTCGTGCCGATGATCGTCGTCGTGGGTTGTCAATTGCTGATGCTCGGTCGCGCATTCGCCGGCACCGCGGCGACCGGTGCGATAGCGATGGCGGTGTTCTTTCTGCTCGGCCCCCTTGACCTGACAACGGACAGCGCTGGGGCGTCCCCGTTCTTCAGCGTCTTCAGCAGTCATCTCTGGTCGAGCTGGACGTTCCCCTTCGGGCTCATCTTCTTCATCGCGCTGCTCTACCTGATAGCCGAACGTCTGCGGGCTTCGACATGGCGGAAGCCCAAGGACATCGGCTCGTGGCTCTTGATCGCGCTCCTGATGGTTGGTGCCTCCGGCGCCAAGGCGACAGTCCTGCCGGTCTTGCTCGTGGGCACGGGAGCCTACGGCGCGTTCGCCTTGATCACGCGCCGCTCCAGGCCCTCAGCGCAGCTCCTGGTCACACTCGGCCTGGCGGCCACGATCTTCCTGGCAACCTTCTTCATCATCTATCGCGGCGGCGCACCCTTCACCGGGATCAGCCCGCTTGCGTCTCTGGACCGGACAGTCGTCGTCGTCGATGCAAGTCACAGTTCGCTGCCCGGGCTGGTTGCCGCACCGGTGCTCGGCGCAGCCTATGCCGCCGGGCTCGCCGGCATGCTGATTCCACTTGCGGGGCTGTTGTACATGCTTCGGCGACGGCATCGCAGGAGGCTGCGTCGCTACGCGCTGTGCCTGGCCATGCTCGGCGCGGGAGCGATCATCGCCAATGTCTTCCACCAGATCGGCTACAGCGAGCTGTACTTTCAGGACACCGGGTATGTCGCTGGCTGCATCGTGGCGGCGGATGGACTCCGGCTTGCGTGGTACGACGCGGGCAGCACTCTTCCGATATCGAGACGTGCGGCGATCGTCGCGCTGGGCTGCTGGATCGCCGCCCTTGCGGCGCTGGTCATTGCGACGTCACCGGCGCGTCATCCGTCACAGGCCGCTATCACGCGATACGAGCTGTTGCTGGCCGGAGGCATCGTTTTCGTAACTCTCTGGTTCCTGGTCGCGAGGCTGCGCAAGCGCGCCACATCAGGAGTCCTGGGGCTCGGACTCATCCCGATCCTGGCAGCATCTGCACTCGCGTCACCGATCGAGCTCGCCCCTACAGCTGGACTCATCGTGGCCGGTATCCCCGTCGCACACGCCGAGGGTGGTCCGAGCGTTCGCGGCTTGACGCCGGATCTGCTGGCGGCATTGCATTGGTTGCAGACTCATTCGTCGGTCGATGCAGTAATCGCGGTGAGCAACCACTGGCTCGATGCGGCAGATACCGATGGACGCTACTACTACTACTCAGCCTTCTCTGATCGGCAGGTTTTCATCGAGGGCTACGACGCCTCTCGCTACGAGATCAGCACCGACATCGACACGCCGGCGGGTGCTGACTTCGTCACCCGCCAGCTGCTGAACAACGCGGTGTTTCGCTATGCCGACGCCACCGCACTGCGCACCATGACCCAGAAGTATGCGGTCCGCTTCCTGCTGATCGACAGCCGGGACAGGGACGTCGACGATGACAACCCGGCTGTACTGCAACTTGGAGCAGTGGTCTTCAGCAACCAGGCCGACACCATCGTGGCGGTTGGATGAGAGTCCCCAGAATCGTCGCTGGACCAACGCGACGATGCCTCGCTGCAGAGGGCAGCAATTGCGATCGTCGAGGGGCGCACTCGCATGATCACCGTGTAGGCTAGCCTCGATGATCGCCCAGAAGGTTCCGGGCGCCACTGTCGCGGCCGGCAGGCGAGGCATCCTCGCCTCAGAACGAAAGTTGCTGCTCGCGGCCGGCGACATCATCCTCGTCGCAGCGTCACTGATCATCGCGTTCAACCTCAGGTCAGGTCCGATCCAGCACGCGGCCCTGACAATTCCCTGGATCGGCGTTGCCCTGGTCACAGCTATCTGGCTCGCGGTGGCGTTGGTCGTCGATGCCTACGATCTGCATGCCGCGGTCAGCGCCCGGGCGATCTTTCGGGTCGTCGCCACCACCGTCACGCTTGAAACGATTGCTCTCCTTGTCGTCTTCTTCATCGCCCCGTACGGGGTAACCCGACCGACCATCCTCATCTGGGTGCCGGTGGCGGCCCTCACCGTCCTCGTCTGGCGCCTGCTCTACCGGCGTGTCTTCGCTCAGGCGATCTTTGCGGGCAGGATCATGCTGGTCGCCGACCCGGAGACGCTCGACCGGGTGTGGACCGAAGTCGATCCTCACCTGTCCGGGCTGTATCGGGTGGTCGGTACCATCCACCCCGCTGATGGGGACGCCGGAGCCCGGCTCACCGCGGCGGCGACAGATCGGGATGCCGATCAGATCGTCCTCGGCGCCGAAGAGGATCTGCCAACCGACCTCTTTCAAAGCCTCGTCGACTGCTATGACCTCGGGCTCGTGGTGCGATCGATTGCGGACATCTACGAGGAATTGACCGGTCGACTGCTGGTCGAACGGCTCCGACAGACGTGGCTGCTGTCGTTGCAGCAACGCGGAGAGACGTCACGCATCTATGCCGTCTTCAAGAGACTGATCGACGTCGTCGCGGGCTTCCTGGGGCTGGTGTTCCTTGCCCTATTGCTGCCGTTCACATGGGTCGCCATCAAGCTCGAGGATCGCGGCCCGATCTTTCACCGCCAGGATCGGGTGGGCCACTTCGGACGACCCTTCGAGATCCTCAAGCTGCGCACCATGCGAGCGCATCCGGATCAGACGCTGCACTGGACGTCCGAGGACGACGAGCGCATCACCCGGGTCGGCAAGGTGCTCCGCCGCCTTCATCTCGATGAGCTGCCGCAGGCGTGGAACATCCTCCGCGGCGACATGAGCGTGGTCGGGCCGAGACCGGAGCAGTTCCGGTACGTCAACGAACTGCGCGAGAGCATCCCCTACTACAACACGAGGCTTTCGGTGCGACCGGGACTCACCGGCTGGGCTCAGGTGAACTACGGATACGGCAGCGGCGTCGACGGTTCTACCGTGAAACTCTCGTACGACCTCTACTACATCAAGCATCAGTCCGTGGCGCTGGATCTCCTGATCATCGCGCGCACGCTGTTCGCAGTGGCTACGCTCAAGGGCCGCTGAGTCCGCCCGGCTTGCCACTGCACGTTTTCGCACAATCCCTTCCCGGGGTGGTGGTCGCCGCCCTGCTCCCGGGATTCGCTCTGGCGACGCTGCTCGCTCCCGGATGGCGCGCGTGGCAGCGCCTCGCCATGGCGCCCGGCCTTTCCGCCGGATTCATCGGGGTTGCCGGCCTCGCGATGCACGACGTGCACATCCCCTTCGAGCCGCTCACGATCCTTCCGGTCCTCGTCGTGCTCGGGGTGGCTGCGGTCATCCGGTGGCGAACGAGCGATGTGGACGCTCCGGACGCCGCACCGTGGTGGTTGCCGATCCCGGCGCTGCTCGCCGGCGCCGTCGGCGCAGCCATCTTCGTCTGGGCCCTGCACGGCCAGCTCCTCCCGCCCGACTGGGACTCCCCGACGCACGCCGGGCTCGCAACCGCGATTGCCCGATCCCACAACGTGCTCCCGCTGATCCCCATCCCCCTCGAGGCCACCCAGTTTGTTCGACCACGACCGGGATTCGAAGCAATGAGCGCCGTCGTGTCGTGGCTTGGGGCGCCCTCACCGTCGGATGCGATGGGACCGGTGATCGCGATGACTCTGGTGCTGATGCCGCTGTCCCTGGCATTCCTGATATTCGAGACGACGGGTTCGGTCGTGCTCACCACGATCGCTCCCCTGTTCGCACTCGGCCTCGCGTTCCCGTCCGATCAGGCGATCATCGGGCGTTTCCCCGAGGTCGTCGACTCGACTCTCATCGTTCCGTTCATCGTCGCCTCACTGCGCGTTATTCGCGGAAGGAGGACGCTCGAGAATGCGGTGCTCATCGTCGGGATCGCTGCTTCGATCTGGGTGATCCACGGTCTTGAGCTGGTGACGGCGCTGGTCGTGGGATGCGGGCTGTACGCGGCGGCGGTGTTCACCGGGCTGCGCGCGAAACCGCGCCTCGCGATAACTCGGATAGCACTCGTTGTGGGGGCGACGCTGCTCGGTGCTGCACTGGTGACAGTGTTGACGCGGCTTCCGCACGTGCCGCCGCCGTCTCGGGTGCAACCCTCACCGGTGGTCGTCGCGACCGCGAGCATGCCTGTGAAGTTCCATCACATCCTGCTGATGATCGCCGAGACCGACCTGGCGAGTCCGGTTGCTCTCGGGCTGTACGTCATCGGCGTGATCGGGTTGATCATCCGTCGCAAGCTGCTGTGGGTGCTCGTGGCGCAGGCACTTCTGGTCGTGATGATGGTCGACGATCTGTTCCTGCACCGCTTCAGCTGGTTCTGGCGTCTGGTCTACCCGTGGGGCGACACCGACCGCATCCTGGGCATCCAATACTGGCTCATCCCACTCGTGGTGAGCTTCGGTCTTCTGTCTCTCGCTGACGTGATGCGGCTGCTGTCGCGCAACGCCCGGCTCTGGGCGGCGTCATCAGTCGCGGCGGTGGCAGTGGTCGCCATCGCGCTGCTGCTGCATCATCCACTCGGAAGGCTGTGGAGCTATGTGATCAGCACGGACACGATCTTCCTCTATCCGCTCGGAGCCTTCAACCGCCTGTCCCAGCTGCGCCCGTGGCTCCCGATCGTGGCGTTGGCGGCGATCGCAGTCATCGTCGCCTGGGTGATGTTCGCGCGCCGCGTCGATGTTCCCCGCCTGATCCATCAGCGACTGGGGAGCATCACCCAACGTCTGGATGGCGGTGGCGCGGCTCTCGCGGCGTTGGCAATACTCAGCCTCGTGGTGGGCGCCGCGTCTGAGCTCGGTGTGTACAGAAACGAGATCAACACACGCTCGCTCGTCTCTCCCGCCGACGTGACCGTGTTACACCGTATGGAGCAGGTCCTCCCGAGGGGTGCGATCGTCATGAGTGACGGTGGAGATGATGCGGGCATGTGGATCGGGGCGCTCACGACCCTGACCCCCCTGGTTCCGAACGGTTTCGCCTGGGGAACGCTCGACACGCCCCTCGATGTCGCGCTCAGCAAGGCGTGCACCGACCCCGCCGGTGCCGCAGCGGCGATCGTGCAGGCGAACACCGATGCAGTCTTCGTCGGCGCACTGGATATCGCCGTCCAGTTCTACCCGTGGAACCTCAACTGCATCGCCGCACTTCCGAACCTGAAGCTCATTGCTTCAGCGCCGTACTACGGCAACATGGCCGCCGGCTTCGTCGTTATCAAATAGGTCGGCTCGGCGCGACGGATCAGCGCTGCGGGGGCCCGCTCACCCGCATCCGCTCGGCGATGGAATCGGCGAGCCTGTGCAGACCCGACATCGGCCGAACGAGCACGGTGAATCGCACGATCTGGTCCGAGCGGTCGATGTCGAGGACATCGACTCCTTCGATCTGCTCCTCACCGATGCGGCAACGAAACATGAGCGCATGAGTCGAAACGATCTCAGTGTCTTCCACCGCCAGGTCGCCGTCGAAGAAGCGGACGTATTCAAAGTCCTCGAAGAGATCGTTGAGGATGTGGAACACGGCGCGAACCCGTTCACGGCCGGTGACCGGCCGCAGTGTGGTCGGACTGTGCAGTTCGACGTCCGGAGACATCGTGTCGATCATGGCCGCAACATCGCGGTTGCCGACAGCTTCGCGGAAGCGATCCGCAGCGCCGGCGGTGTCGCGGTCCGTGGTCACGTCGCCGGCGTTGGTTTGGGTGCCGGAGTCGGAGGCAGCAACGGCGGCAATCCCTCGAGCTCGAAGCCCCAGTCGAAGAGCCGGCTCTCGATCCGCGCCGGGTAGTTGGCGCTCAACAGCACGGACAGAAGGTGATGACCGTCGCGGACCGCCATCCCGATGAGGCAGGCACCCGCGTTGCCGGTCCAGCCCGGCTTGATACCCACCGCGGCAGGGTAGGTCTGGAGGAGCGCGTCGAGGTTGTGCAGGTGGAACGCCGGGTGGAGCGCGGTGGCCGGAAGGTTGATGGTTCTGGTGTTGACGATCTGATCGAACAGCGGAAACTGCTGGTACGTGTACGCGGCGATGACCGCGAGGTCGTAGGCGGACGAGTAGAGCGCCGGGTCGTCAAGCCCCGCCGTCGCCGAGAAATGGGAGTCGGCGAGACCGAGTGCCACCACCTGCGCATTCATCGCCGCGACAAACCGTGCTTCACCCACTGTGTCCACCGCCATCGCGCTCGCGGCGTCGTCGCCGCTCGGGAGCAGCATGCCGTCGAGCAGCTCCTCGATCGACAGGGTCTCGCCCGCCTTCAATCCCATGAGCGTGTCGGCTGAAGACTGGCCGAGCGCGTCAGCGGTGACGGTGACCAACTGGTCGGGGGTGAAATTCTCGAGCGCGACCAGCGAGGTCAGCACTTTGGTCAGGCTCGCGGGCGCGAGCTCGAGGTCGGCCTGCCTTTCCCAGAGGATCTCTCCTGTGTCCATATCCACCAGGATCCCGGCCCGGCCGCGAACCGGTGGAGCGCCCGCGGGCATCGTCTCCGGTGTCCAGAAGCTGACCACTGAGCTCGCCACATGCATGCGGAACCACGGAGGCTGGACGGTGCGAGCCGGGGGACGCGTGGCCGCGGCGACCCGTGACGGCGCGATCGGGAGACGTGAGGTCGTGGCCAGCGTCCCGGCTGCGATGGCGACCACCAATGTGACCAGTGCGATGCGGGCGTATGGGGGCGGTCTGAACATGAAGGGACGACCCGAATCGTATCGTCAGTTCAGCCTCTTTTCCCGCGGTCGCGCGAACGCGACGCGAACGCCGCCCTCGTAGGCGTGCTTGAGGGTGCTGGATCAGGGAACGAGTTGCCGCCGAAGGGATTCGGGGAGCGCATCACCGGCGGCGGCGAGCTGCGGCATCAGCGCCTTATCGGTCGTCAAGGCTCGAAACATCAGCGCGATGGTGACGCCGTGTGGGGGCCGGTGGACCACCGTGATCGCGTCACCCGCGCTCACCGAACCCGGAGCAATGACCCGCAGATACGCGCCTGGAGCTCCCCGTTGGGTGAATCGCTTCACCCAGAGCTGCTCCTCGAGCCAGCCGGCAAACGTCCGGCACGGGATGCGCGGCGAGGTCACCTCGACAACGCACGCGTCGCCCACCTGCCAGCGCTCGCCGACGAGCGCCCCGTTGACATCGAGGCCTGACGTGGTGAGGTTCTCGCCGAAGACACCGTTGGTCAGTGGCCGCCCGAGCTCAGCCTGCCAGTAATCGAGGTCCTCGCGGGCATAGGCGTAGACCGCCTGGTCGGTGCCGCCATGCGAGCGCGCATCGCCGATGCTGTCGCCCGCGACACCGCTCCTTCCCGTTTCAGGGCCCGGATCGCGCAGCGCGACCGATTCTGCCGATGGCCGTTTGTCGATCCCGGTGACACCCGTGTCGGTGTGCCGGCTCGCCGCCATCCGGCCGACATTGACGGAAAGCAGCGTCGCCATCGGACGCAAGGATAGCGGCGATCCGTCAACGCCACGTCGGCCGTGCCCCGGCCGCGCCGTGCGGTGATATGCTCTGAGCGTTGTGAGTTCTGCTCTGAGCGTATCCGCCGACGAGATCCGCCGCGAGCTGGGCGCCATCCTTCGCGGCCACCGCGAGGGCCAGGGGCAGAGGCTGAGCGAGATCGCCGGTGAGGCGGGATGCTCGCCGGCGTACCTCTCCGAGGTCGAGCGCGGGCTCAAGGATGTCTCCGCCGACCTGCTGATCGCTATCACGTACGCACTCGCGGTGCCGATCGCGGCCGTGTATACCGACCTCGGACGCCGGCTCGGAGCATGGCCGCAGAGCGAGCCCGCGTGGTCCGCCGACCCCCGCCGCCAGCTGCGCGCAGTCACGTCGGGACTCGATGCCGCCTCGCTCCGGACGGTGGCGCAGTTCGGCGCCTTCGTCGCCATGAACCAGGCGGAGCCGACCCGACGGCGTATCGGCTTCGTTCCACCCACAGCGGAGGGCTCGCGATGATCCTGGTCCCCACCGTCGTCGAAAGCACGACTCGCGGTGAGCGTTCGTACGACATCTACTCGCGGCTGCTACGCGACCGGATCATCTTCGTCGGTGGGGTCATCGACGACGATCTTGCCAATCTCGTCACGGCGCAACTGCTGTTCCTGGAAGGCGAGGATCCCGAGCGCGACGTTCATCTGTACGTCAACAGCCCAGGCGGCTCCATGACCGCAGCGCTGGCGATGTACGACGCCATGCAGTACGTCCGTCCTCTCGTTGAGACGACGTGCCTGGGCATGGCGGCGAGTGGCGCGTCGTTGCTCCTCTCAGCGGGCGCGCCCGGACGGCGATTGGCGCTGCCCAACTCGCTCATCGTCATCCACCAACCATGGGCGCAGGGGATGCAGGGACAGGCGACCGACCTCGACGTCCATGCCCGCGAGATCCTCCGCCAGCGAGCGCTGCTCATCGAGCTGTACCACCGGCACACCGGCCGCGACTCGGAGCAGATCGGTCGGGACATCGAGCGCGATTACCACATGACCGCCGAGCAGGCGCTCGCCTACGGCATGATCGATCAGATCATCGAGCGTCGCCCAGCGGGCTCCATCATCAGAAGCGACGCACCGGCGCCGGTGCCGGTCTCCAGCTAGAGCCGGGCGTTGCGCCGGGCGGACGACAATGGGCCGCCCGATGAAACACCGATGACTAACACCATGGCCGTGCCGGACCGCCGCAGCATCCTCATCGATGCTTACGAGAACGCGGCCGTGATCGTCTCTGGGATAAGCCCCGACCAATTGCGCAACTCCACACCCTGCCGCGGTTACGACGTAGCGGGGATGATCGACCACGTCGTCGAAGCCGGGCACCGAGCTGCCGCCCTCGGCCGGGGGACAGCGCCACCGTCAGGCGACGCATCGCCGCACGTCGAGTTGACTGAGGCGCCCGACCGGCTGCGGAGCGCCGCCCAGGAGGCGGCAGCGGGGTGGGCGGACGATACTCGCCTGGTGACGACGGCAACCATGCCCTGGGGCGAGCAGTACACGGGAACCGCCCTCATCGACATGTATCTCCTCGAGTTGGCCGCCCACGCGTGGGACCTCGCTCGGGCCACTGGACAGCTCGATCGACTCGCCACCACCGTCGCCGCGCCGGCGCTGAGTGGGGCGCACGCCTTCATCAAGCAGGAGTTCCGAGACATGGTGGGTCCCGGTGCCCCCTTCGGCGCCGAGGTACCGCCGCCTCCCGGCGCCAGCGACTGGGAGCGCTTCGTGGCGTTTACGGGACGCGACCCGCGAGCGCGGGTTACGCAGAGCAGGCAGGTCTAGGCGACCTCTGCAGCGCTGACCACCGTCGGCTCGGTGCGCACCGCGAAGTTCACCGAGTTGGCGACGTAGCACAGGTCGTGCGCGCGCTCGTGCAGCGCCATCGCGCGGTCGGCTTTGTCCGGCGTCGCGATGGTCACGTGGGGATGCAGCAACACCTCCTCGAAGTGACCGCCGCCGTCCGGCGTTTCCACCAGTGTCCCGGACGCGTGGTCCACGTAGTCGGTGACCACGATCCCCTCCTTGGCGCAGAGCACGAGGTACCAGAGCATGTGGCATTGCGAGAGCGACGCGACCAGCAGCTCCTCAGGATTCCAGCGCTCAGGTGCGCCCCGAAACGCCGGGTCGGCGCTCCCGGGAATCGTCGGCTTGCCGACGATGGTGACGTCGTGGGAGCGCTCGAACGCCTGGTAGCCGCTGGTGCCCGTGCCCGTATTGCCGGTCCAGGTCACGGTCAGCGCGTACGAATGGGTCTTCGGCATCTCAACGCTCCGCTCTCATTCTCGCGTCTCTGCACCGCGCGGTGCCGCGAGGCCCCTACTCGTCGGAGTCGACGAAATAGGTCTCGCAGGCGAGTTCGAGCAGTTCGCTGTTGAGCTCGACCGGATGGCCGAGGTACAGCGCAGCGTGGATCACGTGGTTGAGCAGGTCCCTGGGGTGGGTGCCATGCAAGGGGCGACCCTTCGCGTGGTAGTGCTTCTCGAGGAGACGGTCGATGAGCCCCTCGTCCATGCGCAGGTTGTTGTCGACGCAGTTGCGACGCCAGATCTCCTTGTACTCGTCCACGGTTGGATCGGGGACATGCACCTTGAATCGCACCCGGCGCAGGAACGCCTCGTCCATGAGGTTCTGCGGGCGCAGGTTGGTCGAGAGCATCACCATGCAGGTGAACGGCACCGGGATGCTCGATCCGGCTCGGGGGATGTTGAGGTAGTCGACCTTCTTCTCCAGCGGGACGATCAGCCGGTTGAGCAGGTCACGCGGCGACATGTTCTGCTGGCGGCCGAAGTCGTCGATCAGGAAGAGCCCGCCGTTGGCCTTGAGCTGCATCGACGCCTCGTAGAAGCCGAGGGTGTGGTCGAACCCGAGTTCGAGCATCCGCGGGGTGAGCTCGCCACCGACCTTGACGGCTGGCCGCTTGGCGAGCTGCCAGCGGCGGTCGTGGGGCGGCAGCTCGCGGTCGATGGGATCGTGATGGATCGGGTCGTAGAACCGGATCACCTCACCATGGACGTAGAGCGCCCGGGGGATGAACATCGGCGCCCCGAGCAGCGACGCCGCCGCCTCGGCGATGGTCGTCTTGCCGTTGCCGGGCGGCCCGTAGAGGAACACCGCCTGGCGCGCGCTCAGCGCGGGTCCAAGGTGGTCGAGCACGACCTCGGAGAGCACGAGGTGGCTGAAGGCATCGTGGAGACGCGCGCGGTTGACCTGTCCGTCGACGTGGGACTGGCGCTCGGCCATCGCCGTGTAATCGCTGATCGGCACCGGGGCGGGACCGGCGTACTGATTGATCTCGAGCAGTTCGCGGGCGCGCTGCCTGCCGGTGGTCGAGATCATGTGCTGCATACCGGCGTTGATCGGCTCCCCGGGATCGAGGGTCGCGGTATGCACTCCGGTCGAGGAGCAGTAGCCCTCGTCGGCAAGAAACCGCGAGGTCGCGTCGATGAACGAGAAGGGCAGGCAGAGGTGATTCGCGATGTCGCGACCCAGCATGCTGCCGTTGAAATACAGCACCTTGAGGACGAGGTCGCACACAAAGCTGAAGGGGAGCCCTGTCTCCTCGGCGGTCCTCGGAGCGGGAGGCAGCGCGATCGGACTGGAAGCGGGCGCGGAAACAGGCGCTGTCACTGCCATCGGCGTCCGATTGTGTCATGGGCCGGTTTGACCTTCCGGCACGCGTGACGGATTGTCATACGACCGTTCCAGGGACCCTGCTGGTACGGTTGGGGCAATGGCGGTACCGCTGGATGAAGGCGCCCCGGGCCGGCGCCGGGTGGGTCCCTTCTGGATCGAGGAAGGCCCGGGCGCGCTCGTCGCCGGGGCAGCCATCGTGGTGCTCTTCGCCGCCCTGTTCATCCTCGCCGTGGCGATGCGCCCGGCGTAACCCGGCTGGCGGCATGACGTTTCACCCAGGAACCCGACAGCACTGCCGGCGCGCCACAGCGCTGCGGAGTCAGGAGACCACCTCGCCAATGCATTCGACGGTACAGGCGTGACCCTCGATCAGACACCCGAAGCCCGGCGCCGCCGGGCGGGCCTGCCGAACGGGTCGCACACGCCACTCCGCGCCAACGGCTCGACCAATCCGGGCATCGGCGCCGCCGAGGCCGCGGCGCGAGCGGAGCTGCGCCGCCGGCGCGCCAGCGCCTACCGCCACCTGCATGCGCCGAAGAAGCGGGGACGCGCGCTCCGGATCGTGCTCATCGGGGTCACCGTGGTTGCCGCGATCGGAGCCGGAACGGTCGGCGCCGTATTCGCGGGGTACAACGCCTACAAGGGCCAGCTTCCCGACGCGGCCACCATCACCAACATGGAGCCGCAGATCGACACCGACGTCTTCGACTCGGCCGGCGGCCTCATCCACGTGTTCCACAACGAGGGCTACCGCCACATTCACGTCGATCTGACGGCGATCTCGCCCTACTTCAAGCAGGCGATCGTGGCCATCGAGGATCACAACTACTACACGGAAGGCTCGTGGGACCTCGCTCGACTGGTCGAGTCGGGCGTCGCCGACGTCACCCACCACGGCGCGGCGCTCCAGGGTGGTTCGACGATCACCGAGCAGCTGGCCAAGATCAGCCTGTACGGCGGGGCTGATCCACCCCAGAGCATCGATTACAAGATCAAGGAGATCGTGCTCGGCAACGAGATCGCGCTGAACTTCACCAAGAACGAGATCCTCGACATGTACGTCAATCGAATCTTCTACGGCAACTTCGCCGTCGGTGTCGGCAGTGCCGCCCAGCTCTATTTCCTCGAGCCCGCAAGCAAGCTGGACCTGGCGCAGGCCTCGATGCTCGCCGGCCTCCCGCAGTCCCCGTCGGCGTACAACCCGCTGGTTCACGACACCAACGAGACGGTGAATCCTCTCGCGAAGAATCGTCAGAAGGCGGTCCTGCAGGCGATGCAGGCGAACGGCTACATCACCCAGGCGCAGGGCATCGCGGCGTTCAACGAGAAGCTGACCTTCCACGCGTGGAACGAGCCGCAGTCGGAACCCAACCTCGACCTCGACTTCATCGACTATCTGCAGACCTATCTGAACGCGAACTTCCCGCAGTACGCCAGCCCTGGTGGCTTCGAGATCCGCACCACCATCGACCAGGCAAAGCAGGACCTCGCATACACCACCGTCCACAACCTGGTGAACAAGGAGCGGATCGCCGAGAACATGGGCGACGGCGCGCTGGTGAGCCTTGATCCGCAGAACGGCGAGGTCCTCGCCATGGTCGGCACCTGGAACTACGCCGACCCGTACTTCGGCCAGGTCAACGAGGCGGCGGCGGTCCAGCTGAACATGGGGTCGACCACCAAGCTGTTCACCTATACCGCGGCCATCGCCTCAACCAAGTTCACGATGACCACGCCGATCCTGGACAGCAGGTACCCGTTTCCCATCCCGGGGGCCCCCGCCTACAACCCGTACGACGACGACCGCCATACCCATGGTGTCTGCGAACTCAAGCTCTGCCTCGGTAACTCGTTCAACATTCCCGCGGTCAAGACCGAGTACGCCACCGGCACGCAGTACATCGCGAACACCGAGCTGGCCATGGGCGTGACCTCGCTCAATCAGAACTGCAGCTTCAACGGCAGGTCGTACGTGAACTGGCCGACACTGACCCAGTGGGCGGCGACGCTCGGATCGCTCACGTGTGGCATCACCCTGCTCGACCTCGCCGATGGCGCCGCGACGCTCGGCGACCTCGGAGTCCAGCACAACCCCATGCCGGTGACCAGCATCACGGCCCAGGCGACCGGGCAGATCGTCTGGACGTACAACCCAACGGCTGCCGGACACCAGGTGATCCCCGCCAACGTCGCGTACATCATGGATGAGATCACCAGCAACGACAATAACCGCACCAGGGAATTCGGACGCAACGGATATCTGACCCTGAATCCTCGCCGCGTGAGCGCCAAGACCGGTACCGCAGACTTCTTCATGGACAACCTGACTGTCGGCTGGACACCAAACCTTCTCACCGCCGTCTGGGTCGGGAACGCCCAGCGCAGCTGTCTCCAGCCGAAGGATTACACCTACATGAAGAATCAGATTGCGAGAGGAAACATCATCGAAGCCGGAGAGGTGGACAACTCGTATCCATTCAGCCCGCGTGACCTCGCGCACTACGGTTTGAAGCCGCTCCATCCCGGTATCCCGGACTGCGGCCACCTCGACGGTGTCGTGTCCGGATACAGCGGAGCTGCTCCCATCTGGAACAAGTACATGTCCGCCGCGCTCAAGGGCGTTCCGGATACCTGGTACAAGCAGCCCGCCGACATCGTCGTCGGGACTGGCGGCGGCCCCGGCGATGACGCCAACTTCTATCTCCCCGGCACCCAGCCCGGCGCGTCGAGCAACTGCACCTACTACGGGCCGGTCCCGCTCCCCACCCAGACCTGCACCTACGCCGGACCGTACCAGGCGCCGCCCCCGAACCCCAACCCGACGCCGAGCCCGTCGCCCGGACCCAGCCCGACTCCAGGGCCCACCGTCCCGCCCATCCTCTAGCCGCCTACGCTCCGGCCCTCCGCTGCCGTGCGCGCTCCCAGACCGCATCGAGGTCGTCGAGCATGGGTAGCTCAGGGTCCGCCACGATGGGAGCGACACCGGCGTCGTCGGCGCTCAGCGGTGCGAGCGACGCGTGCACGTGGCAGACGACCACGTTGTGGCGCGCCGGCCGCCCATCGACCTCATCCAGGCCGAGCAGCGACCACCAGTAGTCGAGGGTCACGTCGGACGCGGCGGAGAGCACCGCAGAGTGTGAAAGCAGCGGGAGCTCCGGGTTCTGCGACTCACCGCCTCCGAAAGCTCGCAGCAGCCGCGTGAACGCCTCGCTGTCGATCTCGGCATCCACGACGATCCGGCCGGATCCGTCGGGCGTCTCCTGATCGATGACGGCGTCAGTCACCGGGACGCCGTCGAGCCTGGCCCCAAACCCATCGAGATCGAACAGATCCGGACGGACCCCAAGCAGGCCGAATCCCTCGCCCTCGATCGAGTAGCGGCTCGCCCCGTCGAATTCCGCAATACGGACGACGAGCGTCTCCGCGCCGACGGCGCCGGCCGTCAGCGTTGCCCCCGCCACCTGCCCATCGCGGAGCGTCAGATCTGCATCGAAGGTCCGCTGCTCGATCCGGGTCGCCTCGGTCCCCGCCGCGGCGTCCTCGACGACGATCGAGGTCCGCTCCTCGAAGTGGATTCCCACGCGCAGCCCGAGCGGCGCGTCCAGCCGGTCGAGGAGGCAACGATAGAGCGCACCGAGGGTCATCTTCGGCTGGATCGTCGCGGCGCTCCTGCCCGGTGGCACCGCGAGACCATAGCCGAAACACGCCTCGGGCCCGAGGGCGTCGCGGGTTCGATCGGTAGACTGAACCGAGTGACGGACGCGGCACCACCCACCTACGCCGCGCCGCCGCCCGGGCCGAACCCAGTCGCCCTGGCGATCGCCTACGACCTGGTGACCCGATACCGGCTCAGGCTCGCCGACCAGCGCGACGGCCGGCTTGGAGAGTTGCTCGGGCACTACGTGCTTGCAGCCGCGATGTGGAACGGTCCGCGGGCCGCCCTGGTCGGGTTCTACGACCCACCGGCGGACCCGGCCGCGGCCGGTCCCGACCTGGCCGCGCGCTGCGATGCCGCGCGGCGATGGGGGCTGAGCCGCATCCAGGAGCAGGGTGCGCAGGTGTGCGACATCCTCCTGGTCGCGCTCGGACCACTGGCGGGGACGCTGTCCGCGGCCACCACCCCGGGCGACCCGGTGCGGCTCGGCGTCGCCTGGGTCGACACCGTCAACGCGAGCGCGGGCACGGTGCTGCCGATCCCGCCTGGGATGCCGCCCGTCGGCGAGTTGCGCGCGCGCGCACGAGCGGTGCACGACGGGGCACCGACACCGACTCTCGCCGCCGTCGACCTCGCCGAGCGCCAGGCGGTCGCCGGCGGGTACGTTGCACCGGTACGCCGCGCGATGGTCGCGCAGCCCTACCTCACGTACGCGCTGATCGCGATCTTCGTGGCGATCTGGTTGCTCGAGTACGCCGCCTCCTCGCTCCCAGCGCAACCACCCGTCATCGTCCTCTGCTCAGGGGGGGCGCTCCCCAACGGAGCGTTCTATCCGGCCTTCGGCCCAAGCCCGGCGTGCGACGTGACGTGGTGGCGCCTCGTCAGCAGTGCATTCCTGCATGACCCCAGCAACGTGTACCACGTCCTCTTCAACAGCATCGCCATGCTCTTCATCGGCAGGCTGGTGGAGCAGCTGTACGGTCGGCTTGTCCTGCTTGGAGCGTTCCTGATCACCGCCATCGGTGGCGGCCTCCTCTGGGTGGCGGTGAGCACCTTCGCACCCACCTTCCCGGGCATCACGCCCGACAGCCTTTCCGTTGGTGCATCAGGTGGGATCGCCGGTCTGATCGGCCTGCTCCTCATGGTCGGAAGGGTGCAGGGGAAGAACGTTCCGGTCGGGATCACGCACACCGTGCGCAACTACGCGGTGACGGTCATCGTGCTCAACGTCGTGCTGACGTTCGTGTTTGGGCCGTCGCTCGACATCAACAACTATGCACACATTGGCGGGCTTGCCTGTGGCGCGCTGCTGGGCTGCGTCCTCCCACCGATCATGTCGATCGGTGGCCGCGATCACCGGATCGCCGAGAAGATTGTGCTCTGGGGCGCGATTGCCTTCAGTGCCGTCGCACTGCTCTTCGCGTTGATCAACCTGGCGGCCGCGATCATGCACCCACTGCCGCAACTCGCCGGATAGGCGCGACCGCTCAGCGGCGTTTCAGACCGCGCGCTCGCCGGCGGGATCGCCCCACAGACCCTCGAGGTCGTAGAACGTCCGCTCACCCGGAAGGAAGACGTGCGCGATCACCGAGTCGAAATCGGCGCATGCCCAGGACGCGTCTTTGAGGCCCGCGACGGCCAGTGCGCGCAGCCCCTGCGCTTTGCAGACGTCGGTGATATTGTCAGTGATGGCGCGAACCTGACGGTCGGTGTCGCCCTCGCAGATAACGAAATAATCGGCGATGGTCGTCTTGCCGCGAATGTCGAGAATGACCACGTCACGCGCCTTCTTGTCGGTCGCGGCGGCGGCGATGACGCCGGCCAGATCGGTGGAGGTCATCCGATTGGCATTATGCATCGTCCCGATTCTGTAGGTACATCCCTTTCGACGCGATGAGCGCGGCGACCACCGGTGGCACCAGGCCGTCGAGCGGCTCGCCCCTCGCGCACCGCGCACGGACGTCGGAGGCGCTGATATCGGGCGAATCGATGGTGAGCAGCGTGGTTCGCGAGGCGGCGTAGCCGAGCCGGCCCACCTCGGCAGGCGTCAGAGGCGGCGGCCCGCTGCGGTTGGCGATCACGAATCGCTCCCTGCCGAGCAGATCACCGGCACGGTGCCACCGAGCGATGGTTCGCGCCGCGTCGGCGCCGATCAGGATCGAGAGATCCCGGTCCGGAAACTCGGACCGCAGCGCGTCCATGACGTCGGCGGTGTACGAGACCCCACCGCGGCGGATCGCGAGGTCGAGCACCGCCATACCGGGCTCGTCCCAAACGCTGCAGGCTGCTTGGAGCAACTCGAGCCGTTCCTCGGGCGTCGCCCGGGGTGGGTCGCGCAGCGGCGCGATCGCGGCGGGGACGAACCACACGGCGCCCGCCCCGGTTGCGACACGCGCCTGGCGGGCGATCGCCAGGTGGCCGTTGTGGACCGGGTCGAACGTACCGCCGAACACCAGGACCGCCATCAGGAGAGCCCGTCGTCGCTGTAGGTGAATTCGGCGTCCCCGATCCTCACCGTGTCGCCCTCCCGGCAGCCGGCGGCCGCGAGCGCCGCGTCGACGCCGGCGGCGGCGAGCTTGCGCTGGAGACGCGCCACCGCCTCCTCGTTGTCGAGGTCGATGCGCCCGACCATCCGCTCCACGAGCTCGCCGACCACCCGGAATCCGTCCCCCTCGCGGACCACGTCGTGGGTGACGACACGCCGCGGCCGCGGCCGGTAGATACGGTGCAACCCGGGTGGGGCGGGACCTGGGGCGTCCCGAATCACCCGCTGCGCCAGCTCTGCCGCCGCCAGCAGGAGGTCGCTGCATCCGTCCCCGCGCTGCGCTGAGATCTTGAACGACCCGGGGAACGCCACCATCAGCTCGTCGGCGGCTGCAGATGCCTCTGGGAGGTCGATCTTGTTGAAGGCGACCACAGACGGCCGTCCGGCCAGCTCCGGGCTGTACGCCTCGACCTCCGCTCGGACGGTCGCCAGCGCCTCGCGGGCTGCATCAACACCCACCGACGCATCGACCACGTGGATGAGCGCGCGGGTGCGTTCGAGGTGTCGGAGGAACTCGAGGCCGAGCCCGGCACCATGGCTGGCGCCCTCGATGAGACCGGGCACGTCGGCGAGCACGAGCGTGTGCCCGCCCTCCAGCTCGGCGACACCGAGATTGGGGTGAAGCGTCGTGAACGGGTAGGAGGCGATCTTCGGGTGGGCTCCCGTCAGCGCGGCCAGCAGCGTCGACTTGCCACCGTTGGGCAACCCGACAAGCCCGATGTCCGCGATGAGCCGGAGCTCGAGGTGGAGGTGGCGCTTCTCTCCGGGATCGCCCAGCTCGCCGGCGCGGGGCGCCTGGCGCGTGGCTGTGGCGAACCGGGTGTTGCCCCGACCGCCGCGCCCCCCGCGCGCCGCGAGTGCCACCGCTCCGGGCCGGTCGAGGTCGGCGATCAGGGTATCGCTCTCACGGACGATGGTCCCCACCGGAACGTGCAGGGTTAGATCTGCGCCGTGATGACCGGAGCGCTTGCCGGCACCGCCGGCGCGACCGTCCTCCGCGATGAAGGACCGGCGTTCGCGGAAACCTGAGAGCGTCGTGTCCGTCGAGTCCGCCACCACCAGGACGTCGCCACCGCGGCCACCATCGCCACCGTCGGGGCCACCGTCGGGGACGTACTTCTCGCGCCGAAAGCTGACGGCTCCTCGCCCGCCCGACCCCGCCGCGACATCGATGTCGACCTCGTCGATGAAGGGCGAGCCGCGAGTGGCCGTGGCTCAGCCGGTCGCTGCGACCGGCTCCTCGTCGGGCTCCTCGATCATCTCGCCGACAGAGAAGATCGGCATGGCGCGAACGTTGGCGCGGGTCCGGTCGTGGCCGGTGTGATCGTAGGCAACCGTTCCGGTGCGCAGTGCGAAGAGCGTGTGGTCGCGGCCAACGCCGACATGCTCACCGGCGAGGATCTTGGTGCCGCGTTGACGGACCAGGATGGTGCCGGCGAGAACGACCTCCCCGGTGTGACGCTTCACACCGAGGCGCTTCGCCTTCGAATCGCGTCCGTTGCGGGAGCTCCCGCCGCCGTTCTTATGCGCCATCGCCTGGTTCCTTCTTTGGCTTGGGTGTCCTCGCGCGCTTCGGAGTAGCCGGTTTTGCCGCGGGTGCCGGGGTCTCGGATTCCTCAACCATCGCAGCCACCGCGTCTTCAACGGCAAGCTCGGCAACGGCGAACTCGACCTCGGCGGCCTCGACCTCGGCCTCGACTTCCGCCTCGATGGCCGCCGGCTCGACGAGTGTCGCAGTTGCCCCGCTCGCTTCGGTTTTGGCGGCTGCCTTCGGTGTGGCGGCACGCTTCGGGGCGGCTGCCTTCGGTTTTGCCGCGGCCTTGCCCCGACCGACCTCCTCGATGAGCAGCTCGGTCAGCTGGCTGCGATAGCCGAGGGTGCGCCGATGGCGCTTCTTGGGCTTGTAGGTGAAAACGCGGATCTTGCGGCCGCGCCGGTGCGCGATCACAGTCGCGGTGACCGATGCCTCGACCGGCGATCCCTTGGCCACGTCGGTCTCCGCGCCGTCACCGAGGAGCAGGACCGACTCGAGGGTCACAGTCGACCCGACCTCGACCGGGATGCGATCGACAAGGATCCGGTCGCCGGAAGCGACACGGTACTGATGACCGCCGTGTTGAAGGATTGCGTACATCTGCCTCTCTCGCCGGGAGCGGGTTCACTCCGCTGAGGAACGCCGGCTGTTACCGGGCGCGATACGCGAGGTTACCACGTGCGCGGGGTCCCAGGCCTTCGCGCGATCGCGACGACGCTACGAGCTGAACACGTTGAGCGGCGCCGCGTTGGCGAGGCTGACATGGTCGCGGGATGCATCGGTGACTGCGACCTGAATGGCGAACACGCCCTTCCCCGGCATGGGGATGCACTGCGCGATGAACTCAATGGTGAGCGTCCCGGGTCCGAGCGACGTTTGCGGTGGTATCTCGAAACCGCCGTAGAAGACCAGGTATGCGCCCTTGACCGGCGAGATCAGCGTCTCAACCGATGTGTTTCCTCCGAACGGCATGATCGTCGACTGGTACTGGAGGACCGGTGGCAGGGTTACGAGGACGTCGACGGTGGGAGCGATTCCGGTGCCCTTGTTGGTCACCGTGACCCGGTAGGTGACCTGACCATCCGGGTGCACCGACGACGGCCCGACCGAGGCCGCCAGACCGAGCCGTGGTGCCTCGTTGACAGCAACCTGAATGGGATGGCTCTGCACCGTGTCGGTGAGACTGTCGTCGACCACCTGGGCGGCGAGCGAGTAAGTGTTCGGCTGCGCGGTGATGTTGACCCCGAAGTTGATGGTCACGGACGCGTAGTCGGTCGTGCCGTTCGGTGATGTCGGCGACGACAGTGACCAGACGCCCCATTCCGGGTTGGTCACGCCGACCTGGGCGTCCTCCGGTGTGGTGCGGGCGGCGCCATTGCTGGTGATCGAGTTGGTCACCGCGTACTGAAACGACGTGGGCATCACAGCGTGGACCACCACTCCCGATGCATTGCCCGGACCGAGGTTTTGCACCGTGACCGAGAAGTCGGCATCGGTGGTGCCCGGCGTGTACGACGCTCCGAAGGTGGAGCTGATGGTCACCGAGAGCTGCGCCGCCTCGGCGCTGCACGCCGTGACCACGAGCGCGATCGGTGCGAGGATCGAGATTGCAAGGATGCCCGTGAGGTGCGAAGCCAGTGACCGCACCCGCCCGCTCCCCGAAACGGTCAGACCCTGGTAGCCGTGCGAAGCGGCGCGAGCGGACGCCGCTGCCGCGTCGCCGTCAGCATGATGTCGGTGGTGCGAGGCAGCGGATCGGGGTAGCCGATCTCTCCGAGCAGGCGCAGCGCCAGCCCGACATCGAGTCCGATGACGGTGTCGATCCGCCCGGCGACCGCCTCGACGAAGTCCGAGCCGCCACCCTGGATGGCGTACGCTCCCGCGCGATCGAGGGGCTCGCCCGAGGCCACGTACATGTCGAGGGCGTCGTCGGTGAAGTCGCAGAATTTGACTGCGGAACGGCTCACGCCGAGCGCTTCCCGCTCGCTCTCAGTGCACATCGCACAGACCCCGGTAAGCACCGTGTGGCGCTTGCCGCGGAGGTCGTTGAGCATCTCACGGGCCATCTCCGGGGTCCGCGGCTTGCCGAGCGGCCCCCGCGGGCCGACCACGATGGTGTCGGCGCTCAGGACGTACGTCCCTGCGGCAACGAGCTTGCTGACGGCGACGGCCTTCTGCCTCGCGACCAGCTGCACGGCCAGCTCCGCGCTGACGCCGGCAGGGAGAGCGACGTCCTCGGGAGGCTCCATGATCCGGAAGCGGATCCCGGCCCGGGTCAGCAGCTCGCGGCGGCGAGGCGACCGGGAGGCGAGGACGATCCCAATCACGTGGCGGTCACGTGCGCAACGCCCGCATCGAAATCTCGCGCCAACTCACGTTCCATGCTAGCACCGCGATGCGACGCCGAGTTGATGAAGTCGGCATTCGCGCACAACGATTTATGGCCGCGCCGCAATCACAGCGGTCACTGACGCTGCAACCGAGCACAGCCAGGAGGCGGCGATCAGCGAGAGGTGCTCCCTCCTGGTGGCAGCCCGCCCGAGCCGCAGGAGCAGCGCGTAGACCCCGACTACGGCGACGAGCCCGACCACCCAGAGCGGGGCCACCGGCCACTGCTGGGCGGGCGGGACCACGATGGCGAGGGTCACCTCGAGCGACGCGGCGACCACCACGGCCCGGGCGGCGACGGATCCCGAGCCGCGCTGGGGCTTGATCACGATCGGCAGCGCGACCAGGACGGCGCACACCGCGAGGATGCGCACCGCGCTGTTCACCCCACCGGTCTGTCCGGAGATGTCGGTGGTGGAGAACGAGGTGGCAAGGAGCCCGAGCAGGACCAGCGAGAATCCGGCGAAGGCCACCAGCAGGATGCGACGCCGGGACCAGGGCGACGGCGCCACCAGCGAGCCGGCGCAGACCACCAGGAGAACAGCGGCCAGCAGATTCGGGGTCGCCCCGCCTGGAGGCGGCAGCGACGCCGCCGGGGTACCGGGCAGCGGTGCCATCGCGGCCGCCACGACCGCCGTTGCGATCGCAGCAAGCGCGCGAGCATCGAGGGCGCTCCCGCGTGCGAGCCCCGCACCCCGATAGGTGATCACGGCCATCACGGCAAGGAAGAGGCCTCCGGGATAGATCGCGAGCGCCACGACCTCGAGCAGCAGACCCAACGGATCCATCTCGTTCAGACTCCGAACACGAACCGGGTGAGGGACTGCGGGGCGAGGCCGATGGCGATCCCAACCGCGAGGAGCAGCCAGGCGGCGAGCTCGGGAAGGCGCCCGCGCCAGCCGCGGCCCGGCGCGGGAAGAGCCCGGCCCGAGCAGGCCATGACTGAAGCGACGAAGATTGATGCCATCGCGATCACAGCGGCGATGGTCGACCCGACGTTCCCCGCCGCGAGCGCCTCGAGGAGCAGGAGGCGGCCCCAGAAGGTCGACGACGGAGGGACCCCGCTGAGCAGAGCCCACGCAACCCGGCGCGGCCAGAGGAGACCGGCAGACTCGGGGCGCAGCAGGATCGGTGCCACGCACAGGTGGGTCAGCACGATGATCAGCGCACCGGTCATGGCGGGCGAGACCGGCGCTCCTTCGACGGCGGCGATGCAGAGCGCTATGTCGGCCATGAACACGCGGCCATAGCGCATCGCGCCCGGACCCCAGGCGGCCCAGATCCCGCCCCAGACGGCACTCCCCAGGCCCACCACGAGCAGGACGTGCTCGAATACCGGGCTCCCATCACCGAGCACGCCACCCGGGATTCGCTCGGCGATGATCAGCACGACCGGCACCAGCAGGACCAGCCAGGGTGCGACGTCGAGCGGTTTGAGCGACCCGATGATGCCGGCCGCCCAACCGCCGAGCGGGTACACGGCGAGCAGCGCGGCGACGCCCGCGGCAAGCAGTGCCGCAACGACGATGGGGCGGTCCCCGGTGGTGAACCCGGTGAGCGGGAGGAACGGAGATGCGGCTACCAGCGCCATGGTGCCGGTGCCGGCCACCCTCCCGGCGGCGAGCGTCGCCCTGCCCGGTGACTGCCCGATCCAGCGGAGGACCAGGGTTGCAACCGCTGCTGTGAGGGCAAGCGCGGTCAGGAGCGGATCGCTGCTGGCCATGGCGATGGTCGCCGACGCCCCGACGACACCGATGGTCCGCCCCACCGACACGTCGATGGACGGCTGCAGCAGCAGCACCAGGGCCAGCGAGAGTGCGGCCGCGACGAGAACCCCCTCGCCGGTTCTGTCGAGGCCGGCGATCCCACTCAGGCCACCCAGCGGAATCGCTGCGGCCTGCGATCTTGCAGTCAGCAGGGTCAACCCCGCTCCCGCGAGGGGGACGATCGCCACCAGCCTCGCCGTCTGACGCCGGAGGACGGCCGATGCCAGGAGTCCAAGGGCCAGCCACGCCGCGGCGATGAAGGCCGGGTTCACGCTTCCGCTTCGACGAGAGGGCTCGCGCGGCGCGAGCTTCGCCCGTGGAGCCATCCCGCCAGGAACGACGCCGTCGGCGCCGCCGCACACGCGAGGACCGCACCCGGAAAGGAGTCGCCGCCGCTCCGGAGCAGCCATGCCGTTCCGGTTGCGATGCCGACCATCGCCACTCCGACCAGCAGGTCCTCAACCGTTCGAGCGACCAGGAGCCGGATGACCCCGCAGGTCCAGGCGTAGGCGATGGGAAAGAGCAGCCCTTCGACCGCGGTGATCTGACCGACGGGCACATTGAAGCTCACCCATGAGGCGACGGGAATCGCGACCGCGGCACCGAAGGCTCGGGCGCTTCGGGGACCGAAGAGCCGGTCGGACGGCGCGAACGCCGGGATGGTCGGGTTGAGCCCGGAGAGCCAGGGGAGGGCTCTCCCACCCAGCCATCCGCCCCACGCCAGGACCACGGCCGCGATCGCCGCCGTGCCGAGCACCGCAGCGCCCGGTGCGCCCCCGAAGGTGGCTGCGGTTGGCGCCAGCCCGGCGGCGAGCAGGACGACCGCGATCGGCACCGCTCGCCTGCCGTCCACCATCATCGCGACCACCGCGGCGATCACACCCGCAGCCGAGAGCAGCGGAGCGGAAACCCCCATCAGTGGATCAGCGGAAGTAGCAGGATGGCCAGGATCGCTCCCCCGAGCACGATCACCAGCTGGGGTTGCACGACGAGCCAGTCGTCGACCTGGTGCAGCCACGCGCTCCCCCGCACCGCAGCGGGACGCAACCGCCGCGCGACCCCAAGCCCCAGCGGCCGCGCGGCAGCGTCCGGCGCACGCTCCCGGGACGTCGGCCCGGTGACCACCGCCCACCCGGCAAGCGTCGCCAGGGCCCAGACGCCGGCCGCGACGATGACGAAGGCGACGACGATGTACCCGCCCGACCAGTCGCCGGCGCTGGTCCGGATCGCCGCGGCGCCGATCGGCTCGGTCAGCCCCCCGGCGCTGAGAGCGGTCAGCACCGAAGTCGCGGTGGTCGCGGGCAGCACCGCCGCAAACAGCGACACGACCACCGCAACCGCACCGAGGACCGACGGATATCGGGAGGCCTTCGCATCCGCCGGCGAGGTCAGGATTCGCGACCCGGCCTGAATCGCCGCCGCTGCACCCAGAACGCCCGCCAATCCGAGCGCTCCAAGGAGCGCGGCCCCGGGCCGGCCGATCGAGACCGTCGCGGACAGTTCAAGGATCAATGCCGTGATCCCGAACCCGATCGGCAGCGACCCGGCGGCACCAAGCGAAAAGGCAGCGAGGGCGGCCCCGCCGCGACCGCGCGAGATGTGCTCCCACGCCGGCGTGAGCGCGGTGGCCAGCATCACCGCACCAATGCCGGCGGCGACGGCGGCGCCCGCGGCTGCGCCGGCGATACCGGTCAGCGCAACCACGGGCGCGGCGGCGATGATGCAGAGCGCCCTGCCCGTGATGACCGGCACGTCCGATCTTCGAAGGGCGATGCACATCGCCAGGAGCGCGCCAACTCCCCCAACAGCCGCCAGTGCGATGGTGATGCTTTCCGGGAGCGGACCCGCAGCGGCCTCACGCAGGCGGAGTAGCACGACCGCGCCGCACGGGATCGCGCCGGTCGTCGCCCAGGCCGCGGTCGGGACCCGGCTGCCCCGAATCGGAACAAATGCGGGTGACAGGAGGCGCATGACGCCGGCGGCGGCCCACGGCCCGGCAACGGTCGCGCCCAAGGCTCCAGCCGGAATGACCGCGAAGTCGGTTGTGCCCGCGGTGCTCAGGAGCTGCACCCCGGCGACAACCAGGCCGAGGGATGCGAGGTGCTCGAGGCTGATGGCGACGAGCCCGCCACGGCCTGGCCGACCCCTGGTTGCGCTGGTCATCAGCAGCGTGCCCACACCCGCGATCTCGACACCGCCGGCAAGCATCACGACGTTGCCGGCGAGAGCCGCCACCAGCGTGCCGGCGACGCAGACGAGCAGCGCGCTCACCTCGCGGGTTTGGCGCTCGCGCTCGAGCAGAATCAGGAGGCCGGCAACTGACGCGGCAAGCCCGAGCGTGGCGCCGGGCAGATCGAGCCTGAGCAGATAGGCGATACCGGCAACCGGCATCCCGAGCGACGTCTCGATGCGCCCGCTGCCATTGAGAAAGGCGGCTTCCACGGCGAGCAAACCGACCGTCGCCGCAATGCCCGCTCCGGCAACCAGTCGAGCAAGGGTGGCCTGGCGCAGCGAGAGCGCGAAGACGACGATCGCCGCCGCGATCAGCGGCGCGGGTATGAGCGCCAGCTGGAGCCCACCGCCCAGCATCGTGACGCTACCTCCCAGTACGGGCCAGCGCCGGCGCTCCGACCTCGGTGGCGCAGTACGGACAGACCTCCCAGCCCAGCCGCAGGCTGCGATCGCACCCTGCGCAACGCCGCGCGAACTGGGTGCGGCAGTACGGACACAGGATGAACTCCTGTTCGATCTCGCGGCCGCAGGTTGGGCAGGGCCGCGTGGGCACACCCTCGATCGGCGGCTCGAGCAGCACCTGCTCCTCAATGGCAAGCGATCGCACCTGCTCCATGGTGTGCGGCGGCCGCACCATGAAATAGATCAGGGCACCGAGAAACGGCGGCACGAAGCCGAGCAGCATCGCGAACAGCGTGAATCCCGGCGACGTGGTGCGCCGGCGAGCGTCGCGAACCACGTAGAAGGCCAGAGCGAGCCAGAGCACGACCAGGTACGCGATGACCACGACCAGCGCTCCGGTGAGCAGCGCCCCCACGTCAACCAGCAGCATCGGCGGATCCTCCTAACCGGCCGCGGCGCAGCAGGTCGAGCTGCGCGGTGGCTTCGGCGAGTCGCCGGCGCGCCTCATCCACGACCCGGGCGGGTGCCCCGTTCACGAACGCCGGGTTCGCGAGCTGAGCCTGAAGCCGTGACACGTTTGCCTCGAGCAGGCCGATCTGACGTGCTGTCGCACTGGCGTCGGCGGCGGTGTCGGCGATCACCACCTCGGCGTGGAGCCTACCCGAAACCACGACGGCTGGATCGACGCCGCGCTCGTGGCTGTCGACAACCGTCGCCGGGACCAAGCCGCCGATGAGGCGGCTGACGTGCTTGTTGATGCCCCGGCCTTCGCCATCGCGGACGGTGATACGAATCCGATCGCGGGCGCCGCGCGGAACCTTGTGGCCGTGTCCCAGCGCCCTGATGCGCTTCACCAGCTCGATCGCCTCGGCGATCTCGTGATGAGCTGAGGTGGTTGCGGCCTCGCTCCAGAGCGGATCCTGGTCCGGCCAGGACCGATGCTGCAGCGTGGGCTCGGCGTTGGGCAGCTGCTGCGCGCACTCCTCGGTCACAAAAGGCATGAACGGATGGAGCAGGCGGAGCAGCACGTCCAGTGTCGTGACCGCCGTCCAGACCGCAGCGCGACGTGACTCGTGGTCGCCGGCGTCGGCGAGGCGAAACTTGATGATCTCGACGTACCAGTCGCAGAACGAATGCCAGGTGGTGTCGTACAGCGCGTCGACCGCCTCGTGGAATCGATACGCAGCGAACCCGGAGTCGCACGCGCGCACCGCTGCGGCAAGCTCGGCGAGCATCCAGCGATCCTCGGGACGCAGGGTTTCAGGCTTGGGTGGATGAACGTCGAGATCGGCGATCGACCCGTTGCCGACCTTGGCGACGAGGAATCCGCTGGTCACCTGCCACAGCTTGTTGGCAAACCGCTGGTACGAAGCGATCCGATCCTCGTCGAAACGCATGTCCTGCACGCTGGTCGACACCGCCGCGGCCCACGCGCGGACCGCGTCGGCGCCGTATTTGTCGGCGAGGTCGAGCGGGTCAACCGTGTTGCCCTTCGACTTGCTCATGCGGGATCCATCAGTCGCCTGGATGGTGCTCGTGATCAGCACGTCGGTGAAGGGATTGCGACCGGTGAACTTGATGCCGTTCATGATCATTCGCGCAACCCAGAGAAAGATGATGTCGCGCCCAGTGACCAGCAGGTCGGTCGGGTAGAACTTCTCGAGATCCGGTGTCTGCTCCGGCCAACCGAAGATCGCAAACGGCCAGAGACCACTGCTGAACCAGGTGTCGAGCACGTCGGGATCGTCGGTGAGGGAGGTGTCGCCGCAGTCCGGGCACCTGGTCGGCGGGTCGATCCACGCGAAGCGATGTCCGTTGCCACACGTCGACACCGGAATGGCGTGCCCCAACCAGATCTGCCTGCTGATGCACCAGTCCTTGATATTCCGCATCCAGTGCAGGTACACATCGGTGTATCGAGCGGGATGGAACGTGATCTCGCCACTTTCCACGGCGCCGATCCCCGGAGCGGCGAGCGATGCCATGCGCACCCACCATTGCTCGCTGACCAGTGGCTCGAGCACGGTGCCGCTGCGGTCGCAGTGACCGACATCGTGCGCGTACGGCTCCTCCTTGACGAGCACACCCAGCGCGCGCAGCGCATCGGCCACTGCCGTGCGCGCCGCCTCGACCGGCATGCCATGAAATTGGGGCAGCGACGGCACGTCCATGGTTCCATCGAGAGCGATCACATTGACGATGGGCAGAGAATGACGCGCCCCGATCTCATAGTCGGTCGGGTCGTGGCCCGGCGTCACCTTGAGCGCGCCGGTGCCGAATTCCGGTCGCACCGCCTGATCGGCAATGATCGGCACCACGCGCCAGGTAAGCGGCAGCGTCACGTGCTTGCCGATGAGCGACGCGTAGCGCGAGTCGCCGGGCGCGACCGCAACCCCCGTGTCACCGAGCATCGTCTCGGGCCGCACCGTCGCGACCGTGATGCTCTGGCCACCCTCGACCGGATACTTGAGGTAGTAGAGCGTGTCGGTCTGCACCTGCCAGTCGATCTCCTCGTCGCTGATCGCCGATCGGCAGTAGGGACACCAGTTGACGATTCGTGGACCGCGATAGACGAGCCCCTCGTCGAAGAGCGTCTTGAACACCAGCCGGATGGCGTGCACGTATTGTTCGTCGAGCGTGAAACGCAAACGCTCCCAGTCGCATGTGTATCCCATCCGTCGCATCTGTTCGAGGATGCGTCCGCCGTATTCCTCGTACCAGGCGTCGACGCGCGACTGAAACGCAGCCCTGCCCAACTCCTCCTTGGTCAGGCCCTCCTCAGCGAGTTGACGCTCGATGACGTTCTGGGTGGCAATCGCCGCGTGGTCAGTCCCTGGAGCCCATTCGACCTCATAACCGCGCATGCGCCGCTCGCGACACACGGTGTCCTGGATGGAGAACGTCGATGCATGTCCCATGTGCAGCGCACCGGTGATGTTCGGTGGTGGGAGCGCGATGACATATGCCGGTTTGGTGCTTGTGACATCGGCATGTCCGACTCCGAGCTCGGTCCACCGCTCGCGCCACTTCGGCTCCACGCTGGACCAGTCGAAATGTTTTTCCATTGGGCGATTGAGTATATGGGCCGACCGGGTGTTACTCGCCCGCCGGGATCGTCGCGCCGGATTGCGCGTTGCGCCATTCGGGCGTGAACGGCGAGCCGGTGTAGACGAGTTGTGGGGTCGAGGTGGAGAGCTGCAGCGCCGCCGCGCTCTGCCCCACCGCGGGGAAGCTGACCGGGGCCGCCGGACCCGGTGCCGAGATCTGGGTGACCGATCCGAAGTACGCCCGGCCGCTGCAGCCGACGTAGAAGGAGATGAGTCCGACCAATCGTGTGCTGCTCCCCGTCGTTGCCGGGGCGGCGAGCGGCACCACAACCGCTGCGGGTTGGCCGGCGCTGGCCGCGATCACGCGCACAGGTTCCAGGGGGGTGGCGCCGTCGAGGTTCGGGCTCACCACGGCCGCAGCGTTCTGGCCCACCTGCGCCAGCTGCTGGAGGTTGCCGGCGTCATACGACTGGTCGAAACCGCCGAGGGCTCGCAGCGACGCGGGCAGGCTCGGTGCCGGGACCGCAACCGTGCAGCCTGATGCGCCATTGGTGATGACGTGCGTCAGCGTGATGAGCGTCACCGCAAAGAACACCCCCACAGCCGCCGCAGCCAGAATGATGGCCCGGCGACTCACCCTCAGGCCGTACGCCCCTGCGCCGCCTCCTCGGTTGCACCGACGCGCCGCTTGGGCTCCTCGGTGAGGAGCAGCGGTTCCACCCCTTCAAGAATGGCCTGCTCGGTGATCACGCAGCGCTTGATGTCCGGCCGGCTCGGCACCTCGAACATGCTGTTGAGCAGGACGTCCTCGATGATCGACTTGAGACCGCGAGCACCCGTGCCGCGCGCCAGGGCGCGTTCGGCGATGGCACGCAGCGCTCCCTCGTGGAACACCAGCTCGACGTCGTCGAGCGCGAAGAACTTCTGGTACTGCTTGACAAACGCGTTCTTGGGCTCGGTGAGAATGCGGATGATGTCCTCTTCGTCGAGGTAGTCCAGGGCGACGGTGATCGGAAGCCGGCCGACGAACTCGGGGATGAGGCCGTACTTCAACAGATCCTGTGCCTGCAGCTCGCGGAGCATCTTGGTGGTCTCCTTGGTCCGCGTCCCACGAGGCTTGCTGTTGAAGCCGATGACGCGCTTGCCCAGACGGTGCTCGATGATCTTCTCGAGGCCGTCGAACGCCCCGCCGCAGATGAACAGGATGTTGGTGGTGTTGATCTGGATGAAATCCTGGTGGGGATGCTTGCGGCCGCCCTGGGGCGGCACGTTGGCGACGGTGCCCTCGAGGATCTTCAGCAGCGCCTGCTGGACGCCCTCACCACTGACATCCCGCGTGATCGACGGGTTGTCGCTCTTGCGGGCGATCTTGTCGATCTCGTCGATGTAGATGATGCCGCGCTCCGCGCGCGCGATGTCGAAATCGGCAGCCTGGATAAGGCGAAGCAGGATGTTCTCGACGTCTTCGCCGACGTAGCCGGCCTCGGTCAGGCTGGTGGCATCGGCGATGCTGAACGGGACATCGATGATGCGCGCAAGCGTCTGCGCGAGGAAGGTCTTGCCACATCCGGTGGGACCGACCAGAAGCACATTCGACTTCTGCAGCTCCACGTCGCTGTTCGTTTTGGCATGCGCAATTCGCTTGTAGTGATTGAACACCGCCACCGAGAGCACCTTCTTGGCGTGCTCCTGTCCGATGACATATTGATCGAGCGATGCGGCGATGACCTGCGGATTCGGGATGGTCCCGGGCTTGCCCCGCTTGGTCGTCGTCGACCGGTTGTCCTCTTCGAGGACCTCCTGGCACAGGTCGATGCACTGGTCGCAGATGTAGACGCCCGGACCCGCAACGAGCTTCCGGACCTGCTCCTGGCCCTTTCCGCAGAAAGAGCAACGCGTATGTCGCCGCCGGTCGTCGCGCTCAGTCACGCCATACCCCTTGGATTGTCTGCATTCCTACCAATGACCGTACGGTCTTCCGTTACGCGTGGGCTGTTGCGCCGCCACCCGCCTGGGGTGTATCGGTCTCTTGGGGGGCGCCGGGCGGCCGGCCACCGTTGCTGCTCTCGCCGTTGGGAGCTCCACCGCTCTTGATGCGGCCCTGGATGATCTCGTCGATGAGGCCGTAGTCCTTGGCCTCCTCGGCGCTCATGAAGAAGTCACGATCGGAGTCGTGGTTGACGACCTCGATGGGCTTGCCGCTGTGATGCGCGAGGATCTCGTCGAGGCGGCGCCGCACGCGGAGGATCTCCTGCGCGTGAATCTGAATGTCCGTCGCCTGACCGCTGAACCCGCCCGAAGGCTGATGGATGAGGACGCGGGTGTTCGGCAGGCTGAGGCGCATGCCCGCAGCGCCGCCGGCGAGCAGAATCGCCGCCATCGATGCCGCGATGCCCATGCAGATGGTGCCGACGCGCGGCTCGACATACTGCATGGTGTCGTAGATGGCGAGGCCCGCGTACACCGAACCGCCCGGCGAGTTGATGTAGAGCCAGATGTCCTTCTCAGGGTCCTCGCCGGCGAGGAACAGCAACTGCGCCATGACGACATTGGCCACCTGGTCGTCGATGGGCGTCCCGATGAAGATGATTCGGTCTTTGAGCAACCGCGAGTAGATGTCCATCCCGCGTTCGCCCCGATTCGTGGTCTCGATGACGTACGGGATCAGATTGGTCGGATTCATA
>DASZJB010000160.1:0-13078 GCA_035948615.1 Candidatus Dormiibacterota bacterium
CTCGGCCAGGTCCTTGACCGATTCAAGGTGCTGCACGTTGACGGTGGTCACCACGTCGATGCCGGCCTCGAGGAGTTCCTCGACGTCCTCGTAGCGCTTGGTGTGGCGGACGCCGGGCACGTTGGTGTGGGCGAGCTCGTCCACGAGCGCAACCTGCGGGTGGCGCGCCAGCACTGCATCGAGATCCATCTCCTCGATGAGCTTGCCGTGGTACTCGACCTCGAGGCGAGGGACGACCTCGAGGCTGCCGATTGCCTGTTCCGTCAGCTTGCGGCCGTGCGTCTCGACGAAGCCGACGACGATGTCCTCGCCCTGGGAGCGCCGGTCGTGCGCCTCGCGAAGCATGGCGAAGGTCTTGCCGCTCCCCGGTGTGGCACCGAGGAACACTCGCAGGTGGCCGCGTCCGACTCGAGCCACCGGGACCGGCACTGTGCCAACCGCGATCGTATCGGTCATGTCACTAATGATGCTCGCGAGCGGCGACCCGTAAACGCATCAGCCGGCGAGGCTCGCCTGCTGGGCTTCGAGCGCCAGGTTGAGCTGGAGGACGTTGACCACGGGCTCGCCGAACACCCAGAGGATCCGTCCCTGCAGCTGCGATTCAACCAGCGCCCGGAGCTTGGCGGGATCGAGTCCGCGTGCACCCGCCACCATGTTGACCTGGGCCAGCGCCGCCGCCTCACTGATGTCGGGGTCGAAGCCGGTGAAGTCCGAGGTGACAAGGTCGATGGGCACGGGTGCCGAGACCCCCGCAGCCACGTAGGCGGCCACCGCCGCCTTGGTCGTCTCCTTCAGCAAGGGGTTGGACGGCCCCAGGTTGCTGCCCGCGGAGTTTGCGGCGTTGCACGGCTGCAGCACGGCCGTGTTCGGGTTCGACGTGTATGAGAGGCGTCCCTGGAAGTACTTCGTGTCGATGGTGATGCGCAGGCTGCCGTCCGAGGCGACCTTCTCCTGCGGGCAGCTCTGACCGATGAGCGTGGACCCGACGACCTTGCCGTTGACCATGACGAGGCTGCCGTTGGCGTTGGTGTTGAACGCGACCTGCGAGATGCCGGTGATCACGAAGGTGTAGATGAGCGCGAGCGCGGCGATGGCCACGGTGAGCCGGAGCCCGATCAGGAGCTGCTTGGAAAGCCTGCGCATGTGCTCTGCCTACACCAGGTGAATCGCGGTGATGATGATGTCGATGACCTTGATCCCGATGAACGGCGCGATGATCCCGCCGACGCCGTAGATCAACAGGTTGCGACGCAGCAGCGCGGACGCGCCGACGGCGCGGAAGCGCACTCCTCGCAGCGCGAGCGGGACCAGCGCGATGATGATCAGCGCGTTGAAGATCACCGCACTCAGGATTGCGCTGTGTGCCGAGTGCAAGCCCATGATGTTGAGCACCGACAAGGGCTTGAGCGCCACGTACGCGGTGAACATCGCCGGGATGATCGCGAAGTATTTGGCGACGTCGTTGGCGATGCTGAAGGTCGTCAGCGCGCCCCGGGTGATCAGCATCTGCTTGCCCGTCTCCACGATCTCGATGAGCTTGGTCGGATCGCTGTCGAGATCGACGAGGTTTCCCGCCTCCTTGGCAGCCTGGGTCCCGCTGTTCATGGCGACTCCGACGTCAGCCTGGGCGAGCGCCGGGGCGTCGTTGGTGCCGTCACCGGTCATCGCCACGAGCTTGCCGCCCGCCTGCTCCTGGCGAATGAGGTCGAGCTTGTTCTCCGGGGTTGCCTGGGCCAGGAAGTCGTCGACGCCGGCCTCGGCCGCGATCGCCGCGGCGGTCAACGGGTTGTCTCCGGTGATCATCACCGTGCGAAGGCCCATCCTGCGCAATTCCGCGAACCGTTCGGCGATCCCGGGCTTGACGATGTCCTTGAGATGGATCGTCCCGAGAACGACTCGGTTCTCGGCCACGAGAAGAGGGGTGCCTCCGTTGCGCGCGATGGCCTCGACCTGGTCGTTCACAGCCGTCGACACCGAACCGTCGCCGCACCATTGGGCGATCGAGTCGCCCGCGCCTTTGCGAATGCTGTCGCCGGCGCGGTCGACGCCGCTCATGCGTGTTTCTGCCGTAAATGGCACGAAGTTCCAGTCGCCGCCCTCCGCCGTCTCAGGTGCCCCGAAGCGCCGGGCAAGTGCGACGATCGACCGGCCCTCGGGGGTCTCATCGGCGCGGCTCGCCAGGTCGGCGGCGCGCACCAGCGTCTCCATCGCGATCCCCGGCGCGGGCAGGAACTCCGTCGCCTGGCGGTTGCCGAGCGTGATGGTTCCGGTCTTGTCGAGGAGCAGGGTGTCGACGTCGCCGGCCGCCTCCACCGCCCGGCCCGACATGGCGAGGACGTTCTTCTGAAGGAGCCGATCGATGCCGGCGATGCCGATCGCACTGAGCAGGCCGCCGATGGTCGTCGGGATGAGGCAGACAAGCAGTGCGATCAGCACTGGGACGGATATCGACGCCCCGGAGTAGATGGCGAACGGCTGCAACGTGACCACCGCGATAAGGAAGATCAGCGTGAGGCTGGCGAGCAGGATGTTGAGCGCGATCTCGTTCGGTGTCTTCTGACGGGAGGCGCTCTCGACCAGCGAGATCATTCGATCCAGGAAGGTCTCGCCCGGGTTCTGGGTGATCTCGATCACGATGCGGTCGCTGAGGACGCGTGTCCCCCCCGTGACCGCGCTGCGGTCGCCTCCGGCCTCGCGAATCACCGGCGCCGATTCGCCGGTGATTGCCGACTCGTCGACACTCGCGATCCCTTCGAGGATGGTGCCGTCACTCGGGATGACATCGCCCGCCTCGCAGACCACGACGTCGCCTCTGCGCAGGTCGATCGCGGATACGGCGATCTCCCTGCCTCCGAGGCCCCCATCCAACTTGCGGGCGACGGTCTCGGTGCGCGTGCGGCGCAGCGCCTGTGCCTGCGCCTTGCCCCGTCCCTCGGCAATGGCCTCGGCGAAGTTGGCGAAAAGCACCGTGAACCACAACCACAGCGCGATCTGCCCGATGAAGCTCGTGTCCACGCCGCTGCCGGCGACGCTCGCGAAGAACCCGTACGTCGTCATGACCGCGCCGATCTCGACGACGAACATCACCGGGTTACGCACCATGGTGCGCGGGTCGAGCTTGACGAAGCTCTGACCGATCGCCGGCACGAGCAGCTCTGGATCGGTGACGCTGCTGCGGCGACGCTTTGGGTGGCGCGCGGATGCGAGTGCCATGTCAGACCGCCGCAATGAGCTTGAAGTGTTCGAGAATCGGACCGATCGAGACGGCCGGGAAAAAGGTGAGCGCCGCGACGATGAGGATGGTGCCGATCAGCAGCGCGACAAAGAGCAGCCCATCGGTGGGGAACGTTCCCGAGCTCGCCGGCACGATCTTCTTCTTCACCAGGTTGCCGGCCATCGCCATCACCGGGATGAGGAACAGATAGCGCCCGGCCCACATCGCTCCCGCGAGCATCATGTTGTAGTAGGTGGTGTTGCCGCTCAGGCCGGCGAAGGCGCTCCCGTTGTTGCCCGTCGTCGATGCGAACGCGTAGAGAATCTCGGTGAGCATGTGTGGCGTTCCCTGGGTCGCGACCGGACCTGCCTGGCCTCCCGCGGTCAGCACCGCGATCGCCGAGAATCCGAGGATCGAGGCGGGCAGGATGAGGATGGCGATCGCCGCGAACTTGACGTCGCGCGCTTCGATCTTCTTGCCGAGATACTCCGGGGTACGGCCAACCATCAACCCGGCGATGAACACCGCGAGGATCGCGAACACGACCATCCCATAGAGTCCCGAACCCACATCGCCCGGGGTGATCTCGCCCAGCTTGATGAGCACCAGCGGCACCAGCCCGCCGATCGGCGTGAGACTGTCCATCGACGCGTCGACGGACCCCGTGCTTGTCCCCGTCGTGGCCGTGTTGTACAACGCCGACTGGATCGGCCCGAAACGAGCTTCCTTGCCTTCCATGTTGCCGCCCGCGGAGGTGGCGGTCGACACCTGCGATGCGCCGGTGGTCACGAGCGCGGGATTGCCCTGCTGCTCCTGCCAGGCCACCACCCCGAAGGCGCTCACCAGGATGACTCCCATGACCGCGCCGAGCACGATGCCCTGCTTGACCTTGCCCACCCAACGCCCGAAGGTGATGGTCAGACCAAATGGAATCAGCAGGCAGCTGAAGATCTCGAGCGCGTTGGTGAACCCGTTGGGGTTCTCGAAGGGATGCGCGGCGTTGGCGTTGAAGAATCCGCCGCCGTTGGTGCCGAGATCTTTGATCGCCTCCATCGATGCGACCGGGCCCTGGGCGATCGTCTGCAGGCCGTTGGTGAGCGTGTGCACCACGCTGTAATTGCTGAAGTTCTGGATCGCACCGTTGGCGACCAGCACCAGCGCGAGCACAGCGCTGATGGGAAGCAGTATGTAGAGAATCCCGCGCACCATGTCGACCCAGAAGTTGCCGAGCGTGCTCATGGTCCGGCGCGCGATGGCTCGGATCACCACGATCGCCACTGACATGCCCATGGCGGCGCTGAGAAACTGGTGGAGCACCAGCGCGACGATCTGCGAGAAGTAGCTCATGGTCGTCTCGCCCGCGTAGTTCTGCCAGTTGGTGTTGCTCGCAAAGCTCACCGCCGTGTTGAACGCGAGAGTTGGCGGCACCGCGGGGAGGTTCTGCGGATTCAACGGCAGGTGGTCCTGGAAACGGAGCACCAGGTAGGTGAACGCGATGCTCACGAAGGTCACCGCGAGGATCGACACGAGGTACGCGATCCATCCCTGTTCGTGTTCCTCGTCGACGCCGATGAGCTTGTACGAAAAGACTTCGACCGGGCGGATGATCCGGCTCAGCCACACACGCTCGCCGCGGTACACCTTGAACATGTAGCCGCCGATGAACCAGGCGCCGGCCGCGACGGCCGCGTAGGTGATGATCGCGGCGATGATGTCGAGGATCATCAGAACCGCTCTGGTGCGACCAACGCGATGACGAGGTAGCAGGCGACCAGCAGCGCGATAACCGCGGAGACGATGTACCCGGTCAGCTCGCCGCTCATCTCAGACCCTCCGCAACCCATCTGCCAGGAGATACACCGCCAGGAGCATTCCCGCGAAGCACACCAGCACGAGCAGGTCTAGGGCCATCCTGGTTACGAGCTTCGCAGTGAGGCCGTCAACGAAGCGTCAACGCGATCCAGGCGTTGAGACGCGTGCCAGCTCACGCGGGCAGGGCCTCAAGACCCAGTGCTGTTCCCGCCTGATCGGCGAGCGTCACTGCAGCGAGGAGTTGCTGCTGCGACACTCTCGTGCCGGGATCCGCGACCAGCACGAAGCGTCCCAACCGGTGGTGTTGGTTCTCGACGCCGAGGCTGATCTCCTTGCCGGGGAGCCCCAGCGTGTCGAATCCCCACCAGATCCGTCCCCAGCTCACGTCGCCGTTGCGTTCGATCATCGGGCCGACCGCATCCGGGAATGACGCGTCGAACCAGCAGCTGCGCAGTCCCATCATGTCCTCGAGCTCGGCTGCAATTGCCGCAACAACGTCGTTCGCGGGCGCGCCGGATGCGAGCATCTCGGCGATCGCCTGGATGCGCGAGAGGTTGTCACCTGACTGCGAGATGCGCCGGCGGTGCTCGCGGTTGCGTGCCGAGAGCTGTCCGACGATCAGACCCCCGACCAGCAGCAGGACAGTCGTTTCTACATCTCCTGGATTCGAGATGGACACCGAGCCGTAGGGCTGGGTATAGAAGCTGTCGAAGCTCAGCGCCGCGGAAACCGCGGCGATCGCGGCCGGGAGGCGACTCCCGATCGCAGCCACCGCCGAGACCAGCACCGCGAGTCCCAGCGCGACAGTTGCGGAGGGAATCTGACCGCGCAGTGGCAGCAGACTGAGAGCAAGCGCAATCGGTGCTGCAACGGCAATGGCCACGAATGCGATTGGCTGGCTCTGCCTGGCGATCGCGAGTGCGCGTGTCCAGGCTGTCTCATCCGAGGGTCTCGAGGCTCCTCGGAACGGGATCGGGGTGACCTCCGGTGCCATCAGAAGTCGACGATCTCACTCGGATCGTCAACAGAGCGTCAACGAGCAGGGCCGAATCGATATCCCTGACGGCCGACCGTCACGATCACCGCCGGATGGGTTGGATCGTCCTCGAGCTTGACCCGCAGCCGCTGCGCGAAGGTGCGCAGGTAGTTGCGCTCGTCGGCGTACTGCGGGCCCCAGACGCGCTGGAGCAGGGTGCGATGGTCGAGGGTCACGCCGGCATTCCGGGCCAGCTCGGCGAGCAGCAGCCACTCGGTCGGCGAGAGTCGCACCTCCACGCCGTCGCGGGTCACGGCGCGCGCGCCGAGGTCAACGCGGACACCACCATGCGCGACGATCCCGCCCGCGCTGTCGGGCGGACGGACCCGGCGCAGCACTGCACGAACCCGCGCAAGCAATTCGTCTGCTCCGAATGGCTTGGCGAGGTAGTCGTCGGCCCCGAGGTCGAGGGCGCGAACCTTGTCGGTCTCCTCGCCTCTGGCGCTGATCACGATCACCGCGGGGCGATGATGGTTGTCCATCTGCTCGAGGATCTGCCATCCATCGACAAACGGGAGTCCGATGTCGAGCAGGACGATGTCGATGGTGGTGCCGCTGCGCAGCATCTGCGATGCGGTGATCCCGTGGGCCGCGAGCGACGTCTCGTAACCGGCCGAGTTGAGCGCTCCAGCAAGGATCTCGCGGAGCGCTGCGTCGTCCTCGACGACGAGAATGTGCGCGCGGCGTTCGTCGGTCAACAGGATCCCGGACCGGCCGGAATCGCGCCCGGCACCACGGTGATCGTCTCCGTGAACGTCGCGGGAGGATTGAACGCCTGGTGACTTGGGGATACGAGCTCGACTTGGACGGCATGTCGGCCGGCCGGGAGGTCCACGGGCACGTGCCAGACGTCGACGGTTGGTGCCTGGACACCGTCGACGATGACGGCGAGGTAGTACTGGGAGGACGTTGCCGGAACCAGACCGCCCGAAGCCGGGACTCCACACACAGTGAGCGTCAGTGGCGCGCCGACGTGAGCTCCGGGTGCGGGCGACACGATGCGAACAGCGTAGGGCGGCGCGACGATCAGGGCTGGGCTGAGGATCCAGCTTGCGGCCAGGCCACCCGCACCGCAGAGCGCGGCGACACCTCCGGCGACGCGCAGCGCGCTCCTGCGTACCGCGAACACTACGAGGCCACCACCGAAGATCAGCAGGGCAAGGCCCCACTGCAGCGGCAGTGGGAGCCCGCTGACGATATGCGCGATCACCTTTCGACTCCGGTCAGGCCGGCGCGACGGTAAAGAAAACCGTCGGTGTCACATCCCGAGGTGCGAAGGGAAAGTGGTCCTGGGCGACGAACTCGGCGTACATCGCGTACTCGAGCCCGGGTTTCACGGTGATCGTCTGGGAGAGCGTGTACTGCATGTAGATGAGCTGGTTATTGAGGTAGAGGTGCACGTGACCCTTGGTGGGTGTTATGTCGGCGGTGGTCGTGCTCGTGACCACCCCGCCCGTGATGGAGACCTTGACGAGCAGGGTGGTTCCATGAACCACCTCGCCGCTGGTGGGGAAAAGCAGGGTGATCTTCACCGGCGTCGAGGGTCGATGACCGAGGCCGCCAGACGGCGTCGGATACGGGGTCGGCGCCGGTGTACCCGACCCTCCATCAGCGGCCGCCGACCCGCATGCGGTCAGAAAGAAGAGGACCGCGGTCAGGAGGACGAGGAGTGGCCGTCGCATTATTCAGTTCCCTGTCCGCCCAATTATGAGCAGCGCCGGCAAGCGGGATTCAGCAAAGGAAGATGGCACTACCGGTGTAGGGCGGCAGGGGGCTGGGGGCACTCAGCGAATTTGGAAGCGACCGAGCGAGCGCGACAATCTGCTTGCGCGAACGAGGGAGCGGACAAGCTGAGCGGAGTGTCCCCAGCCCCCTGCCGCCAAACCACAGCGCCAGGGCACTCAGCGAATTTGAAAGCGAACGAGCGAGCGCGATAGTCTCATGCGCGAACGAGGGAGCGGACACGCCGAGCGGAGTGCCCTCCGTCCCATGCCGCCAGACCACAGCGCCACGGAATCAGACTCCGACCGCTGTGCACCCCGCCGAAGACGTCAGCGCAGACGGTAGGTGGCAGGCCGCTCGTCGGTGACCGATACCTTCGGAGCGTTGCGCTCGAGAATGCGGCGCACCTGCTGGGGCGTGAAGCTGCCGCCGAGGCGCTTCCGGATCGCCGCAACCGCAAGGGGCCGCGTGGATTCCTTGAGCACCGCAAGCACCTTGTCGTCGGGCGTGCTCCGTGTGGTCGTGTGCTTGCCGTTCGAGACAGCAGCCGGCGCCGCCGGCCTGGTGGGCTCGGGCGCGCTGTCGGGCACGCGATGCGGCTGGTCGGCCACCGGAGCTTCGCTGCGAGCCGGCAGGTCGATGCGTGCGGGCCGGGTCGACCCCTCGCCATGGAGGCGGGTCCACATCGCGGGAAGGTCGTCGAGAACCTGACGGACGAACGCCGCCGATCCGCTGACCTCGATCTCGCGATCGCCGTCGCGCAGACGCAGCGAGTGCGAGATCGGCGCGGCCGGAACCTCGACTCGGGGCGACGGCCGGAAGGGCGGCCGCGTGTCGCTGTTGTTGAAGTTGGGCCGGGGGCCGGAGAACTGCCTGGGGCCGGAGAACGATGGACGGTCCGACGACTGGCGGCCCTGATAGCGATCGTCAGGCATTGGTCTCCTGGGTGTCGGCGGGTTCGGGTTCGTCGTGGTTGTGACCGTGGCTCCGGCCGCCGCGCGGCGTGGGCTCGGCGGTCACCGGGGTGCCGACGACATCCGCGGCGGGGTCGGGCGCAGCCTGCGAAGCCTTGGTCAGGTCGGTGATGTCGACGCGGCGATCGTCATCGGGGAGGGTGATCTGTGGAAGGTCGTCGTCATCAGACGGCGCCGGACCGAAAAGGCGTTCCTGGATCTTGGCCCGGAGGGGTGACTGGATCAGCGCGAAAACGCCCCCGACAACCGCTGCGCCGATCAGGAGATTGCGCACGCGATGGGTCCGCTTCTTTGGACGGATCGCGGTGCTCAGCTTGTCCGATGCGTCCGCGATGCGCTCGCGTGCGGCATTGCCCGCGGCCGTGACTCTGCCGTCCGCCGCAAGGTGTTCGGCCGTGTCCGCCAGCGTCCCCGCGGCAGTCTGCAATACCTGGCTCAACCCCTCGGCGCCGCGCTGCACCGTCGGAAGAGCCGCGCTGCCCGCGCCACGCGCGAGGGTGACGGCATGATCGGCAAGGTCACTGATCGTATCGGCTGCCCGACCGCGGTCAAGCACGGCAGCTCTGGAACGTCGACTCCGCATGCTGCAACAAACCTCCGTTCTCGCCTGCCATCTATGGCGCCACACGAATGAACCGGCACCAAAGGATTGATTCTACGTTGGTTGCACGATTCAACGCTCCGTTTGCGCCGCGCGAACTTCGATTCAGGCGGCTGACGAAAGCGGAGGTGCGAGGCCGCGCAGGCTGATCGGTGACGCCTCCCGAGCGAGCGCGGTATCCAGTGGCGCGTCGAGGAACCATCTGATGCGCGCCGCGGCGACCGGACCGACGAGCCGCGCCAGTTCCGGCTCCGATGCGCTGTAGATCGCCCGAAGGGACGGGAAGGACCGGATCAGCTTCACGTAGGCAGCCGGCTCGAGACCGTCGACCGCGGCCAGGTGGCTCACTCGACGGCGAGCGAGCGATCCGGCCTCATCGGCGTCGAGCGGGAGCTGGAGCTCGATGGTGCGGATGGGCATGGACTGAGTCTACCGAACGGATGTTCGACTTGTCAAATTGGCTCGATCGTGCGTACGCTTGCGTGTGATGCCTCTGTACGAATACCGCTGCAACGACTGCTCGGCCGTGTTCGAGTTGCTCCGCCCGATGGCCGATCGTGAAGTCGCCGCCGTATGTCCGAGCTGCGAGAGCCGGGCCAGCATGCCCCTGATCAGCCGGGTGGCGGTCCACGCCGGATCGGGATCTGATGCGGCGCCCAGTGTGGGCGGTGGTGGCGGCGGTTGCTGCGGCGGCAGCTGCGGCTGCGGCGCCAACTGACCGAGATTCAGCCCGCTCCCAGGGCCGGGATCGCCACCTCGCGCTGAGCCACGGTCCCCGTCAGGTCAAGCTCCGTCTGCAGGACCGACGCCAGGAAGACGCGGCGATGCGCCGGGTGAGGCCCGTGCTCTCTGATCGCCGCGCGGTGCTCGGGGGCGCCGTACCCCTTGTTGCTCGCCCAGTTGTAGTGCGGCGCCTCGTCGTGCATGCGTGTCATGAGCGCGTCGCGATGGACCTTGGCGATGATCGAGGCAGCCGATACCGCCGGCACCTTGCGATCCCCTGCCACGAGTGAATGCAGGGGACGCGACACGGGGATGCGCAGGTTCCCATCGCAGCAATAGCCGTCGGCGTCGACGGCGTCCACGAGCCTCCGGAAGATCTCGACGTTCGCCCAGCCGAGCCCGCGCAAGTTGATGTCGTCAACGCTCACCTCTGCCACGGCCCACGCGACCGCACGCTCGCGGAGCACCGCCCCGACCAGCTCCCGCTGCTTTGCGGTCAGCAGCTTGCTGTCGCGGAGCAGGGGGTGCCGGAAGCGCTGGGGCAGCACCACCGCGGCGGCGACAAGTGGGCCGGCGTACGCGCCGCGACCAACCTCGTCCATGCCGCAAAGTCGGAAAGCGCGCCAATCGCTGACCGCGAAGGTGGTTCGGATGTAGTCGGGAACGCGGAACCGCGGCATCGGCTGGCGAGAGTGTAGCCCTCGGGTTTGCTACGGTGACGGGGAAGCGTCCACCCCTGGGAGGCATATCGCGTGAACGAGGTGTTCTGGACCGACGTCGCTCCGCGCGACGGACTCCAGAACATCGCCGAGACCATCGGCACAGAAGCGAAGATCCGGCTTGTCCGAGGTTTGCTCGACGCGGGTGTACCGCGCGTCGAGGCGACATCATTCGTCTCTCCGAGCTGGGTGCCACAACTCGCAGACGCCCCTGCAGTGCTCGCCGGACTGCACCCCGAGCTGGGACGGCTGCGCGTGCTCATACCCAACCTCCGCGGACTCGAGCTCGCGCTCGCCCACGGCATGCGGAATGTCCTCGTCACCATCGCGGCAACCGACACCTTCAACCGGCGCAACGTGAATCGAAGCGTCGACGAATCGCTTGACGAGGTGTCGCACATGGTCGAGCTCGCGGGTGAGCGCGGGTGCAGCGTCGACGCGGCCGTCTCGGTGAGCTTCGGATGTCCGTTCGAGGGTGTCGTCGCGCCGGCGCGCGTTGTCGAGCTGTGCGCCGACCTGGCATCGCGCGGCGTCAAGGAGGTGGGGATCGCGGACACGATCGGCGTGGCGACTCCCGCGGATGTCAGCGCGATGTGTGCGCTCGTGTCCGCGTCGCTGCCGGTCGATCAGCTGTCGCTGCATGTGCACGACACGCGCGGGCTCGGCGTTGCCAACGTGATCGCCGCGTATGCCGCCGGCGTCCGCCGCTTCGACGGATCGGTCGGTGGTGTGGGTGGGTGCCCGTTCGCGCCGCGCTCCACCGGTAACGTCTGCACCGAGGACGCGCTCCAGGCGCTGCATGCGCTCGGGGCGACCACGGGCATCGATCTCCAGGCGATGTGCACCGTCGCGGAGACCCTCGCGTCCGATCTTCGCCGCGACCTTCCGGGCAAGCTCTATCGCGCCGGAATCTGGACACGTCTCCCGCAGGAAACGCCGGCGGAGACGAGCGTTGGCTGATGCCGTGTCCGCGCGGCTCGACCGAGCGCGTGCGGGAGGCCCCCAGCGACATCGAGACAAGCTGGCGGGCCAGCACAAGTTGATGCCGCGCGAACGTATCGCGCGACTCCTCGACCCGGGTGCCGACTTTGTCGAGGACGGGCTGCTTGCGGGCACCGAGGACCCGGAGCTTGCCGCCGAAGGAGTGATCACGGGCATCGGAATGCTGCACGGAAGGACGTGCGCGGTGGTGGCCAATGATCCAACCGTGAAGGCGGGGTCCTGGGGGCCGCGCACCGTTGAGAAGATCGTCCGCATCCAGGAGACGGCCGAGCGTCTGCAGATTCCACTCGTGTACCTCGTCGATTCGGCGGGTGCGCGCATCACCGAACAGGTGGCGATGTTTCCGGGGCGGCGCCACGCGGGCCGCATCTTCCATATGCAGGTGCGTCTTTCCGGTCAGGTGCCACAGGTGTGCGTGCTCTTCGGACCGAGCGCGGCGGGCGGCGCCTACATCCCCGCGTTCTGCGACATCGTGATCATGGTGGAGGGGAATGCCTCGATGTACCTTGGCTCGCCACGCATGGCCGAGGTCGTGGTCGGCGAGAAGGTGACCCTGGAGGAGATGGGCGGAGCGCGCATGCACTGCACGGTGAGCGGCTGTGGCGACGTGCTGGTTGCCGACGAGGATGCGGGCATCGTCGCGGCGCGACGCTACCTCGAATACCTGCCCCAGTCATGGCACGACGTATCGCCGGTCGCGCCGTCACGCGACGTCGCTGCGGGATGCGAGGACATCACCGACGTGATTCCTGACGAGGCATCGAAGGGATACGACGTGATGGCGTTCATTCACGGCATCATCGACGACGGCTCCTTCTTCGAGATCAAGCGTTTGTTCGCGCGCGAGATCGTCTGCGGTTTCGCACGGATCGACGGCCACTCGATCGGGATCCTCGCGTCGCAGCCTCGCTTCAAGGGCGGCGTGCTCTTCGTCGACTCGGCGGACAAGGCGACGCGTTTCATCACGTGCTGCGACGCCTTCAACGTTCCCCTGCTCTTTCTCGCGGACGTTCCGGGTTTCATGATCGGCACCGCCGTCGAGCGTCAGGGCATCATCCGGCACGGCGCCAAAATGATCGCGGCCCTCGCGCAGGCGCAGGTTCCACGCATCTCGGTGATCCTGCGCAAGGCGTACGGGGCCGGTCTGTACGCCATGAGCGGCCCGGCGTTCGAACCGGACTGCACCCTCGCCCTGCCCACGGCACAGATCGCGGTGATGGGGCCGGAGGCGGCCATCAACGCGGTGTACTACAACAAGATCCAGGACACACCGGA
>DASZJB010000161.1:0-6549 GCA_035948615.1 Candidatus Dormiibacterota bacterium
GAGTGGCGCAACCCGGGCTGCTCGATGTGTCTCGGCATGAACCCCGACATCCTCCAACCAGGCGAGCGGTGCGCGAGCACGAGCAACCGGAACTTCGAGGGCCGCCAGGGACGTGGTGGGCGCACCCACCTCGTCTCGCCGGCGATGGCCGCGGCGGCGGCGGTGGAGGGTCGTTTCGTCGACGTGCGGCGCCTGGCGACAGCGGCGGGGCGAGCATGAAGCCCTTTCATCGCGAGGACGGCGTGCTCATCCCGCTCGACCGGTCCGACGTCGACACCGACCAGATCATCCCCAAGCAATTCCTGAAGCGGATCGAGCGCAGCGGGTACGGCGAGTTCCTCTTCAACGACTGGCGACGCGACCCGTCGGGCGCATCCCGACCCGAGTTCGTGCTCAACCAGGACGCCTATGCGCCGGGAACCGTGATGGTCGCGGGACGCAACTTCGGGTGTGGCTCCTCGCGGGAGCACGCGGTTTGGGCGCTCGCCGACTACGGGATCCGCGCAGTCATCTCCGAGTCGTTCGCGGACATCTTCCGGTCCAACGCGCTCGGCAGCGGGCTGCTGCCGGTGATCATGCCCGAGCACCAGGTTCGGGCATTGATGGACCTCGCCATCGAACACCCTGGAATCACGGTTTCGGTCGATCTCGAAGCGCAGACGGTGAGGTGTGGCGATCTCAGTTTTGCGTTCGGCATCGACGCGTTCGAGCGCCGCCGGCTGCTTGAGGGCCTCGACGACATCGGGCTGACCCTCGAGCACGAAACGGAGATCACGGCGTTCGAGGCGCGCCGGCCTTCGTGGATGCCGGACATGGCGCGCGCCGCGGTGGACTCGTGAAGGCAGATGTCGTCGTCCTGCCGGGAGACGGCGTCGGACCGGACGTCGTCAACGCCGGCCTGAGGGTGCTCGCGACGGTGTGCGACGCGGCCGACATCCGCGTGAGTGTCGAGGTCCACGCCATCGGCGGGCGGGCGATCGACGACTTCGGCACACCCCTGCCCGACGAAACACTCGAGGCGTGCAAGGCAGCCGACGCGGTGCTGCTCGGTGCTGTCGGCGGCCCCGCGTGGGATCACCTGCGTGGGGAGCAGCGCTGCGAGGCGGGCCTGCTGCGGTTGCGACGTGAGCTGGACGTCTTCGCCAACCTGCGTCCTGTCAAGGTGCATCCGCATCTCGCCGACCGCACCACGCTGCGCCCCGAGGTCACCAGGGGGACAGACCTCGTGATCGTGCGCGAGCTCACCGGTGGCGCCTACTTCGGTCTGCCGCGCGGCCGCACCGGGACGGGTTCCGATGAGATCGCGCGCGACAGCATCGTGTACAGCGCCGCGGAGATCGAGCGCGTTGCCCGGGTGGCGTTCAAGCTCGCACAATCGCGCCGCGGGCAGCTGGTCTCCATCGACAAGGCGAACGTGCTCTTCACGAGCCAGCTCTGGCGCGAGGTGGTGAGCGGGCTCGCGGCGGAGTATCCCGATGTCACGTTGACCCACGAGCTCGTCGATTCGTTTGCCATGCGCCTGGTCCGCGAGCCTTCCACCGTCGATGTCGTCGTTGCCGAGAACCTCTTCGGCGACATCTTGAGCGATGAGGCGGCCGTCCTCGCCGGTTCGCTTGGGCTGCTCCCCTCGGCGAGCCTCGGTGCATCCGACCAGGGCCTCTACGAGCCGATCCACGGGAGCGCACCGAGGCTCGCGGGGCGGGGCGTCGCCAACCCCTACGGCACCATCCTCTCGGTGGCGATGCTCCTCCGCCACTCACTCCACCGCGATGATCTGGCCGTGGCCATCGAGACGGCGGTGGACGTCTGCATCACCGAGGACGTGCTCACCGCGGACCTGGGTGGCACGACTGGCACCGATGCCGTCGCCGACGCCGTGGCGCGCGAGGCGTTGCGTCATCTCGGTGCACGCACCGGAGCGCCGTCGTGACCCTCGAGATCTACGACACGACGCTGCGCGACGGTGCGCAGGGTGTCGGCATCAACTTCTCGGTGTCGGACAAGCTCCGCATCGCTGACCACCTCGACACGCTCGGGGTGACCGTCATCGAGGGCGGCTGGCCTGGAGCCAACCCGACGGACACCGAGTTCTTCGAGGCGATGCAGACCCACCTGCTGCGCAACGCGACCCTCGCCGCGTTCGGGGCGACGCGCCGCCCGGGCATGATGGCCAAGGACGATCTGCAGCTGCGCACGCTCCTCGACTCGATGGCGCCGATCGTCACCCTGGTAGGCAAGGCGTGGGACCGCCAGGTAACCGACGTGCTGCGCACAACGACCGACGAGAACCTTGCGATGATCGCCGACTCGGTTCACTGGTTCGTCGAGCACGGCCGGCGCGTGGTCTACGACGCCGAGCACTTCTTCGACGGTTACAGCAGCGACGCCGACTACGCCCTGCGCTGCCTCGACGCGGCGATCAATGCCGGTGCGGAGCGGATCACCCTGTGCGACACCAACGGCGGGACGCTGCCGGATCGCGTCGAGTCAGTCGTCCGCAAGATCACCTCGCGGTTCGGCAGCGTCACCGGAATTCACTGTCACGACGACTCCGGATGCGCGGTCGCCGCCACGCTCGCCGCGGTGCGCGCCGGTGCCGTACAGGTGCAGGGGTGCATTAACGGCTACGGTGAACGCACCGGCAACGCGAACCTCTGCACGCTCATCCCCAACCTGCAGCTGAAGATGGGGATGCGCGTCATCGACGACGAGCAGCTGGCCCGGCTCACCGAGGTGGCCCGCGATGTCGCGGAGATTGCCAACATCGCCCCGCCGCTTTCGGCTCCGTACATCGGTCAGGCCGCATTCACGCACAAGGGCGGGCAACACATCGACGCGATGAGCAAGGCCGCCTACGCCTACCAGCACATCGATCCGGCCCGGGTCGGCAACAAGCGCCACTCGGTGATCACGCAGCAATCGGGACGTGGCACCGTGCTCGAGAAGGCCGCGGCGTTCGGCGTTGACCTCACGGAGGATCGCGCCCTGGCGCGCCGGGTCGCCGACGAGGTCAAGCAGCTGGAGTTCAGCGGACACTCGTTCGAGGGTGCTGAGGCGTCATTCGAGCTGCTCGTGCATCGGGCGCGTGGCAATCCCTCGCCGTTCACGCTGATCGATTACATCGCACTGGTCGAGCAACGCGAAGGGCGTTCGCTGGTCTGCGAGGCGACCATCAAGGTGCAGGTCGGCGACGCCGTGGTACATACCGCCGCCGAGGGCAACGGTCCGGTGAACGCGCTGGACGCGGCGCTGCGCAAGGCGCTCACGCCGAGCTATCCCGAGATCGGCGCGACTCAGCTGTTTGACTACAAGGTGCGTGTCCTCGACGGGCGGGACGGCACGGCAGCCGGGGTGCGGGTGCTCGTCGAAAGCGGGGACCATCATCGACGCTGGAGCACGGTGGGCTGCAGCACCAACATCATCGAAGCGTCATGGAGCGCGCTCGCCGACGCGTTCGAGTACGCGATCATCGCGACGCGCGCACGCTCAGGCCTTGCGGGCGAGCACCTGGAGGTAGTCTGACTCGAGGGTGATGCCACCGCCGGAGACCTGATTCAGCTCGGCGAACAGCTTCCTGCCCTCCTCACGGAGCGACGTGATCTGGTCGGCGTCGAGCCTGCTGAGCATCGCCATCAGCGGTGGGTTGGTCCGCTCCCAGAAGTCCCACGCGGCATCGAGCGATTCGAACTCGAAGGTGAGCGCCTGCGGGTAGATCTCGATGGAGGAGGTCAGGCCCTTGAAGCGCCGGTGGACCTCATCGGTGATCCCCCATTCGAACGGTGAGTGCATCCCGGGTGGCGGAGCCGGCCCGCGCTCGGCCATGAGCGCGGTGAACCGGGGCAGAAACCCCTTGGGTGCGTAGTTGGCCATGGCCACGAGACCGCCTCGTTTGGCAACCCGGAACATCTCGCTCGCAACCCGCTCCGGGTGCGGCGCGAACATGGCGCCGAACACCGACGCCACCACGTCGAAGCGATCATCGGGGAAGGGAAGTTCCTCTGCATCAGCCTCGAGCCACTCGATGGCCATGCCGAGCGTCCTGCTCCGAGACCGGCCAAGCTCGACCATCGCGGGGGTGAGATCCGTGGCCATCACGGTCGCACCGAGACGAGCCGCCGCGATCGCGAAGTTGCCGTTGCCGGCGGCGACGTCGAGCACCTCGGACCCCGGCTGGAGGCGGCTCCGCTGGGCGAGTTCGATCGCGTGGGGCTCGAGATGCACGGCGAGTGCCCCGTAGTCGCCGAGCGACCACATCCAGCGAATCGCTTCCTTCATGGTCGCGTCGTCCGCCAAGTCAACCTCCTATGCGGCAACGTCACGCCGCGCCAGCACGACGCCGGCGGATCCGAAACCAACGACCACGATGGCCAGCATCGCAATCAGCCCACCGACGAACACCGGGGTGATCAAGGGAGTGCCGTACAGCTGAAACACTGACAGGTTGTTCGCCCAGTCGGGCCATTTGAAGAGTGGCCCGAGTTCGAAGACGAGGTAGGAGATCACCGCGACCGTCGAGAGCACCACCACCGCAACGCGCGGGCGCCAGCCCGCGAGCAGCGCTCCAGCCGCGGCAAAGGTGAGCGCAAAGGGCACGAGCAGCGCGGTGGCGCTGAGCATGCTCCCAACGTCGATCGAGATCCCCTCGGCCGGCGCCAGGGCGAGGATCACCGCCATGGCGGCAAACGACATGACGGTCACGGTGACCGTGAGCTCGGCGGCTCGCTCGCCGAGGACGCCCCATCGTGGCAGCGGCTCCGCGAGCTGCATCTCCAGCACCCCCGACGAATCGTCGCCGGACCACCGGGACACGCAGGTGATCGCGAAGATCGCGACCAGCGCCTGCCCGAAGCTCAGCCATATCAAGGCGAGCAACACGGTATGCACATCACCGGGCAGGCCGCGCAGATAGAGGCTGAGGCTTGGGGTGGTTGCGAAGAAGGTCGCGGTGACGTTCACCAGGAGCACGACCGCCGCGGCGGTGACCGCCATACCCGCTGTCCAGCTGAGCGACCCGACCCGCCTGATCCACAGTCCGCGCACGATGGGAATGCGCAGCAACGGATTTGCCGACGCATCGTGCACGTCCGCCGCACGCCGGGGACGCGTGCGAATCAGCCCGGAGCCGACATCCCGCCGCACGAACCCCAGCGAAGCGACGATGGTGGTGACGGCGGCGGTCACGAAGAGGAGCACCGTGGCCGTCAGATCGAAGGTCCCACCAGGAGCAACCGCGTTCGACTTGTTGAAGAGAAAGAACACCGAGATGTCGGAGAAGGGCGCCCGATTGACGCTCGACCTCCCGATGCTGTCGAGAAGAAACATGAGCACGAGCAGGGCGCTCCCCGCCGACGCGGCCGCCCGGAAATCGGAGACCAACTGCGAGACCAGCAGCCCGACCCCGAAACAGGCAAGTGTCAACGCCCACAGCGCAGCGCTTTCGCCCACCATGCCGCCAACCTCAACCGGGGTTCCCCCGATCAGGCATCCCAGCCAGCCGGCGGCGCCCGCCAGGGTGACGATCTCGGCGCTCAGCCCCGCGAAGAACAGGCTTCGGGTGGCGAGCAGACGGAGTCGCGGGATACCCGATGACAGCCACGACTCCACGAGACCGCGATCCTCGTCGCGCCGCACAGCGCCGCACGCACTCAGCAGACCCCACGCAGCAAAGGCGATCGCGAAGAAACCGTAGCCGCGCCACTGTAGATAGCCGGCGGCGGTGTCCGGCCGCACGGGTAGTGGGAGCAGCCAGCTGAACGTGGCGCCAAGCACGGTGATGGAATGACCGAATGCCTCCTGGGACGCGCGTGTCTTTCCAGCGATCAGGGGAAAGGCGGCGCTGTTGACCAGCACATAGAAGATCCCGAAGTAGGCCATCGCGATCAGTCCGATGCGATGCAGGCGCAGCAGGAGCCGGGGCGACATCACTTGCTGTAGTAGCTCAGGAAGATCGATTCGAGGCTCGGCTCTTTGCTCACCATGTCGAGCACGGTGCTGCCGTTGATGGCCGCGAGCAGGGCGTCGAAGCCGCCGTGCACGGTGCACGTGAGCCTGCGACCCTCCACCGCGACATCCTCGACCCCGGCGGCTGCCCGAATGGCGGCCTCCGGGACATCACCGCCGAACTCGATGACCACTTCGTGAAAGCGCAGCTCGTGCACCTTGTCCATGGTCATATCGGACACGAGGCGGCCCTCGCGAATGATCCCGACTCGCGAGCAGGTCTCCTCAACTTCGGAGAGCACGTGTGACGACAGGAACACGGTGCTACCGGCGGCCTTCACCTCGCCGACGAGGTGGTGGAACGTCTGCTGGTTGAGCGGATCGAGGCCACTGGTCGGCTCGTCCAGGATCAGGAGGCGAGGCCGATGCATGAATGCCAGCACCAGCCCCAGCTTCTGCTTGTTGCCACGCGAGTATTCACGGAAGCGCCGGCCCAGGTCGAGTTCCAGCCGCTCGGAAAGTTCCCGGACACGCGACCTGTCGATGCCGCCCCGCATCGCACCGAGGTACGCAACGACCTCGCTGCCGCGCATCCCGCCGAACTGTGGC
>DASZJB010000162.1:0-3775 GCA_035948615.1 Candidatus Dormiibacterota bacterium
GGGCCGAACGCGTGGCGTGTGCTGGTTGCGCTCATCGGACTCGGCTCACTGGTCGCGATGATCATCCTGTACCAGGCCGCGGTCCGTTATCACAACCCCAACAACTTCAACACGTCGTACACGGGTGCTCAGTTCACGGCGCTGTTCCATCAACAACCGTCGTCGCAGTACGAGATCGCACGGACGTCACCTGGATTCTGGTTTGTCGTGGCGTTCGCCGGGATGGTCGTCTTCGCCGCACTGGTCACCATCTCGGCGGTGATCTCCCGGCGATTCGTCCCCGCGTTCATCGTTCTCGGGTACATCGCGTCGTGGATGATGTGGGTGCCCGGGAATGAGCGCCGTGTGCTGTTCTTCTACCACGCGCTCGGCATCCTGCTGTTCACCGCGCTCGCGCTCGCGTATGCCCTGACGGCGATCCGGGGCATCCGATTCCGTGTGGGCGGCAGGCAGATGACCCTGGCACCGGTCGCGTATGCGCTGATCGGCAGCGTGCTCGCGGCCTTCATCTTTTTCTACCCGATCTGGACGGCGATGCCGCAGAGCTCAGCCGACCAGCAGATGAGGAACTGGGTCGACGTCGGGTGACCGCCTTCCTTGTCGTTCTCGATGCCGCGCTGACGCTCGCGGCCGGTGCAGCCCTGTCCGGACTCGTCAGGACTCACCTCACCCTCGTCGAGCGCGTCGCGATCGGCGTGACCAGCGGGATGCTGGTCGGCACCGCCGCGACCTATGGGCTCTCCCTGCTCGCCGGACTCAACACCGCGACGGCGCTCGGGGGACCGGCACTCACCCTGGGCGGCGCTGTCGCGTTGTCACTGCTGACGGTCAATCCACGCGCGACCTGGCATGCCTCCTGGGTGGAGTCGAGGGACCGTTGGGCGCGGCGCACCCCGTGGTTCGCGATCTCGGCATGCGTCGGCGGCGCAGGGGTGATCGTGGCGATCTTCGCGCACACCGTCTTTTCGGATTCGGGCGGCCTCGAGGCCGGATATCCGACGGTGTGGGCGGACTGGTCGCAGCACCTCACCACCGCGGCGAGCTTCGCGTCGGGCGGCAACATCCCGCCGGTCAACCCGCTGTTCAGCGGCACCACGCTGCTCTATCCGTTCCTGCCCGACTTTCATGCGGCGACACTCATGACGCTCGGTCTCGCTCCGGGTCTGGCCCTGGCGATTCCCGGCGGTGTCCTGGTGATGGTCATCGGCCTGCTCGTGGTCGCGCTGGGTCGCCGCCTCGGCCTCGGGATCGGCGCAGGCGTCGTGGCGGTGCTCATCTGCTTCATCGGTGGTGGACTCGGGTTCATCGGCCTTTTCTCCGACGCGTGCATGAGCCACGGATTCACCGCATCGCAGTGCACGTTGCAGTACGTGGTCACGCATCCCGGCACCGGGGTGTCGATAGTGGGGTGGACGCTGCACGACCTTCCCGGAAGCATCGTCGCGCAGCACCGTGCCTATGACGGGTTACCGTCCGACAATGGCCCACCACCGCTCCCCGATATGCAGTGGTACACGCCGCTCATGGCGTGGTGGCTGCCGCAGCGCACGCTGCTCTTCGGGTTCGCCGCGGCGATCTCGGTGCTCCTGCTTGTGTTCGCCGGGGCGTCGTCGCACGGCCCGAGCTGGGAACCGTTTGCGCTTGCCGGCGTGCTGATCGGCCTGCTGCCGATCGTCCACGTCCAGACCCTGATCGCACTTTCGATATTGCTCTTCGTGCTGCTCTGGCGCAGGCGACGGCGCGAGTGGCTCGCGCTCGTGGGGATCGCGGTGCTGCTCGGCGGTTTCCGGCTCGCGCAGCTCGGGCTCTCACAGCACGGCGCATCGGTGACCCCCTACGGCACCAATGTGTATCCCTGGCTCGAGCCCGGATGGATGGCCAACGCCGGCACGGTTGCGAACCCGAGCGGACGGCTCCCATTGTCGATCGGCAACGTGTTCACGGGCGCAATCCAGGCTGTGGCGATGCTCAGCACCCCGCAATGGTGGGGATTCTGGTTCGCCAACCTCGGGATTGCGGTGCCACTCCTCGCCGTGGTGGCGATCGCCGCCGTGGCTCGGCTCACCGGCGTGCAGGCCGGACGCGTGATGACCGCGGCGTTTCCGGTGCCGCTGCTCGAGCTCGCGCTCGGGGCGCTGATCATCTTCGCGGCCTGCAACCTCGTGGTCTTCCAGTCCTGGAACTGGGACAACACCAAGCTGCTCGTGTACTGGTATCTCGTCATTGCCCTGCTGATCGGCGCGCTCGCCACGCACTGGTGGAAGCGTGTCTGGCCTCGGGTTGCCGCCCTGGTGCTGGTGGCTCCGGTGCTGCTCACCGGCGCTCTGGTGGTGCTCAGGTTGTTGCCGTGGACGCCCCCGGAGGACGCGATCACAGGTCCGTACACGATCGCGACCGCGCAGGAGCAGCAGCTTGCCTCGACAATCGACCGCGTGACCCCCAAGGGTGCTGTGTTTCTCACCTTCGGCCGCCCCAACGATCCCGTGCTCGCCGTCGCCGGACGCATCGGGGTCATGGGCTACGGCGGCTGGCTCTGGAGCTACGGAATCAGCTTCGAGACTCGCTACGAGGACGTCCAGACCATGTACAACGGCTGCGCCGCCGATGCGGCGACCTGCCCGGTGTTCAGCCTGCTGCGCAAGTATGGCATCAGCTACGTCGAGGTCGACGACCGGCTTGCCGACCCAGGCGCGATCGACTCCAGGACGGGCCTCACGTGGTGGGCGGGCGAAGGTCTCCCCGTCGTCGCGCACTCCGACCACATCACCATCTACGACGTTCGTGGGAGGGGCTGATGTGACTGTCAATGTGCCGGCGTCGCGCTTCCTCCCCTCGATCAGCGCCGTGCTTCCGGCCTACAACGAGGAGGCCGTGATCGCCGAGACGGTCCGGCGCACCGCGGCGGCGCTCACCGATCTCGGCATCGCCGAGTTCGAGATTCTCGTCGTCGATGACGGCAGCAGCGATGCGACCGCGGCTCGCGCGTCAACTGCGCTGATTTCAGATTCGCGCGTCCGCGTTGTGTCCCATGGCCGCAACCGGGGCTACGGCGCGGCGCTGCGCACCGGGTTCGAAGCGGCCACGTGTGACGCCGTCTTTCTGATGGACAGTGACGGTCAGTTCGACCCGACCGAGATCTCCCGGCTCCTTGCTCTCTACGGGCGCGACCGCGTGGTCTGCGGGCATCGCATCCGGCGCAAGGACACGTGGGTGCGGCGCTTCTATCACAAGGCGTTCTTCGGTCTCGTGCGACTCGGATTCGGGCCGACGGTGCGCGATGTCAACTGTGCCTTCAAGCTCTTTCCTCGGGCGGTCGGCAGGGGGCTGCACGCCGACGGAGCGCTGGTGTCGACCGAGCTGCTGGTGCGCGCCCGGCGGAGCGGATACCTCCTCATGGACGTGGGTGTTCACCACTACCCGCGCACCACCGGTCGCGCGACCGGCGCCGACATCGGGGTCGTCCTGCGCGCGTTCCGCGAGCTCTGGCAACTGCGCAACCACCCCGCTCTGCTCGACGGACTCGACCCGCCCGCGTGATCCGCCGGGCGACAACGTCGTCGTGGGGCAACGCGCTTGCGGCGGTTGCGGTGTCGCGCCTGCTCTGGCTGGGCGTCTTCATCGCCGTGCTGGCCATCGATTTCCCGTCGACGCCCTTGCTGTCCGGCCTGCGCGCACATCTGGTCTCGTGGGATGCCATCAGCTACCTCTCGATCGCCGTCCATGGCTACCCGGCGCACCTCGACTATCGCGACGCGTTCCTTCCAGGATTTCCCCT
>DASZJB010000163.1:0-7406 GCA_035948615.1 Candidatus Dormiibacterota bacterium
TTGTTGCCGCTCTGGGTCTGGCGGAAGATCCAGAGCAGGATGAGCGCCATGAGCCCGAAGAGGATGAGGTTGGGAAGGATGACGCTCAGCAAGAAGTTGCCCCCACCCGCGGAGTCGACCTTGTAGTTGTAGTAGTTGGCATCCTGGAATTCCTTGGCGACGACGTCTGCAGACGACTCTACGGTGGTGAATTGGTTCCCGCTCTGCGTCCACCAGACGACGGTCTGCCCGTCGCTCTGTATCTCGGCCGCCTGGCCGGCCCTAGTGCTGATTGTCGCCTGACTGTCGGTCGAACCGCTCTTGAAATTGGCGACCGCCTGGTCGAGTGTCCCTGCCGGAGCCGTCTGGGCATTGCTGCTCGGGAAGGTCTTGTAGAGGATCGCTGCCAGGACGATCACGGCAAGTGCGATGACGATATAGGTGACGCTGCGGCGCGACGTGGGCACGAATTCAGTCTACCAGGGGTCCGCGATCTCAACCCCCGCGCGTGGAAGTGGGTCAACCACCGCGGTCATCGAAGCCAGCAGCCGCCGCTGACGCTCGGCGAGTGTGACGAGTCTTCTCCGGGCCCCGGGGAACACCGCCTCGAGCGCGGGGATCACCTCGTGGCGGACCCGGCTGCGGAGGAATCGGGGGTCCGAGTTGCTCGGGTCGTCGAGCGGCTGGATGCCGAGCGCTGCGCAGTAGGCGATCGTCGCCTCGCGCCAGACACGCAGCAGTGGGCGGACCAACCCTCGCTCGCGTTCCGCCATCGCCGGGAGCCCAGCAGGGGAGGCGCCCGAGAGCATTCGCATGAGCACGGTCTCCGCCTGGTCGTCCGCGGTGTGACCGAGCGCGATCACCTCGGCGCCAACGCGCGACGCCTCGGCGCGAAGTGCTGCGTGACGCGCCGACCGAGCACGGTCCTGGAGTGATCCACCCGCCGCGACCTGAATCGACACCGCCCGAAACGCGAGACCGCGATCCTCGGCGAGGCGCGCCACGAGACCGGCTTCCACAGCCGATCCTGACCGGAGCCCGTGGTCCACATGCACAACCGACAGGCGCCAGGCACGGGGTGGTGCGAGGCGCGCCAGCGCGTCGAGCAGCGCTGTCGAGTCGGGTCCACCGCTGCATGCGATGAGCACGTGTTCCCCCCGAGCGATGACACCACGCCGGTCTGCCGCTGTCGCCACCGCTCGCCGCACGCGCGCCACGGCGGCGGTGCGCTCGCGCGGTGCGAGCCCGCCGGGAGCTCCGGGCATGGTGGCGGTTCCTGGATTCGAACCAGGGACATACCGGGTATGAACCGGCTGCTCTACCACCTGAGCTAAACCGCCAAGCAATTTGCTGGGGAAAGAAATTGCGGCGGTCGGATTCGAACCGACGACCTTCGGGTTATGAGCCCGACGAGCTTCCACTGCTCCACGCCGCCCTCAGAGGATACCGCACGTGGCATTGCGGTCTCGACGGACTCGCGTTCAGTGCGGGGTGGGCGTCGGGCTTGGAGCGGCGGTCGGTCCGTGAGTCGGCGTGGGGCTGGGCGTCACGGTCGGCTTGGGCGTTGCCGATGGTGTGGCCGTCGCAGCGGGCGATGGTTTGATGGTCGGAATTGGCACCGGCACGCCTCCGGTCGACGCGTGCGCGGTTCCCGGTGGGACGATGACGTAGAGCTGCTCACCCGGGAAGATGTAGCCGAGCTGGCGCGCCTGCTGCTCAAGCCAGGCGACGGTCTGGGCGTCGGCAATCTCGCGCTCCCGATCCGAGATCTGCTGCGCGAGCGCCGAGTTCTGAGTGCGGAGCGCGCTCACCTGTGCGTCGAGATGCCGGCTCTGCGCAACCTGTCCGTACACCGCGAATGCGACCAGTCCACAAATGCCTGCAATGAGCACGACTGCAATCCGGCGCAGCGTGATGGGGCTGTCGATGGGGAGACGTGGAGTTGGACGGATGGTGCGGCCCTCTTCCGGCGCCGTGTGAGACGTATGGAGCGAAGTGGCGCCGGGTGCTGGGATAGGATGCGGCCCAGACGCGGATTTGACAAGGCACCAACACCCGTTCGGTCAGGACGCCGTCGCCTCCCAGCGCGCCCGCCACCCGGCGTCGTCCAGGTCGTGGAGGTCGATCCCGTCCTCCCGGGCGCGTATCTCGAGCGCGCGGAATCGCGTCGCGAAGCCCATCGCGCGTCCGCGCAATGCCTCCTCGGGATTGACGCGGAGGCGTCGCGCCAGCGCCACCACCGCGAAGAGCAGCTCGCCGATCGCGACCTCGGGGTCGCCGGCTTCCGCCGCCCAGTCCTCGCCGCGCTCCGCCTCGGCGAGGCCACCGGCAATCTCCTCGACCCGCCCGAGCGCTGCCCGAACGGCATCGAGCGCCAGCGGGACGGTCGGGGTCTCATCAAAGCCGACACGCGCCGGGCGCTTCTGCACTCCCTGGGCGTGGGCGAGGGCAGGCATCGCCGCCGGCACGCCGTCGAGGAGTGAGAGGCGCTCGCGCTTCTCAGCGGTCTTGAGCTTCTCCCAGTTCACGACGACCCCCGCGGGGCCGTCCACGGTGACGTCGCCGAAGACGTGCGGGTGGCGGTGGATCATCTTGGCGCGAACCTGGTCGGCGACGTCGCCGATGTCGAAGCCGTCCTCCGCCTCCATCGCGATCGCGCTGTGCATGAGGACCTGGAGGAGCAGGTCGCCGAGCTCCTCGCGCAGCGTCCCCGGCTCGACGTTATCGATTGCCTCGAGCACCTCGTAGGTTTCCTCGAGGAGGTAGGGGCGGAGGCTGCGGTGGGTCTGCTCCCGATCCCAAGGGCAGCCACCCGGAGCGCGCAGCCGCTCGACCACCTCGTTGAGGGCGCGCAGCGCCTCGACCGCCTCCTCACGCATGAGCGTTCTGGACCGCGACCGGCTCGCGCTGGCGGGCGCGCACGAGGCGGCCGAGCTCGCGTAGCACCGGCGTGAGGGTGGTCTGCCAGGAATCGCCGAGGTGGAGCTGCGACGGCGTTGCGGTGATCGAGCGGAACTGCGCCGCAACAGCCTGCAGGTCGAGCCCGTGATCCAGGGTGAGCCGGATCACCACCCCGCGACCGCGTTCAGTTTCGACGCCCAGCGCACCGGCCGCGGCTGCGAGCAGGCGGACGCGCAGCGAGTCGATCAGCGCGGACGTCGGCGCCGGCATAGGACCGAACCGATCGACGAGTCCCCGCGCCCGCTGCTCCAGCTCGGACTCGCTGACACATGCGGCGAGCTCCTGGTAGCAGCGCAGGCGGAGGCGTTCGTCAGACACATACTCCGCGGGAAGGAACGCCGCGACCGGGAGCGTCACGGTCACCTGGGCCGGGGACTCGAGCAGGGGCTTGCCCTGCAGGGAGCTCACCGCGTCGGCGAGCAGATGGTTGTACAGCTCGAGACCGACCGCAGCGATCTCCCCGTGCTGCTCTTCCCCGAGCAGGTTGCCGGCTCCGCGAATCTCGAGGTCACGCATCGCCAGCTTGAATCCCGCGCCGAGATCCTGCAGGTCGCCAATCACGTCGAGGCGCTTGTCGGCCTTCTCCGTGAGCGACCGCGCGGGCGGATACATCATGTACGCGTAAGCACGCTGTCCCGCGCGCCCCACGCGTCCTCGGAGCTGGTACAGCTGCGCGAGTCCGAGCCGGTGCGCATCATTGATGACAATCGTATTCGCGTTCGGAATGTCGAGTCCGGATTCGATGATGGTCGTGCACAACAGCACGTCGATCTCGCCATCGCCGAACCTGCGCATCACCGACGCGAGCATGCCCTCGGGCATCTGCCCGTGCGCGACCTCGATGCGCGCCTCCGGGACGAGCGCGCGCAGGCGATCGGCAACCGCCTCGATGCCCGCGACCCGGTTGTGCAGAAAGAAGCATTGACCACCACGCGCAAGCTCACGAGTGATCACCTCGCGGATCAGCGAGTCCTCGTGCGCGGTGACGTACGTCTTGATCGGCTGGCGCTCCTCCGGCGGGGTCTGGATCACCGAGAGATCGCGGATGCCCGCGAGTGACATGTGCAGCGTGCGCGGAATCGGCGTCGCCGAGAGCGACAGGACATCGACCGCGACGCGGAGCTCCTTGAACCGCTCCTTCTGCAGCACGCCGAAGCGCTGTTCCTCATCGATGACGACCAGTCCGAGGTTCTTGAACTCGACATCCTTTTGGAGGAGACGATGCGTCCCGACCACGATGTCCACGGCGCCGCTGCGCAGGCCCGCGAGCGTGCGCGCGATTTCATCGTCGCTGACGAATCTCGACAGCTGGCGTACGGTGATCGGGAAGGCAGCGAGCCGCTCGGTGAAGGTGATGTAGTGCTGCTGGCAGAGCACTGTCGTCGGCACCAGCATGGCGACCTGCCGGCCCTCGATCGCGGCTTTGAATGCGGCCCGCACGGCGAGCTCCGTCTTGCCGAATCCGACATCGCCGCACACCACGCGATCCATGGGCCGCGAGGCCTCCATGTCGCGCTTGATCTCCTCGAGCACGAGGACCTGGTCGGGCGTTTCCTGGTACGGGAACGACCCTTCCAGCTCCTGCTGCCAGGCGCCGTCGGGGGCGTACGCGTGGCCCTGCGCCTGCTCGCGTCGCGAATAGAGGCCGAGGAGTTCGCGAGCCACCTCCTCGGTGCGCTCCTTGACTCGACGCCGGGTGCGTTCCCACTCGCCAGTCCCGAGTCGGGACAGCTTGGGATGCGACTCGGCGCCGCCGACATAGCGGTCAACGCGATCGAGGTGCTGAGTAGGGACGAAGAGACGGTCGCCCTCGGCGTACTCGAGGAGCATGTACTCATGGATCGCGCCGCCGTCATCGGTGACCGCGCGCATCTCGACGAACCGGGAGATCCCGTGATCGCGATGCACCACCAGGTCACCGGGGGCGAACTGCAGCACGAACGCCTCGCGCGCAGCGCTGCCGCTGGCGGCGCGGCGTGACCCGCGCGCCGACGTCGACACCGCGCGGCGCGAGCCTCTGGCAAGCACCGAGCGACGCCGCTTGACGGCGCCGAACAGCTCGGCGTCCGTGTACACATGCACCGACCCGTCGGCGACCGCGAAGCCCTGGGTCAGGTCGGCCGACGCCACCAGGATCGCCCCCGCTGGCAGCGGCGTCGACGACGCCGCGAAGTCCGGCGCATCGACGGTGTCGGCGCCGTTCTCGGCGGCGAGCTCCTCGACACGATGCTGCTGACGGGACACCACGAGCACGCAGCCGCGCTCGTCACGCTCGTGGACCGCCTCGCGGATGAACGCGTCGAACCGGCCGACGTAGCTGTCCACACCGCGCCAGCCAAGGTCGGCGGCCACGGCGACCCCGGTCGGCGCTTCGCGAACGAGCTCGAAGCAGGGCGACCGATCGAGTGCCGCAAACAAGGCGTCGACGCCGACCACGCCGGCCGATGCGCCGGGGGGCAATTCGCCTCTCGCCTCCTCCTGCATGCGGAGATCCTCGATCTCGGCCACGTGCCTCTCGGCGGCGGCGATCAGCCGCTCGCGTCCGCCGTCGAGCAGCACGATGGGATTCTCGAGGTGATCCAGCAGCGTCGCCGGATGCTCACCACCCAGATATGGAAAGAAAAGGTCGAGGCCCTCTTCGTAGACGCCGGACGCCAGCAGCTCGCAATCGCTTTCCCACTGCTCGCGCACGTCCTCGCGCAACCTCGAGCTGTCGAGAGCGGTCACGGTCGCGATCGCCCGGCTCACCGACTCGCCACTGAGGTCGAGTTCGCGCGCCGGCCAGACCTGTGCCGATTCGAGCTTTGCGATCGATTCCTGGGTCGCCGGATCGAAGACGCGCAGGTCATCGACGTCGTCGCCGAACCATTCCGCGCGCCACGGACGCGCTCGATCAACGCCGAACACGTCGACGATGCCGCCGCGCACGGCGAAGTCCCCGGGGACGGAGACGGCGCTCTCGCGCCGGTATCCGAGCTCCACGAGGCGGGCCACGAGCCGGTCGCGGGGGAGGCGCGCACCGCGCTTGACCTCGGTCAGCCCGGCCTCGACGACACCGCGCGACAGCGTCGGGCGCAGCAGACCGCGGGGTGACGCCACCACCAACAGCGGCTCCGCCCGCGCGTGCAGCCGCATCAGCGTCGCCAGCCGCGCGCGGGTCACCTCTTCGGACGGGGGAACCCGGTCGAACGGCGGCGTGTCGCCCGCGGGAAAGATCGTGGCTCCATTGCCGCCATCCCAGACCAGCGAGTCCGCGTAGACGCGTTCGGACTCGGCGGCGACCACCAGGACCGTCCTCGACGTCTTCTCGCGCAACCACCACGCGATGAGGCCCACCGCCCCGGATGGAACGCCCGCGACGATGCCACCACGCGCGCCCCCGAGCCGGGTGAGCTCCGGCAGCTGATCGAGACGTTCTCGGAGCGTGGCAGACACCACCGCGGTCGACATGAGGCGGGGGTCAGTCCGTGCCGGCACGGTTCCAGACGTTCATTGCCGCCGCCAACCCCTCGCGCATGATGGCGACGGCCATCCCCGCGGCACGGGTGATCGCCGCCTCAGCCTTCGGGCGTTCCTCGGGCAGGAACGGGTCGAGAACGTGCTCGATCAGGTCGTTGCTGTCGCCGTCGCGTCCGATCCCGATGCGGATTCGAGGAAACGCATCCGTCCGCCACGAGTCGATGAGCGACTGAACCCCGCGGTGGCCCGCGGCACTGCCGCCGAGCTTGATCTTCACGCGTCCGAGGGGGAAATCCGCCTCATCGTGGATGACGATGACGTCGCCCGGTATGGTGCCGTGCTTGCTGGTGAGCTGTGCTGCCGCCTTGCCGCTCAGATTCATGAAGGTCTGGGGGCGAGCGGTGAGGACGTCGTAGCCGTCGATGGTCCCCTCGCGAACCCTCGAGGCTCCCTCGCGCCGCTCGCGGCCGAACTTGCCACGGCGCTCGAGCTCGTCAAGGCACATCCAGCCGACATTGTGCCGGGTGCGCGCGTATTCGCCCCCCGGGTTACCGAGACCGATGATCAACTGGGTCACTGCGACTCGGCGACCACGGTGGTCTGCAGATCGGGGACGTCTGCGCCCGGCAGCAACCTGCGGGTCGCAGCGGTCATCGCCGCCGCCTGGTCGGGGAGCGCGTGGTCGTGTCCCAGGCAGTGCAGCAACCCGTGCACGGCGAGGAGGCGTACCTCCGCAACAGCATCGGACGCCTGGTCGATTGCGCGCTCCACCGAGATGGCGATGTCCCCAACCCTCGAGCGATCCCCGGCCGGAAACGCAAGCACGTCGGTCGAGGCGTCGGTGCCGAGAAAGCGCGCGTTGAGATCGCGCAGCTCCGCGTCGTCCGTCAGCCGCACGCTCAGACCGGCGCGGGCAGGGACGTCGAGCCGCTCTCCGCAGACACGGAGCAGTGTCCCGAGACGGGCCTCCGCGGCAACACGACGCTGCCGCGGGCTGAGGCACTGAT
>DASZJB010000164.1:0-8483 GCA_035948615.1 Candidatus Dormiibacterota bacterium
CAGCCCGATGTCGACGATCACGCGCATGGCGCGAAACGCCTGTGAGGCGAGCATGCCGAGCAGGTAGTCGGGGTTCTCGAGATAGCCGAGCTCCTGCATCAATCGCTCGGCATAGAGCGCCCAGCCCTCGGCATGACCGGCGTACGTGCCCAGCTGGCGCTGGAACGTCGTCAGGCGCTCCTGGAACGTCATGGTGAGCCCGACCTGGAGGTGATGCCCCGGCACTCCCTCGTGGTACGCGGTGGTGACCTCGGTCCACAGGGGGAAACGGGTCTGGCCCTTGGACGGGTACCACGTCCGCCCGGGCCGGCTGAAGTCCGCGGACGGCGCCGTGTAGTACATCGCCGCCGCGGTGCCGGGAGGCGCTTCGCGGCACTCCAACCGATGGAGCGGCTCGGGGATGTCGAAATGCGTGCCGTCAAGGTCCTCGATGGTGCGATCGGTCAGCTCCTGCAGGTGGGCGAGGAGCCGCTCGATGCCCTCGATGCTGCGCGCGGGGTCCTCGCGGAGCACTTGCATCGCGCCCTCGAGCCCCGCTCCCGGTGCAATCCGCTCCGCGGCCGCGGCCATCTCGGCCTCGATGCGATGCAGCTCATCCCAGCCCCAGGCGTAGATCTCCTCCGGGTCGCGGTTCATCCCGAGCCACCTTCGAATGCCGATGGCGTAGAGCTCGCGGCCCACCGCGTCGGCATCCGGTGCCTGCGGCGCGTACTCGTCGAGCAGGAAGCGCGACATCCGTGCGTACGCGTCGGTGGCCGCCCGAGCGCTCTGCCGGAGTCGCTCGCCGAGCCCGTCGTCGTGCCCGGCCTCGGTCGCGACGCCCGCGAAGTACGGCGCCTGGTCACTGTCCAGGCCGCCCAGCGTCGCCGCCTGCTCGGCGCAGACAACGGCCTGGCGCCGTGCGGCGATCCGGCCTGTCGCCAGCCCGTAGCGCAGCGATTCGGTGAACCCGGCGAGCGCGTCGGGGACCCGCCTCATGCGGGTCGCGATCCGCTCCCAGTCGTCGTCAGTCTCGCGAGGGGAGAGGTCGAACGCCATCCGGATAAACGACAGAGGACTGTCGAAGGCGGACAGCTGGCGCCAGGGCGCACCGGCCCGATACCCCTCGACGTCCGCGTCGAGGCGGTCGCGCATCACCGCTGCGGCGACGCGATCGGCGTCATTCTCAATGCGCGCGTCATCGATCGCTCCGAGCGTCCGCCGATCGAGGTCTACGCGCGCGTCGACGCCGTCCGGGGAGTAATCGGTCACCTGATCGTTGTGTCCGGGTCTCCCGAGGTAGGTGGCCGCGAAGGGGTCGAGGACGCAGAGCTCGTCGACGTATCTATCGGCGAGGGCGAATACCTCCGTCATGCCTCGAGTGCGACCACCCCGCCGACGCCGGCGATGGACGCGACGCGGTCACCGTCGTCGAGCCGCATGATGATCACGCCCCGGGTCTGACGTCCGGAGATGCGGACCTGCTCGAGCGGGATGCGAATGACCTGTCCCGACGTTGAGATGACCATCAACTCCTCGGACAGATCCTCGACCACACGCATCCCGACAATCTCGCCGATCTTCGGAATCGCTGTCTGATCGACGGTGTAGACGCCCTGGATGTTGCGGCTCTTGACGGGATAGTCGCTCATCGGCGTCAACTTGCCGAAGCCGTTCTCGGTGATCACCAGCACGTGGCCGTCGGGGTTGACGATGTCGAAGCCGGCGACCTCGTCGCCCTTGCGAAGCCGGATGGCGCCGACGCCCATGGTGTCGCGGCCCATCGGACGCACTTCCTTCTCTGTGAATCGGGAGCCCTTGCCCCGGCGAGTCACCACGAGCACCTCATTGCCGCCCGATGAGCGGCGCACCCAGTTGAGCTCGTCATCGTCCTGCAGATTGATGGCGATCAGCCCGTTGCGTCGCACCGCCGCGTACGCCGCTGCGGGGGTCTTCTTGATCTGACCGAGCTTGGTCACCATCACCAGGTACTGCTCGTCGCTGAAGACCTCCATGTCGATGAGCGCCGTGACCTTCTCGCCCTGGTCGACCTCGATGAGGTTGATGATCGGAATGCCCTTGGCCTGGCGCTTGACATCGGGAATCTCGTGGGTTCGCAAACGGAACACGCGGCCACGATTGGTGAAGAACAGCATGTCGCTGTGCGTGCTCGCAGTCGTCGAGTGCTCGATGTAGTCCTCATCGGTGGAGCGGCGCGCGCCGACGACGCCCTTGCCGCCGCGATGCTGCGCGCGGTAGTTGTCCAGCGACATGCGCTTGATGTATCCCCGGTGGGTCAGGGTCACGAAGACCTGCTCCTGGGGAATGAGGTCTTCCTCGTTCATCTCGAGCTCGTCATGACGGATCTCGCTGCGACGCGGGTCGGCGAATCGCCTGCGCAGGTTGGTGACCTCGTCCTTGATGACGCCGTCAATGAGTCGCGGGTTGGCGAGCAGATCCTCGAGCTGCGCGATCTTCTTGATCAGCTCTTCGTACTCCTCGCGGAGCTTGCCACTCTCGAGCCGCGTCAGCCGTCCAAGGCGGAGGTCGACGATAGCCTTCGACTGCCGTTCGGTGAGCTCGAAACGCTGCTCGAGCGCGGTCTGTGCGGATTTCTCGTCCTGAGCGCCGCGGATGATCGCGATCGTCTCATCGAGGTTGTCGAGGACCTTGGTCAGTCCTTCCAGGATGTGCGCGCGTTCCCGAGCCGTCGTCAGCTCATGGCGCGTGCGTCGCGTGACCACGTTGCGCCGGTGGCTGATGTAGTGCTGGAGCATCGCCTTGAGGCTCAGCACCTGGGGGCGGCCGTCGACGATGGCGAGCATCAGCGCACCGAAGGTCATCTGCAGCTGGGTGTGCTTGTAGAGGTTGTTGAGCACGGTGTGCGGCCGCGCATTCGCCTTCAGCTCGATGACGATGCGCACCTTCTCCTCGCGCCCTGACTCATCGTGCAGGTCGGCGATGCCGTCGATCTTGCGGTCGTTGACGAGCTCCGCGATGGTCTGCATCAGGCGGGACTTGTTCACCTGATAGGGGAGCTCGCGGACGATGATCTGCTCGCGCCCCGACTTCGACTCCTCGAAGTCGACCTGGGCCCGCATCACGATCCGGCCACGGCCGGTGCCGTACACGTTGGCGATGTCTCGCGTGTAGACGATGCCGCCGGTTGGGAAGTCGGGACCCTTGACGATGCGGATCAGGTCCTCGGTGGTGGTGTCCGGGTCATCGATGAGCCGGACGACCGCGTCGCAGATCTCACCCAGGTTGTGTGGCGGGATGTTTGTCGCCATGCCGACCGCGATGCCGCTGGCGCCGTTGACCAGCAGGTTCGGCAGCAGCGACGGCATCACCGACGGCTCACGCACTCCCGGGACGTTCGCGAAGTTCGGGCCGAAGTCGACAGTATCCTTCTCGATATCGTCGACGAGGCTCATGGCCACCGCGGTCATGCGCGCTTCGGTATACCGATAGGCTGCGGGGGGATCCCCGTCGACGGAGCCGAAGTTGCCCTGCCCGTCGATGAGCGGGTAGCGCATCACCCACGGCTGGGCGAGACGGACGAGAGTGTCGTAGACCGCCGAGTCACCGTGAGGGTGGTATTTGCCGAGGACCTCACCGACGACTGCGGCACACTTCTGATACCGGGCTCCCGCGGTCATCCCGGTGTCCAGCATCGCCCAGAGGATCCGCCGCTGCGCCGGCTTCAATCCATCGCGGATGTCCGGAAGGGCGCGGCTGATGATCACGCTCATCGCGTAGTCCATGTAGGACGCGCGCATCTCGGCTTCGAGTTCGATGGGATGGATCTGGCCGGGCTCGAACACCGCCATTACGCAGGCACCTCCGCCGGGCTTCTCACCGCGCCCGCGATCACATTGCTGACACCCTGGTCGGCCGCACGGGCCGCGACGCGAATCGCGTTCATGGTCGCCTCCGCGTCGGATCGCCCGTGAGCGATGACCACCTCACCCCCGACGCCGAGCAGGAGCGCGCCGCCGGTCTTCCGGTAGTCGACGCGATCTCTCAGGGGACGCAGCTTCGGCTTGAGCAGGGCGCCACCGACCTTGCCGGTGAAGCTCTTTCTGGCCTCACGCGCGATGCTGGCGAAGAGAAAGTCGCCGATGCCCTCGGCAACCTTGAGCACGACGTTCCCCGTGAAGCCGTCGGTGACCACGACGTCGCAGGCGCCCCGGAAGACATCCTTGCCCTCGACGTTGCCGACGAAATCGATCGGCAGCGCCGCGATGAGCGGATGCGCGGCCTGGACGAGCTCGGATCCCTTCTCGGACTCCTCCCCGTTGCTGAGCAGCCCGACCCGGGGCCGGTCGATGGCGAGCATGGTGCGCGCGTACACGTCACCCATGAGTGCGAACTGAGCGAGCCACTCCGGCTTGCAGTCGGTGTTGGCTCCGACATCGAGGATGAACGTCTGACCGGCATCGCTGGGGAACGACGCACCGATCGCGGGTCTCGCGATGCCGGGGATGCGCCTGATGGTGAACAGGGCCGCGGCGAGCATCGCGCCGCTGTTGCCGGCGCTCACCACGGCGCGCGCCTGACCGCCGGCGACCAGCGCGCAGCTGCTGACCAGTGATGAGTCGCGCTTGGCCCGGACCGCATTGGCAGGGTGCTCATCCATCTCGATGACCTCGCGGGCGTCGACGATGGTGATCCCATCGCGAGTCGCCGCGCCCGCACTGCGGAGCTCTTCTTCCACGGCCTCGCGGCGGCCCACCAGCGTGACCGCGATACCGTGCTCGCTGAGGGCGCGGAGCGCACCACGCACGATCTCGGCGGGGGCATGGTCGCCGCCCATCGCGTCCACCGCGATCGGTAGCGACATCAGATGTCGAGGTTACGCACGCTCGTCGCGTGAGTCTGGATGAACCGCTTCCGCGGCTCGACGTCTGATCCCATCAGGCGATCGAAGATGTCGTCGGCCTTGAGGGCATCCGCGACACCGACCTGGAGCAGGACTCGCCGATCCGGATCCATGGTGGTTGCCCACAATTCCTCCGACATCATCTCGCCGAGTCCCTTGTAGCGAGAAACCTCGGTGTCCCGCCCCATGGATTTGACCTTGTCGTCACGCTGGTCGTCGCTGAACGCGTACTCGGTCTGCTTGTTTCGCCCCTTGCCTTTCTCGAGCTTGTACAGCGGGGGTTGCGCCAGGTAGAGGAATCCGCCGTCCACCAGCGGGCGCAGGTGACGCCAGAAGAAGGTGAGCAGCAGCGTGCGGATGTGCGACCCGTCGACGTCCGCGTCGGCCATGAGGACGATGCGGTGATAGCGCAGCTTGTCAACGGAGAAGGTCTCACCGAACCCGCCGCCGAGGGCCATGATCAGGTCCTTGATCTGCTCGTTGCCGAGGATCTTGTCCGCGCGCGCCTTCTCGACGTTGAGGATCTTGCCCCGCAATGGAAGGATCGCCTGATTGCGGCGCTCGCGAGCCTCTTTTGCCGTGCCGCCTGCCGACAGTCCCTCGACGATGAAGATCTCGCAATGCGCCGGGTCCCGCTCGCTGCAGTCGACGAGCTTTCCGGGAAGCGTGGCCGACTCGAGCAATGACTTACGCTGGACGAGATCGCGCGCCTTTGCGGCTGCCTGCCGCGCCCGGGCTGCGGTCAGCGACTGGTCGATGATCCTGCGACCGTCGGCAGGGTTCTCCTCGAGATACTGCATGAGCGCTTCACTCAGCACCGTCGAGACCTGGCCGGCAACCTCGCTGTTGCCCAGCTTGGTCTTGGTCTGCCCCTCGAACTGCGGCTCGCGCAGCTTGACGCTGATCACGGCGGTCAAGCCGTCGCGCACGTCGTCACCGCTGAGATTTGGATCCTGCTCCTTGAGGATCGCCGCTTTGCGCGCATACTTGTTGAGGGTCGCGGTCAGCGCGCTGCGGAAACCGGTGACGTGAGCTCCGCCCTCCTCGGTGTGCACGTTGTTCGCGAAGGCGAGAACGTGCTCGGTGAAAACCGTGTTCTGATACTGGAGCGCTATCTCGACGACGTTTCCCTCGATCTCCCGCTCAACGTACATCGGCTTCTGGTTGATGACGTTCCGGTTTGCGTTGAGATACCTGACGAACGACTGGATGCCGCCCTCGAAATGGAATGTGTACGCGTTGCCGTCGCGCTCGTCGCCGAGCTGGATGGTGATGCCCTTGTTGAGAAACGCGTAGCTGCGCAGCGACGTGCACACCGTTTCCCAGGAGAACTCGATCTCCTGGAAGATCTCCGGGTCCGGCCAGAAGCGCACATAGGTGCCGCGGCGATCGGATGTTCCGATGACGGCCACGGGGCCGTCGGGCACGCCTCGTGTGTACTCCTGGTGGTGGGTCTTGCCATCGAGATAGACCTCGACCACGAGACGCTCACTGAGGGCGTTGACGACTGACAGACCGACGCCGTGCAGACCACCCGAGACCTTGTAGCCTCCACCACCGAACTTGCCACCGGCATGGAGCGTGGTGAGCACCACCTCGAGCGCGGATTTCTTCGCGGTCGGGTGCATTCCCACCGGGATGCCGCGACCGTTGTCCAGAACTGACACGGACTTGTCGGCGTGGAGAACGACCCTGATCGTGTCGCACCAGCCGGCGAGGGCTTCGTCGATGCTGTTGTCGACGAGCTCGACCACGAGATGGTGCAAGCCACGGAGATCCGTGGATCCGATGTACATCCCCGGGCGTCTGCGAACGGGCTCGAGACCCTCGAGGATCTGGATCTGGTCGGCTGAGTAGGTGTCCTTGCCTGCCCGGCCGGCGCCGAGTGGACGCGGATCCGGGTTGCCGTTGCCATAGGTCGTGTCTGGCTCTGAAACCTCCTCATCGAGGGGTTCGGGGCGTGCGATGGCGGCTATCTGTGTTGCTCCGGTTGTGACGTGAGTGTTGGAGAGGGGGCCAATGGTGAAACCGCTCGATTCGTGCAGCGGGGACCGCCTAAATCGGCCGTTCCAAGTACCTCTATTCTACCAGCCTGCGGCCTCACTTCGCTCTTTTTGGGTGGTGCGCTGCACTAGCATCAGAGGCGTGAACGACACTGTCCGTTCCGCACCCCATCGACCCTGTCACGAGGGTCGATAACGTGGCTGTGCCCACCCTTGAAGAGTACCGCCGAAAGCGTGACTTCAATCAGACCCCGGAGCCCAGCGGCGACCCAATCCCGCGTCCCGCGGCCGAGGTCTCGGCGTGGGAGCAGCTACCCCACGGCGAGCGGTTCTGCATCCAGAAACATCGAGCCACGCGAATGCATTTCGACTTCCGGCTGGAGCACGACGGCGTGCTGCTCTCGTGGGCGGTTCCGAGGGGTCCGAGCCTGGATCCGGCCAAGAAACGCCTGGCTGTTCAGACCGAGGATCACCCCATCGACTACGGGGAGTTCGAAGGCGTGATCCCCTCCGGCTACGGCGCGGGCACGGTGATGCTCTGGGATATCGGCACATTCGAATGGGTGAAGGAGTCCGCTGAAGACTTCGATCGTTCGCGGTTGAAGGGTGACATCAAGTTTCGCCTTCAGGGCACCAAGATCTCAGGCGAGTTCGCGCTCGTGCACATCGGTGAACGCGGGCGGCAGTACGGCGGCAGCAGCGACGGCGACAAGAACTGGCTGATGATCAAGAAGCGGGATGCGTCGGTCGTCGAGGGTTTCGAGGCCATCGACCTCGACGTTTCAGTCAAAACCGGCAGAAGCCTGGCAGAGATCGCGGCCGAGGGTGGTGGCGACCCTCGAGAGATGCGCCGGGCCGCCCGCACCCGAACCGCCCCCTCTATCGCGGCGCCCGGCCTGCCGGCGCAAGGCCTCGCGGAGGCGCCGCCACCGATGCTCGCGACGCCCGTGGACCATCCGTTTTCGCGGGATGGCTGGCTCTTCGAGCTGAAGTACGACGGCATCCGCGCGATGGTCAGCGTCGCCGACGACAGGGTGCGCATCACCGGCCGGCGTGGTGGTGATGAGACCGCTCATTACCCGGAGGCCCGGGCGATCCGCGCCGGAATCCGCGCCAGCCAGGCAATCGTCGACGGCGAGCTGGTTGTGCTCGACACCGAAGGGCGGCCATCGTTCGAGCGTATGCAGCAGCGTATCAACGTCACTCGCGAGACCGACGTGCGCCGCGTCGCGGCCGAACATCCGGTCACCTTCATCGCCTTCGACCTGCTCGAGCTCGAGGGGCGCGACCTGCTCAGCACCGAGCTGCGCATTCGCAAGAAGACGCTGGGCGAAACCATCGTCGACTCGCCGCACATCCTTTTCGCGGCGCACGTCGAGCGCGATGGGACGTCGCTTTTCGACGTGGCGCGCGGGTCGGGCGTCGAGGGCATCGTCGGCAAGCGCGCCGATTCGCTCTACCGGCCCGGGGTCAGGAGCCCGGACTGGGTGAAGATCAAGTCGTGGCGCAGCCAGTCGTGCGTCATCGTCGGATACACCGCCGGCCGGGGACGCCGGCTGAACCAGCTTGGCGCTCTCATCCTCGCGGTGCTCGACGGCACCCGACTCGTTCACTGCGGC
>DASZJB010000165.1:0-9196 GCA_035948615.1 Candidatus Dormiibacterota bacterium
TGGTAGTAGCGGTTGAGCGATCTGCGCACGAACTCTTCGCTCTCGTCGTGCCGAGGCGTGCCCGGAGCGAAACGATCCGCGCGTGCGGCGTCGAGACGTTCGGCGCTGGTGCCCTCGTTGTGGGTGCCTGCGTCCCAGCGAGTCGGTGTTCCCATGCCGTCATACGGGGCGGGTGCCTGTCGGGGGCCGGCCATGACTGTTCCTCCAAACGGGTTGTGCCGGGAACGAAAAAAGGCCCCCTCCTGGGAGGGGGCCTTTTGCTTGGTTCCGGCTTGGTGCTGTGCCTACGTGCGCACGCGCCTGCCCTGAAGCATGAAAGCCCCGCTCCTAATCAGGAGCAGGCCTACCAGCAGGACCAGCGCGAAGCCGTAGGACATCTCGGCGCGAAGAATACGGCCTGAACGCCGCTCCAGTCAACACACGGACCTGTGACGGTCGAGCCGTATGCTTCCGCGCATGCCTGAAACACCCTCCACGCGAACGAGCTCCGTGATGTTGCACGGGCCTGATCGCGCGCCCGCGCGAGCGATGCTGCGAGCGATCGGCTTCAGTCGCGAGGACCTCGAACGGCCGATCATCGGAGTCGGTCACTCATGGATCGAGACCATGCCCTGCAACTGGAACCATCGCGCCCTCGCCGAGCGGGTGAAGGAGGGGGTTCGTGCTGCCGGCGGCACGCCGATGGAGTTCAACACCATCGCAGTCAGCGACGGCGTGACCATGGGAACACAGGGGATGAAGGCGTCGCTGGTGTCACGCGACCTGATTGCGGACTCGATCGAGCTGGTCACCCGCGGGCACAGCTTCGATGGGCTTGTGCTCATCGTCGGTTGCGACAAGACCATCCCGGCGGCGGCGATGGCGCTGAGCCGCCTGGATATCCCGGGCCTTGTGCTCTACGGCGGCACCATCCAACCGGGACACCTGCGCGGCCGCGACCTCACCGTCCAGGATGTCTTCGAGGCTGTCGGCGCGTACAACGCAGGCCGCATCGACGCTGACGAGCTTCGCGCGGTCGAGGAGCACGCCTGTCCGGGGGCGGGCGCATGTGCCGGCCAGTACACGGCGAACACGATGAGCACGGCGCTGGAGTTTCTCGGGCTGTCGCCCCCCGGCGCCAACGCGGTGCCGGCTACTCACCCCGACAAACCAGCCGTCGCTGAGGGAGCGGGCCGGCTGGCTGTCAAGCTGGTCGAGGCGGGCACCAATCCTCGGTCGATAACCACCCGTGCCGCCTTCGAGAACGCCATCGCGTCGTTCTCTGCCACGGGCGGTTCCACGAATGCGGTGCTCCACCTGCTCGCGATCGCCGCCGAGGCGGGCATTCACCTCGGGATCGACGACTTCGACGCCATCTGCGCACGGACGCCGATCCTCGCCGATCTCCGCCCAGGCGGGCGCTTCGTCGCCACCGATCTCTTCGCGGCGGGGGGGCTCGCTGTGGTCATGCAGCGACTTCTCGAACTGGGGCTGTTGCATGGCGACGCGGTGACAGTTGACGGACGGACCCTCGCGGAGGTCGCGGCCTCGGCAAGGGAGACGCCAGGACAGCAGGTGATTCGCGCCTCGGACGAGCCCCTTCGCACTCACGGTGGGATCGCAGTGCTGCGAGGCAACCTCGCCGCAGAGGGATGCGTCGTGAAGCTCGCGGGCAACGATCGCGACTCCCATCGTGGACCGGCAAGGGTCTTCGATTCCGAGGAGGAGGCGTTCGCGGCGGTGCGTGATGGGGCGATCCATGCCGGCGATGTCGTCGTGATCCGCTATGAGGGACCGGTGGGCGGCCCCGGCATGCGCGAGATGCTCGGCGTCACCGGCGCCATCGTCGGAGCCGGCCTGAGCGATTCAGTTGCGCTGATCACCGACGGCCGCTTCTCCGGCGCGACCCACGGATTCATGGTCGCGCACATTGCACCCGAGGCAGCGCTCGGTGGCGGGCTGGCAGCCGTTCGAGACGGGGATATCGTGAGCATCGACGTGGCCGCCCGACGCATCGACGTCGATCTGGAGGACGCGGAGATCGCGGCGCGACTGGCGGCGTGGAAGCCGCCCGCTCCGCGTTACGCGACCGGGGTGTTCGCCAAGTACGCGGCCAGCGTGTCGTCCGCAAGCCTGGGGGCGGTCACCGGGCGCTGACGCCGATCTTGCCGACGGCGCCGCGCAGCCCGCGACAGCCGACGCAGCCGGTGCAGTCGATGCAGTCCGAACAGGCGACGCAGGCGATGCATCGCGTGCACCGCAGACACCCGACGGTCAACGCGCAGCGCCGTATCGCGGCACTGAAGAAGGTCAGCACGCTGCCTGCCACCGCGGCGCTGGCAACGGTGACGGCGCTCCTGACCACGGCAGCGCTGAACGCCGTCGCGGCGCTCCCCAGCACCGCGGTCGATCCGCGGGTGAGGGCGGATCCGGCAACGGCTGAGGAATAGGACGTTGCGGCCGATCCCGCAACCGCGGACGAGCGGCGGGTTGCGACGCTTCCGGCGACGGCGGCGCTCTCGACGGTGAGCGCGCTGCCGGCGACCGCGACACTGCCGCTGGTCAGCACGGCGGCCGGCCCGGGGTCATCCTGAGCCTCATCTTCGGCGAGCGAACGGCGCATGGCGAGGACACGGGTCGCGGTGATGGTCGCGAGCAGACCGAGGCCCGCCGCCACCACGATCCGCCGCCTGCGATCCGACGTCATCCGATGCAGTCTAGTCCCGTCGTGGCTGTCGCTCGGCGCCGTCGAGCGTTCAGCTCGATCCGACCCCCGCCTCGACGGGCGTTGCGCCCCCGAGGTCGGTCGCGACGTCGAGTCCCGAGGGTTCGTCGGCGACTGGAATGCCGCGGGCCTTGGTGCGAAGCGGGATCTCCTTGATCAGGAGCGTCAGGAAGAATGCGAGGACCAGGATTGGCACGGCGGCAAGGAACACGACGTGGAGCGACTCGGAGACTGCGTTGATGAGGCCAGTGTGGATCGCCGAGGGCAGGTTGGCGAGCTGTGCCGGATTGCCCTCGAGCGAGACCGGATTGATCCCCGAGTGGAGTGCGCTCGCGGGCAGGTTCTTCCTGAGATTGGCTGCGAGCTCGTTGCTGAAGATCGCGCCGAAGATCGCCACGCCGAACGACGCCCCCATCGAGCGCAGGAAGGTTGCCGAGCTGGTACCGACCCCCAGATCGCGCTGCTCGACCGCGTTCTGGACGGCAATGACCAAAACCTGCATGACGCAGCCGAGTCCGAGGCCGAGCAGCACCATGTAGACCGAGAGCAGGGCGCGCGGCGTGTGCGGATCGATGGTGGAGAGCAGGAAGACGCCGATCGCCGCCAGCGCCGTGCCGACGACCGGAAAGATCTTGTAACGACCGCGACGGCTGATGAGCTGACCGCTTGTGATCGAGGCGGTCAGCAGCCCCGCCATCAGGGGGAGGATGTTCAGCCCGGAGCTCGTCGCGCTCGCGCCGTCAACAAGCTGCAGGAAGACCGGCAGGAAGGTGATGGCTCCGAACATGGCGAAGCCGATCACGAAGCCAACCCCGCTGGCGACGTTGAACACCTGGATGCGGAAGAGCCGGAAGGGGAGGATCGGCTCGCTCACGCGCCGTTCGACGACAACGAACCCGGCGAGCATCGCCACCCCGATGATCCCGAGAGCGAAGATCGGCAACGACGCCCAGGGGTACTGCGTGCCCCCCCACGTGGTCATCAGGATCAGTGCAGAGGCGCCGGCTGCGAGGAAGAACGCGCCGAGCCAGTCGATGCTGTGCGATATCCGCCGGGTTGGCGTCTTCAGGACGGTCGCCGTCACGAAGAGCGCCACCGCGGCGATCGGGACGTTGATGTAGAAGATCCAGCGCCAGGACACGTCGTCAGTGAGGAATCCTCCGATGAGCGGGCCGGCGACGCTGGCCAGCGCGAACACGCCACCCATCCATCCCTGGTACTTGCCGCGCTCGCGTGGCGGAACGACGTCGCCGATGATGGCTTGCGCGCCGACCATGAGGCCGCCGGCGCCGATTCCCTGGACGGCGCGGAAGCCGATGAGCTCGATCATGTTCTGAGAGAGGCCGGCGAGCATCGATCCCGCGATGAAGATGACGATCGCGGCCTGGAACAGGAACTTGCGTCCGTAGAGGTCGCCGAGCTTGCCGTAGAGGGGGGTCGAGACTGTCGAGGCGAGCAGGTAGGACGTGACCACCCACGACAACTGGTTCAGTCCCCCGAGGTCGCCCACGATGGTCGGTAGCGAGGTCGAGACGATGGTCTGATCGAGGGCCGCGAGGAGCATCCCCAGCATCAGCGCGCCCAGCACCGCATAGATCTGGCGCTGGGTCATGCCGTAGCCCTCCGAAGGGGTTCCCCGGCATCGTCCTGCGCGGTGGCGGCGATGCGCTCGGTCAGATCGACATAGGTCTGCAACTCGTCGTCATCCAGAGCCGTGAACACTTCCGCCGATGCTCGACGCATCCCGGCCTTGAAGCGCGCGGCGAGATCCCTTGCGCGCTCGGTCGGTACAACGTGTTGCACCCTCCGATCGCGCGCGTCACGCACGCGCGTCACCAGGCCGCCGCGCTCGAGCCGGTCGATCAGCTGGGTGGCGCCACTGAGCCCGATCCCCTGCGCCTCGGCGACCTCGCGCATGCTCATGCCGTCGCCGAGGAGCAGGCGTCGAACAACCTCCATCTGGTGGACCGTGATGCCACCGACCTCGGCGAATTCCGCATGCAGTGTTGGCGACGCCACTTCGAGGAACCTGCGTCGCAGCGCCGCCTGAGCGGTGATGAGACGTTCGAGGAGGAGGGTGCGGTCCTTCATGCCACAGATAATACATCGCATGAAGTATCTCTAGCAGGCAAAGTCGAAGCACCCAGGCGACGGTGCTCGACGTCGGGAGGGCTGCATCCCTCGCTCGGCCGCGATCTTGTATAAGTCGCGGGTTGGAACAGGCGGCTTCAGCGACAGCAGCGAGGAGCCGGTGCGGGAGGCAAGGAGCATGGGAAGCCCGATCGTCCACTTCGAGCTCATAGGCAAAGATGCTGCGCAGCTCAAGGAGTTCTACACGCAGCTGTTCGACTGGCAGATCGGTGATCTGCTGCCGGACACGGGCAACTACGGCCTCATCGACGGGGCATCGAGCGGCCTCGCCGGCGGAGTCGGACAGTCCGACGACGGCAAGCCGCGCACCTCTGTATATGCGCAGGTGCCCGACCCACAGGCGACGCTCGACAAGGCGGTCGCGCTCGGAGCAAGCGTGCTGATGCCCCCGACGGAGGTCGTTCCTGGCACCACGATCGCGATGTTCTCCGACCCCGCCGGGAATATCTTCGGCCTGACGAAAGGCTGACCCATCGCGACACGCTGATGGGGCGGAAGGCGCGTCGTCTCCGCGCGTTCTCGGTCACGTCAAGATGGGACGCGCCGTGATCCAGCATCCCTCCGCGAGCTTTGCCTTTACCGCTCGCTGCCGCATCGTGAACCGGCCGGGAATGCTCGGCCAGCTCACCTCGGCGATCGGGAGCCTCGGCGGCGACATACGCGCGCTCGACATCGTGCGCGTCGAGGGCAAGGGGATCGTTCGGGACATCACCGTCCTCGCCGCTGACGCCGATCACGCACAGAGGTTGATCCAGGGGATGTCCGCAGTGCCCGGCGTGGAGGTGCTCGAGTACTCGGATCGCACGTTTATCGCGCATCTTGGCGGCAAGATCGAGGTCACTCCGCGCCTCCCGATCCGGACGCGTGATGACCTCTCGATGGTGTACACCCCGGGCGTGGCGAGGATCTGCATGGCGATCGCCGAGGATCCGCGCCGGGTGCGCAACCTCACGATCAAGCGCAACGCGGTCGCCATCGTCACCGATGGGAGCGCAGTGCTCGGCCTCGGCAACATCGGCCCGGACGCGGCGATCCCGGTGATGGAAGGCAAATCCATGCTCTTCAAGGAGTTCGGCAGCGTCGATGCCTTCCCGATCTGTCTCGACACCCAGGATGTCGAGGAGATCATTCAGACCGTGGTGCACATCGCGCCGATCTTCGGCGGCATCAACCTGGAGGACATCGCCGCTCCCCGGTGTTTCGAGATCGAGCGGCGTCTCACCGGGCTGCTCGACATCCCTGTCTTCCACGACGACCAGCACGGGACGGCCATCGTCGTCACGGCGGCGCTCCTGAACGCTCTCAAAATCGTCGGCAAACGGCTCGAGGACGTGCGCGTCGTCTGCCTCGGGGTTGGAGCGGCCGGAACCTCCGTGTCAAACCTGTTGATCGCCGCCGGCGTGGGGAACATCATCGGCGTGGATCGCGCCGGGATCCTGACCGAGGGTGATGCCGACCTAAGCCCCGACCAAGCGGCCTACGCGGCCGCGACCAACCGAAACCATGTGACCGGTGGCTTGCGCGAGGCGCTGACCGGTGCAGACGTCTTCATCGGCACGAGCGTCGGCGGAGCGGTCGATGCGGACCTCGTCCGGCGCATGGCGCCAAATCCCATTGTGTTCGCCCTGGCCAATCCCGAACCCGAGGTGCAACCCGAGGCGATCGACGACGTGGCCGCGGTGATCGCAACCGGGCGCAGCGACTACCCGAATCAGATCAACAACGTCCTGTGCTTTCCCGGCTTCTTTCGCGGCCTGCTCGACTGCGGCGCCGGGCAGATCACCGATGCCATGAAGCTGGCAGCTGCGCGCGCGATTGCGGGCGTGGTCGGGGACGATCTCAATCCGGAGTACATCATCCCGTCGGTCTTCAACAGGGATGTCGCCCCAGCCGTCGCCGCTGCTGTCAGCCGTGAGGCGAGAACCAGCGGGCTGGCCCGCGAGGACACCGATCTGATCGATCCGCTTCACGTGCCCGGAGCGGGCCGCGACCTGGCTCACTGAGCCCTTCGAGCCGGCGAGTTTCCCACACCTTCACGAGCCGCTCCTCTCTTGATGGGGCTGCGAACTCGCCAGTTATCCACAGCTCGCTGGGGAAAAGTCCGCCGCCGCTAGGGAATTGGAACGGTCACGTCTCCGCTCTCGTTGAGCAGCTGCTGCCATGTGTCGAACGACATGCAGAACCGGCCCCCGACGCCGAAGGTCGGACCCCAGCTGTTCCAGAACCACACAAGCTTGTTCGGGGCATCGATCTGATCGGCAACGACCTCGTGTCCGCCTCTGACCGTTGCCCCCGGCGCGATCGCGACGAGCCCGTCGGCCGACGGGGTGTCGAAGCTCGTGTACCAGCCGATCCCGGTGATGACCGGGCGCAGCACAAGCGCGAGGAGCGCGTCCTCGAGGCTGAACGCATGCTTGTATGAGGAGATCCATCCCAGCTGAACGGCTGCCTTGCAGACCTCGAGACCACTGCCGCCGGGATCATTGGGAGGGTATGGGTCGCCTTCCAGCCTGGTCTCGAGCTCGTAGAGGGTGATGGCGTCGGTCTCGGTGCGCGGCGCGCCGCCCTTGAAGTCGGGTGCCGAGTTCAGCGCCCCGCAGAGCGCGTTCGCGGTGCACGAGCCGATGTCGCCCTGGTTGAGGGGCAGGCCCGTGGCGTTGTGCACCACGCTCGTGATCGCCGCCGCGCCTTCGGCAGGAAAATTGCGGGAGCGAGGGTCGTGGACGATGTGCCGTCCCAACCGCTTCCCCGGCGTCACCAGTTCGGGAATCACCGATCGCACGACATCACCGTTCACGGCAGGTCTCCTCCAGCATCCGGGCGTCCGGTGCGAACTGCGGCGGGCGTACCCGCCCGGGGGTCCATCTTCGGTCGGCCTTCGCTGGGTGTCAATTTGGCACGGAGCACACTGCCGGTGATGCGAGACTTCTGCCCATGGACATCGATCAGCAGATCGAACGGATCCGCGATGACGGTGAGATGCTCGCGCGAGCTGCCGACGTGGGGCCACTCGACGCGCGAGTGCCGGGGTGCCCAGACTGGGATGTCGAGCTGCTGCTTCGTCACATCGGCGACGTGCACCGCTGGGCGGCGACGATCGTCCGGGAGCGGACTCCAGAACGGCTGCAGCGCGATTTCGAAGGGCCGGCCGGTCGCGATGAGCTCCTGACGTGGTACCGCGAGGGCTGCGCTGGGCTGATCGAGACGCTGCACGCGGGCTCGCCCGAGGACACCTTCTGGTTCTGGGGACCGGCGCCAAACGCGCTCGCGTTCTGGGCGCGTCGTCAAGCGAATGAAACGGCGGTGCACCGGTGCGACGCCGAGTCTGCACGTGGGCCGATCACGCCGCTGGCCACCGTCGATGCGCTCGACGCCATCGATGAATGGTTCGGTCTCGGGGTGCGGCGAGCCAGGGCGCCGGAGGGAGGCGGCCGCATCCTCCGGCTCGTGGCCACGGACGCCGACGCAAACTGGAATCTGATCCTCGGTGATCGGGTCGAAGTCACCAGTGATCGAGGGAGGGGCCACTGCGAGCTGCGCGGAACGGCATCGGACCTGTTCCTCTGGTCGATGAACCGGCGCGGCACCGAGGGGATCACCGTTTCCGGCGACGACACGCTCCTGCGAGTTTGGGCCGACAATGTCCGATTCTGACCCGGCCGCCGTGCCGGAGGAGCTTTATGCACGGACCAAGCGCGAGCTCGCAGCCCGGCATTGGAGGTACGTGCAGGAATACGCGGACGCGAAAAGCGAGGTGGTGGAGGCCATCATCGCTCGCGCCGCGCCGGAGTGACGCTCTCTGACGCGTTGGCGACGGGCACCTCGTAGAGGCTGTAGCGCGTCCCGTCGAGCACCGTCTCGTCGACCGCGGTGAAGCCGAAACGCTCGTAGTAGCGGCGTATCCCGGGATTCTCAGCCAGGCAGTCGAGTCGCACGTACTCACGTCCCCGTCGCCGTGCCTCACGCAGGCACCACGTCACCGCATGGCGTCCGGTGCCGGCGGCGGCACGCCGCACAGCGAATCGGTGCAGGTACAGCGCCTCGTCGCCTGCGCTCGGCCAGAAGAGGAGATCGTGCTCCAGCAGCGAGAACGTGGCGACCGCGCTGTCACCACGCCAGACGAGGTAGAGGCTTCGGGTCGCGATGTCGCCGCGAAGACGGGATATCCCGATCCTGTCGGGACCGGTGAATGAACCAGGGGCCCAGCTGGGAAAACCCCCGGATGCTCCCCAGGCGGCCACCTCTTCGAGGATCGCCGCGCTGATCTCCGGCGTGGCAGAGGCGGCGATGCGGAGGTCGGTGTCTGTCTGCCATCCGGCGGTCACGCCCCGAGCGTAGCCC
>DASZJB010000166.1:0-14833 GCA_035948615.1 Candidatus Dormiibacterota bacterium
CTGGCTGGGAGAACGTGTCGAGGGCGCGCGTGCCAAGCGTTTCATCGATCACGGCTGGGCACTCGATCGCGCCATCGCGGAGCGCGCAGGCATCGGATTCGCGGGAAAGCACGCATCGGTGATCACCCTCGAGGCCGGCTCGTATGTGCTGCTCGCGAGCATCGCCGTGTCGGTCGATCTTCCTGTGGACTCACCGTCGCAACGCGGCTGCGGCCGCTGCACCATGTGCCTGCCATCCTGCCCCACGGGGGCGATCGTCGCGCCGGGTGTCATCGACGCTCGTCGCTGTATCTCCTACCTCACCATCGAACATCGAGGCCCGATTCCGACCGAGCTGCGCCCGCTGCTGGGAACCTGGGCGTTCGGCTGCGATCTCTGCCAGGAAGCCTGCCCGATCAACCATCGCCTCGCCCCGCAACCTCTCGACGTCGATACCGTGACCACCGCGCGCGGACCGGTGCCGCATCCGGACCTGATCGAGTGCCTCGAACTCAGCGAGTCCGAGTTCACGGCACGCTTTCGGGGAACCGCGGTCGCCCGGACCGGGCGTGCCGGTCTGGCGCGAAACTGCGCGATAGCACTCGGCAATGCCGGCGATCGTGCCGCGCTCCCGGCACTCCGCAGCAGCGCGGATCACGATCCCAACGCGGTCGTTCGTGAGGCCGCTCGGTGGGGAATCGCGCAGCTGGCCGGCTGAACGCGGCCGGTGCGGTCAGCGGAAGAGCAGGACCGCCGCTCCGGCGCCGATCACCAGCGGCGCGCCCACGCAGGCCGCGAGCAGCGACACGGAATCCGCTTCGCGCGGCCACCATGCCGGGGGCAGCGCCCGGTTGATCGGCACGCGAGCCCCGCGCAGGCGGGTATTGCCGTCGAAGAGCGCAAACCCCGCGACGCACGCGAGCGCGATGAGCAGCGCCGTCTCAGCCAGGAGCGCCGCCGTCCCGGTGGCACCCGCGGCGTGGAGCCAGGCGCAGAGAACGAAGGTGACGATGCCGAGACCCGCGCCACATGAGGCGGCCAGGAAAGTGGTCGGCAGCGAGGTGCGCGGCAGGCTCGGGAGTCGCATGGCTTTCGATCGCAGCGTAGCACTCGGGCCGTTCCGATGAGGGTTCACACCGAGGGGACTCGTTTGTGACGAAACCGTTACGGCGACCGGCAACGCTTGACGCCCGCGATCTACTGTGCCTACGCTGCGTGGGTCGCCAGCGGGCGGCCGGTTCCCACTTCTCACCCAACGTCCCACCACACGAGGAACCATATGCCGACAAGGTCTCGTCTTGCCGCGGCCGCGCTCGGCGCCACCGCCGTCGCAACCATCCCTTCCAGCGTTTTCGCCAGCTCGTACATCGTGCGGCCCGGCGACACGGCGTCGGACATCGCGGTCCGCCACGGGACCACCCTGGCGGCCCTGCTCGACGCAAACCGCATGGCCGCGCCGGAGCTCATCCGCGTTGGTCAGATGCTGACCATCCCGGACGCTTCACTCAGCCTGCCTGCCTACGTGCGCGGCGCGGACGACTCCGAGACTCACACCGTCGGCCGCGGCGAGGGCGTCTTCGAGACGGCGCGGCGCTTCGGTGTCGACCCGACGGCGCTGGCCCGGACGAACGGCATCGGCGTCAACGCGCCGATCGCCGAGGGTGACGAGCTCGTCGTGCCCGGCCGCCTCACGCGCATGAACGCACTGGTGAGCTTCGTGGCCGCCGACGTCGGCGTCGACGCCCGGCTGCTGCGCGGCGTCGCCTGGGCGGAGTCCCAGTGGCGGCAGGAACGGGTCTCGCCGACCGGGGCGGTGGGTGTCATGCAGATCGAGCCCTTCACCGGGGAGTGGGTGTCGCGGCACATCGCCGGAACGCACCTCGACATCTGGCGCGCGCAGGACAACGTCGTCGCCGGGGCGATGCTGCTGCGCCATCTGATGACCAAGCACGAGGCCGACATCGCCGCGACGCTCGCCGGCTATTACCAGGGAGACGCGAGTGTCGCCACCCACGGCGTCTACGACGACACGCGGCGCTACCAGCGCGAGGTTCAGGACCTGATCGCTCAGGACGTCTGAGCGCCGGGTGGGGGCCAACCGCCGACCCGGGTCATGGCTCCGTTTCGGTCCACGAGGCGTGCTGGAAGCCCGGCGCTGGCGAGCCATGATGCCGCCGCGGCACCCCGGACGATCGCGGCGGTGGCGGCGATGTTGGCGTCGACGCAATTTCCCGCGACCACGCTGACCGTCCGCCACGGGCCTGCCGCCGGGAGCCCGGTTGCCGGGTCGATGATGTGGTGTAGCTCCATCCCGCCACGCCGCCAGCGCCGCACCGTGGTGCTCGAGGTGGCAACGCCGCCGGCGCGGATGCTGATCGTCTCCCCGTCGGGGGTGATCGCGGCGCGGCTGTTCTCGGCTATCTGAATGTGCCAGCCCTCGTCGGGAGGTTCGCCCGCGACCGACACGTCCCCACCCAGGCTGACCAGGACTCCACCGCCGTGCATCGCCTCGAGCGCCGCCGCCGAGGAGAGATCCGAGGCGAGCGCCTTCGCGGTCGCGCCGAGGTCGACCTCGACGCCGGCGTCGATCTCGACACGCCTGGTGGCCGGAAAAAGGCGGATCCGCCGCCATCCCGGCACCGGGAGCACAGCCAGCGTGAGCGCGTCTCCGTCCTCGGCAACCGCGCCAAAATCAACGCTGTAACCGGCGCTGCGAACCGCTGCACCGACGGTCGGATCGACCGCTCCGTCGGTGAGCTCGGCGGCGCGCAGCGCGGTGGCAAGCGCCCGGGCGAGGAGAGGCGACACGATGCCTTCTCGCGGCCCATTGCCGGCCCCAAGGCGGCTCAGCTCGCTGTCATCGCGGAAGCGGCTGCATGTCTGATCGATTGCATCGACCACCGCCTGGACCGAGGCGGTCGCAGCCTCAAGCGTCTCCGGGTCGGTGACCACCACGTGCATTGATGTTCCGAGAGCGGTTCCTCGATACGCTGCAAGGGTCATGAGCCTCCGCTGACGGTACTCGCCGAGGAGGAGCTACCGGAGCTGGCCGACCCCGTGGAGAGCGCCGACGACCCGGTGCTCGAAGCGGACGAGGTTGAAGAGGGAGTCGTCGTGGTGGACGTCGCTCCGGTGGAGGAGGTCACCGATGAGGTCGTCGCGCTGGTCGTCGCCGATGTGCCGGCGTGTGTCGCCGCCGATGCGGCCCCAAGCACCACTACGGCGGCGCTTCCGGCGACTCCGAAGGACATCGTGAGCCTGCGGCGCAGGCGTAATGCGCGGTCTCGCTCTTCCACGGTGATGCGACCTTTCGGCGCGGTCATCACCTCGCCTCCCGCGCACGCGCAGGTTGCCTGTGTGAGCGGACGCGGGCCGGCGCGGATGGAGTCGTGCGCAGCAACCGCAGCACACCTCGCAGGTCGGTGAGCGCCGTGCGAGGGATGTCGACGCGCGAGTCCGGATCCTCGACCCACTCCACCGGCACTTCCTGGATGCGCACCCCTGCCCACTGCGCGACCATCAGCAGCTCGGTGTCGAAGAACCATCCCTGGTCGTGAACCAGGGGCACGAGATCGCGAGCGACCTGGGCACGCATGGCCTTGAATCCGCACTGTGCATCGCGAAAGCGCGTGCGCAGCGCGCCACGAAGCAGCAGGTTGTATCCCCGCGAGATGAACTCGCGCCTTGCGCTCCTGCTGACCCGCGCACCTGCGACGAGCCGGCTTCCGATGGCGATGTCGGTGCTCCCCAGGAGAATGGGTGCGACCAATGCCGTCAACGACTCCAGCCGTGTCGAGAGGTCGACGTCCATGTACGCGACCACGTGCGCGTCACTCGCCATCCATGCGCTCCGGAGAGCCCGGCCGCGACCCTTCTCGTGGAGGTGGACGAAGCGCACGCCGTCCAGCACGCCGGCAAGCCGCATGCCGATCAGACGCGTTGCGTCGTCACTCGCGTTGTCGACGATGGTGATTCGCGTGGAGAATGGAATGTGCTCGTGGACAAAGGCATGCAGCGTGCCCACGCTCTGCTCCAGGGCGCGCTCCTCGTTGTACACGGGGACGGTAATGTCGAGGACGGGAGCACTTGTAGCGGCGCGCAAACGGTTCATGAGACAAGCCTGGAGCCCCCTCCTTGATGCAAGCCGCGAGCAAGCTGGGAGGTGGCTGTGAGGGCACGGCGATCTCCGAGCCGACTCACAGCAAACTCGGGCTCGTCTCTCAGCTGATGCTCCTAGAGTCGCGGGAGAGAAGGAGCTCTCTTGCGAAATCCCCGAAGACGTTCACTTCCCCGCCCGCGCAGCGTTCGCGCGTGGCTGTTGACAGTGCTCGGCGCCGCGGTCGGCGTCGGTGCCGCAGGCGTGCTGTTCATCTATTTCGTGCTCTTCAGCCAGGCGGCCCCGGCGCCGCTGGCGTTGACGTCGCCGCCGGCAACCACCCAATCGCCGGCGCTGACCTCGACGAGCGTTCCGGGAACGTGGACCGTCGCCTCCAAATCGGTCGCCGGTTATCGGGTCCACGAGCAGCTCGCATTCCTTTCGGCGCCCAGCGACGCTGTTGGTCGCACCTCGCAGATCACCGGGAGCGCGACCATCACCGGCTCAGCGGCTGCGCTGACCGTCAGCGCCGCCTCGTTCACCGTCAACGTGCAATCGCTGACCAGCGATCAACCGATGCGCGACAGCCACATCCAGATCCTCGGACTCGAGAGCGCGCAGTTCCCGCATGCAACCTTCGTCCTGTCATCCCCGGTGACCCTGCCGGCCAATGCGACATCGGGGGCCGAGATTGCGCTGTCCCTGCGCGGCGCGCTCACCATCCACGGAACGACCGAGGCGGTGACGATTCCGGTGCGGGCGCGCCTTTCAGGATCTGAGATCGAGGTGGTCGGTTCGATCGCCTTCCCGTGGGGCGAGTTCAACATGCAGGCGCCGAACATCGGTGGCTTCGTCACCGTCAACGGCACGGCCACCATGGAGTTCGACCTCTTCCTGAAACACAGCTGAGGAAGGTTTGCGGCGCCTCTCAGCGGCGCGAGGCGAGGACCTGCAGGCGCAGTGCGAGAGTCGGGCAGCCGGAGACCGCGCGCCGGGCATGCGGGATCACCACCGGCGGGACGCCACCACCGCGGATGATCGGATATCCCCAGTCGTCGAGTTCGATCAGTTCGGGCACGAGGTCGGCACACACGCCGTGACCATCGCACTTGATGCGATCGACGACGAGGGCGACACGATCGCTCATGACGCCGCGGCCACCTCGCTCGTGACGCTGCAGCGCCGTTGGTATTCATGCAGCGAGAACTCGCCGGCAAACACCCGCAGCGCTGATGCGAGCAGACCTGCCGCTCCGTCTGGATGGCGGCAGGCACCCCGCCCCGCGAGCACGCCTGCCCATCGCTGTATGTGGTCGAGGTCACCCGGCGTCGAGGCCAGGCCCGCGACGCGTCCCGCCGCCGCGGAGATTGCCCGCAAGCCGAAGGTGCACGGCCCACACTGCCGGGCACTCTCGTGCGCGAGGTACGCCAGGATCCGCGCGGTCTCGACGACTCCGCATCGCCCCGACGGCAGCACGGCGACCACGCCGCAACCAAGGGAATAGCCCTGCTGCCGCAGGGAATCGCCGTCCAGTGGCAGCCCCCACGCGGTGGTGGACTCGACCCAGCCTCCGAAGTATCCACCGAGAAGCACTGCGTCACTGTCCGAGGTGATCCCTCCCGCCGCGTTCACCGCGTCCGCGAGCGCCATGCCCTGCGGAATTTCGATCAGCATGGTCTGGGGAACGGCTCCACCCACGGTGACCAGCGTGGTCCCGGATGCGTTTCCGGTGCCGAGGGAGCGATACCACTCATCGCCGAAACGCGCGATCAGCGCGACGTGAGCGAGCGTCTCGACGTTCTGCACCAGGGTCGGGCGGCCGTCGACGCCGCGTTCGTAGGGACGCGGCGGAATCGACGTCGGGAGCGCGATCCCCGCGTTGACGAAGTGCACTGCCGCCGTCTCTTCACCGGAGACATACCGCACGGGTGCGCTGAGCAGACGGAGCCGCGCTCGCTCGGACGCCGGGCGTTCGTTGACTGCACGATGCATCGCCTGGATTGCTCCGGCGTGGTCGGCGCCGACGTACAGGACGATGTCATCCGCGCCAACGGCCCTGGCGGCAAGGATCGCACCGTCGATGACGAGGTGGGGTCGCTGCTCCATGAGCATGCGGTCCTTCCGGCTGAGGGGTTCTCCCTCGCCGCCGTTGGCCAGCACGACAGGCGTTCCTCCCCGCTGCGATGCAACCGATCGCCATTTGGTGGCAACGGGAAACCCCGCCCCGCCCTTGCCGCGCAGGTCGGCTCGCGCGATCGAGTCGACGAGCGCCGGCGCGTGGGGCAGAGCGCCGAGGCGATGGCGATGAGCCGCGAGGCTCTCCATACCCTGAGCGCCCGGCGGCCCCGCCAGCAACGCGACGCTCATCGTCCCGCCCCGAATGACGCGCGCTCCGCGGCCACGCGGCGTTCGTCCGCAAGCGGATCGGCCGGGGCGGCGATCATGCGCCAGAGGAGTGCGCCCCCAACCGCGCCGACGCAGACGATGTCGATCACGACCATCCACAACGCGGTGTTGTCAGTGCCGGTGCCGATGCCGTGCAGAACGGCCACCGGCCAGCTCGCGTACGCGAGCCAGTGGATCGCCCGCCAGACACGAGCGCCGATGTGACGGCGGACCAGGCTGGTCGCGACGATCGCGATGAGCAGCTCGAAGGCGATCGCTCCGAGACCGAGCCAGAGCGTCCGGTAGTACGAGCCGAACGGCACGAGCGCGGCGAGTCCGAGGTGGGTGAAGGGGTCCACGACCGCGGTGACGATATGGAGCACCAGGAAGACCAGCGTCATCAGGGCGAGGTCTCCGTGCACCGCGGCGCTGAGAAAGCGCGGCCACCCGCGTGACTCGAAGCGCAGCCGCGCAAGCAGGCCGAGGATGACCACAGCACTCAGGAGCACGAGGCTCACGGCGCCCGCGCCGCGTGTCGTGTACCAGAGCAGCTGACTAGACATCGTTCGTGGTTCCCGGAGTCACCGGAAGCTCGATCCGGAAGGTTGCGCCTCCGCCGGGCGTGTCGGCAACGCTGATCCTGCCGCCATGCGCCGACACGACCGCGGTGGCGATGCTGAGGCCCAACCCGCTACCGCCCTGGTCGCGACTGCGCAGTGGATCGGCACGATGAAAACGCTCGAAGATCCGCTCGCGCTGCGCGGCCGGCACCCCGGGCCCGTGGTCGATCACGTCGATCTCGGCGTGCCCGTTCTGCGCCAGCAGCGCGACCTCAACGGGACTGCCTGCGGGGGTGTGCACGAGCGCGTTGCGGACCAGGTTTGCCACCGCCTGACGCAGTCGAAGATCGTCACCGGTGACGACCAGTGGCGTCTCGATGTGCGCGATCACCGCGCGCCCCGGGTCGGCCGCGCGGGCGTCACTCACCGCGTCGTTGACCATCGACGTCAGATCAACGGGGGCCGTGTCGAGAGGGCGCCCCTGGTCGAGTCGCGCAAGCAGGAGTAGGTCGTCGACGAGCATGCCCATCCGCCGGGTCTCGTCCTCGATTCGCCGCACCGCGAGCACGACGTCGTCACGCGTCATGTCCGGGTTGCGCTGCAGGAGTTCGGCGTAACCGCGCATGGACGTGAGCGGCGTGCGCAGCTCGTGCGAGGCGTCGGAGACGAAATGCCGCAACTTCTCCTCGGTGACATCACGTTCCGCGAACGCTCGCTCGAGCTGACCGAGCATGGCGTTGAGCGCGAGTCCCAACCGGCCGACCTCGGTTCGTTCATTTGACGGCGCTACACGACGGCCGAGGCCGCCGGCGGCGATGGAGCGCGCAGTGGCGCCCATGCGCTCGAGCGGCCGCATGCCGCGACGCACGAGCAGCCAGGTGACTACCAGGACGATGATGGTGATGCCACTGCTGATGGCGATTTCAAAGAGCAGCAATGTGCTCAGCGTGCTGTCGACACCGTCGAGGGGGATTGCGGCAACCAGTTCGGTCCCGGACTGATTCGTCGGGGTGACGTACACGCGGTACGACTCCCAGGTACCCGCGCCGGGGACCGTCAGTGCCGAATTTGAGTCCTTGTAGATTGTTGCGGGCAGGACGGGGTACGAGGTCGTCGTCGTGTCAACGTAGCCGCCGTACAGGGCGCCTCCGTAGAGCGGGCCGGACTGGTCGGCGAACTCACCGTATGTCCCGGCCGGAAAAGCATATTGCTGGCCGATGCCGCCGTCGCCACCCGGCGGTCTCTGGCCTCCGGGGTTCTGCAGCACGTGCATCACGCCGCCGTCGATGGCCACCAATTGCTTGTCCACCCCCTGGAGCAGCGACGTCTGCAGGGCCGCGTAGGTGCCGGCGTCGGCGGCGGCGAGCCCGAGAATGAAGAGCGGGGCCAGGGTGAGCAGCAGCCGGAGGCGGAGGGACATCTACGGTCCTGAGCACATGGTCGGCGCGGCGCTCACGCGTGCGCCGACGTGGTACGCGGGACGCGCATGACGTACCCGACTCCGCGAACCGTGTGAATGAGTGCCGGCTCGACCTGGTCGACCTTGCGTCGAAGGTAGCTGATGTATGTCTCGAGCACGCTCGCGTCACCGCCGAAGTCGTAGTCCCAGACGTGGTCGAGGATTTGCGAGCGTGAGAGCACGCGTCCGGTGTTCATCATCAGGTAGCGCAGCAGACGGAACTCGGTGCGCGTCAGCTCGACAGCCTGGCCACCGCGAAACACCTCATGGGTCTCGTCATCGAGCTCGAGGTCGTGGAGGACGAGCTTTCCGGTCTCCCCTGCTCCGTTCGGATTGTGGCGCCGGAGCACCACCCGGATCCTCGCGACAAGCTCCTCGATGCTGAAAGGCTTGGTCACGTAGTCATCGCCACCGATGGTCAGACCGTGCACCTTCTCCTCGGTGGCATCGCGAGCGGTGAGAAAGATCACCGGGACCTTGATGCCGTCGCTGATCAGGCGTTGCACCAGCGTGAACCCGTCGTCGTCGGGCAACCCGACGTCGAGGATCATGAGGTTGGGCCGGAAGTCCATGACGGCGTGGCGCGCCTGCTTGGCAGTCCCCGCAGTCTGGACCGAGAAGCCCTCGTATTTGAGCGCCATCGCGACGAGATCGGTGATTGCACGCTCGTCGTCGACGACGAGCACTCGGTTGGGCTCGATTGCGCTGCCTGTGGTCACCCGACCATCTTCGCGCGGACGTCTGGGAAAAGGCTCAGAGGTTGTTGGATCTCTCCTGGGCGTTGCGGGCGGTCTCGCGCTCGCCGTTACCGAGCGGCAGCGAGAGGCAGCGCACCCCGCCGCCGGCCTTGAGGAACTCGCCCATCGGGAGGGCGATCGGGGTGTAGCCGGCGGCCTTCAGCGGAGCCTCCATCTGCGAGATGGTCAGCGAGGAGAGCACGTGGGTGCCGAGTGGCATGGCGTTGCAGGCGAAGCCCGCGGCCACCTCGACCGGAACCTCGATCAGGTTCGGCACCAGCTCGCGAATCAGCCGCAACGATGCTGGGGCGAAGGCGTCGGGAGCCGCCAGGACATTGGTGGCGTCGAGCGGGCAGAAGCACGTGTCGAGGTGATAGAAGCGCGGATCGACAAGCTCGAGCGACACGAACTCGACCTCGAGGATGCGCGCCACCGGGTGGTGCGATTCGCGGTCGGTCCGGAATCCGTGGCCGCAGAAGAGGCGGTCCCCGAGGAACAGCGCATCGCCGGCCCCTTCGAAGGACAGCGATCGGGGCAGCTCGTGGACGTCGAAGCCCAGCCGCTCGAGCTCCAGGCGCCAGTGCGCCTCCTCACCCTGTCGCTCGGCGTGGTGAAAGTTGCTCAGCACGGCTCGGTCGCCCCACAGCACGGCCGCGTTTGCCGTGAACACCATGTCCGGAAGACCGTCGACCGGCGCGGCGAGCTCGATTGCAACACCGAGGTCGACGTAGACGCGGTGCAACGCCTCCCATTGCGACTCCGCCAGCGCGTGATCGACCTCGACGGCGACGTGCATCCAGGGATTGATCTCGTATTCGATGCCGAAGTGGTCCGGCCTGCACATCAGGACGGCAGGCGTCATCGCCGTGCCTGAGGCATGGCGGCCGCATCGCCCAGGGGCAGCGGCATCAGGAGCGTGGGGGAGAACCGCGACCCGGCCGGCTGCAGCGGACCCGCGACCGCGGGTCGCTGCACGCACCAGCGAGGGTCCACGTCGTCGCGGACGGCGAGCAGTGTCGGTCGCAGCAGCGCCCCGCCGGAGCTCCTGCCGTGGTGCCGGACCGTCGCTGTCAGGGCGGGTCGAAGCCATGTCGCCCTGACCGGCTGCACACCATCCAGCGGCGTGGCGGTCACGGTGAGGTCGCTCACGCGTTTCGCAAGCCAGCCTTCCACGAGCGGATCGCGGGGCCCGTCCACGTGCCCGGCGAACGTCAGCCTGCCGGCGACATGCTCCCCGAGGATCAGCCTGGTGCCGCCACGGCGCCACGGGAGGACACCCGCGACCACGCACGTCGTTTGGTTCGAGAGGGCGATGCGCAGGCGATCGGGCGAGGCGACGCCCGGCCGGTACGGAGCGCGTGCCCGGCGCGCGAGCAGGGCCGCAAGACCCCGACCCGCAGCGGCGGCGGCGAGGGCGGTTCCGCGTCCGCGGACGTGGTCGGGGGTCTGGAGAGAGTCGCTCTCTCCCGTCAGCCCACTCAGCGCCTCGAGGCGCCGGTCCAACGGCCATCGCATCGTCGGATGTCCGTCGAGGTGGAGGACGTCGGAGCAGAGGTACACCGCCGGAAGCTCGGCGGCCGCCGCCGGACCGGCGGCGAGTCGCCTCCCGAAGCCGGCGAGGTCGGGCCGCCCCTCGCTGTCGAGAACGGCGATGACGCCGTCGAGGACCGCACCACGGCCACCCCGGACGGCCGCGGGCGCCGAGACGTCAGGAAAACGTCGGGCGAGGTCGCCCGGCATCTCTCCCTGGATGCGGACGGATCCGCCCGGGTCCACGAAGAGCAATGCCCTGGCTCCCTCCCAGTCGACGCTGAACAGCCAATCGCGATCGTCGAAGGGTTCGGCGCATGGGACCGACGCCTCGATGGGGATGTACCCGGGGAGCTGTGGCGGCGTGGGGGATCGGAAGGGCAACGGGTCGCCGGCCGCCGCGAGCGCGGCACGAGACAGGCTTGCTCTCCCAGTCACTCCGGGCTCGCGAAGCCTCAGGACGCCCGGCGCCGGCGAGCCGGTTCTCGTGACTCGGCGTCGTCGGCCGCGGATCCCTCGGCGTCGTCGCTGTCGGCACGGCGTGACTTCGCCGCCTCGACCGATGCCTTGAGCGCCGCCATGAGGTCGGTCACCTTGCCCGGCTCGCGAACCTCGGGGCGCTCGATCGGCTGGTTGTTGAGCTTGGACTCCACCACCTGGATCAGGGCCTCGCGGTAATCATCGTGGTAGCGCGAGGGGTCGAAATGCGCGCTCATGTTCTCGACGAGCATCACCGCCATGTCGAGCTCCTTCTTGGCGACGGCGGGGCTCTCCTCAGGAATCGCCAGCTCTCCCGCCGATCGGATCTCGTCCGGCCAGTGCAAGGTGTTGAGCATCAGCCCCTGCTCGTGGAGCGCGAGGCGGCAGAGGTGCTCCCGGTCGCGCAGGGCGATCTTCCCGATGGCCACCGTACCGGTCGTCTCGAGCGCCTGCCGGAGCAGCGCGTATGGCTTGACGCCAACAGCCTCCGGTTCCAGGTAGTAGGCGCTCTTCAGGTAGACGCCCGCCTCGATCTCCGAGTCCGGGCAGAACTCCACGATGTCGATGGTGTGGGTCGTGGTCAGGGGCAGGTCGTCGAGATCGGAGTCGGTGACGATGACGTACTCGTCCTTGCCGACCTCGTAGCCGCGGAGCGCCTCACTCCAGCCGATCTCTCGGTCCTCCTCGGGACACCAGCGCTTGTTGCGAACCGGCGTCTGGTCGTTCGGACAGAGCAGCCGGAAGGAAACGCTCTTCGACTCGGTCGCCAGGTAGAGCCGCACGGGAATCGCCACCATCCCGAAGCTGATGGCGCCGCGCCACATGGATCGAGGCATCGCGGTTCGAGTATAGAGGCGCGGGATCCGTGTGGACGCGACGTCCGTCAGGCGGCGGCGAGCAGCCTGTCGTACGCGGCTTTCAGCTCCGGGTAGCGCAGGAAGATGATGTGCGCGTACTCCTGGGTCAGCGGTACGGGCTTGCGCCGGAGCGCGAGCCCGACCTCCTCGGGTCGATGATTCGCCTTGCGCCAATTGCACTTCCGGCAGGCGATGACAACGTTCTCCCAGCGATCCGGCGCGCCGCCTCGGGACACGGGGATGACGTGATCGACGGTGAGCTCGGCGGCGCTGCCAAGACGGCCGCAGTACTGGCAGGTGTGGTCGTCGCGAAGCAGCAGGTTGCGACGGTTGGGGCGGAGCAGCCGGCGAGGAACATGGATGGTGCGCAGCAGACGGACGATCACCACACCCTCGGGCAGCCTGCGTCCGGCAAGCGCCTCGGCAGCCGCGCGCTCGGCCTTTTCGTCGACAAAGGCGACACGCTCCTTGGTCAGGAGTACCACCAGCCGCCGGTGACTGATCACGTTGAGCGGCTGCAGTGAGGCGTTGAGCAGCAGCACTGCCATGGCCCGAATTCTATTGGGAAGCGGGGATCTTCGCGTCGATCATGGGTAGGGGGCCGACTTGATGGGGCCGACCTTGATGGCACCGCTGCAGACCATGCTCGAGTCGACGTCGTTGACGTCGCCCTGGAACCGTGACGTCGGCAGTATCACCCTCCAGAACTTCGGCCTCTCCGCCTGTGCCGCCGAGCACGTGGCGTCGGTCCAGGAGACGAGGAAATAGCCGTGTCCCTTCGCTCCCACCGCGCCGAGGGGTTCCGTGCCAGAAGGAAGATCCACAGGCCCTGGGGACGCCAGCGAGTTGTCATTGGACCAGGTGGTGCTCAGCAGACCTCCACCCGCCGCCAGCATCTGCACCTTGGCGTAGCCGTTTTCGGTGCAATCGCTCGTCGACGTGTTGCGAATCTCGAAGGTCGCGTAGATGGTGCCTGCGGCGCCCTGTGTGTTCAGGATGGCGATCTCGAACTGCCCTGGCATGCACGGACCCGATGGCGTCGCGCTGGCTGTCGCTGTCGATCCGGGGGTTGCATTGACAACCGGTGTCGTGATCACTGGGAGCGTGGTCGGCTCCGTGCTCGTCACCGCGGGAGACGGCGACCCGCACGCCGCCAGCGCACCCGCCAGAGCGAGCAGCACCGTCGGGACCAGCACCCGTCGCATCGCGACGCAGGGTACCCGCTCTCCGCGCTGCACGCGCGTCAACGGGTACTCGGCAGGTCCTGGTCGGCGTTCAGTACCGGTGCGAAGAGATCGCCTTTCGCAGCGAGCCGCTGGGCGATGGTCGCGATGTTCCAGCGATCCGGGCGAAGGTCCGGATCGTCGAGCTCGTCCCAGCCGATGGGCGTCGACACCGGAGCCCCGGGCGCGGGCCGGAGCGAGTACGGCGCCGCCAGCGTCTTGTTGATGATGTTCTGGGTGTAGTCGATGCGGATCCGTCCGGTACGTTTCGCCACCGACCACTCCCAGCTCACGCGTCCCGGCGCAGCCTGGTCGATAGCGCGGCCCACCTCCTCCACCCAGTGGCGCACTGCGGAGTAATCCGGGCCGCGACGAACCGGCACATAGACCTGCAGCCCCGTCTGGCCGCTGGTCTTGACCACCCCGTGCATGCCGTAGTGGTCGAGTGCCGCCTTGACGAGCTTGGCGATGTCGATGACCTCCCGGAACGTCGCCGGCTCGAAGGGATCGAGGTCGAAGACTGCCCAGTCCGGTTCATTCGGAGCATCGACACGCGAATGCCAGGGATGCAGATCGATGACACCGGCGTTGGCAACCCACGCCAGGGTCGCGACCTCATTCACGACGATGTACGTCTTGGTCTTCTCGCCGTGATAGGTCCAGGATTCCATCCACACCGGAGCGTGGGCCGGTTTATCCTTGCGCCAGAACGATTTCCCATCGATGCCGTCGGGAAAGACCTGCATCGACAGGGGCCGGTCTCGCAGGTACGGCAGCATGTACGGCGCCATCCGGACGTAGTACTCGATCATGTCGCGTTTGGTGATCCCGTCGGCGGGCCAGAGCACCTTGTCCAAGTTGGTGAGCGGGAGTCTGCGGCCGGCTATTTCCCAGTGCGCGTTTTTGTGGAGCGTTTTCAGAGTGTTCAGCGCCGCGCTCTCGTCCGGGTCCTGTCGCCGCGGGGGCCCCTCGCCCCCTGTGGTGGCGCTGCTCCCCGCTGCGCCACCCGGACGGGTTGATGCACTTACCGGCTCGAGAACGCTCCGCTGACGGCGTTGTGGGCGGGCGCCTTTCTTAGCCTCGGCGCTTGGGGGCGGGGGGTGATTGGGGGGGTCGGTAGAGGTGGGTAGGCGCGCTGGGTCGATTGGAATTTCTCTTGTGCAGTCTTCGGGGCGCTGGTCGGGGCGGAGGGTTCGGTAGGCGGGGTGGCGGAGGATGCCGTCGCGGGTCCAGCCCGCGAAGCGGACTTCGCACACCAGCTCGGGTCTGACCCAGGTCGCGGGTTCGGAGGTCCTGGGGGTGATGTCGATCGGGCACGTCTTCACCTCGAGCGGGCGGAGACGATCTCTCAGGTCGCGAAGGGTCTTCTCGTCGAAACCGGTGCCCACCTGGCCGCAGTGAACGAGTCGAGTGCCGTCGAGCACCGCGAGGACGAGAGCGCCAAGCTGGTTCAGCCGGCGTCCCCGGCCGGCGGTGTATCCGACGATGACGCACGACTGGCTGCGCCACGACTTGATCTTCACCCAG
>DASZJB010000167.1:0-4541 GCA_035948615.1 Candidatus Dormiibacterota bacterium
TGCGCTCTATCGCGGACTCATCGTCTCAGCGGTGGTCGCACTCGCCGGCTTCCTGCTGATCACCGTGCTGCTGAACAACGGCGGGTATCTGAGCCGTTTCGATCACCCGGTGTTCAACCTCTTCTGGTGCGCGGTGATCGGCATCGTCATCACCGTCCTCATCGTCGCAGTCACCGAGTTCTTCACGGGTTCACAGTTCTGGCCGGTGCGCACCATCGCCAGGGCCTCGCAGACCGGGCACGCCACCAACATCATCGCGGGGCTCGCGATCGGTATGGAGGGAACCGCGATCCCGGTGCTGATCATCGCCGTCGGCATCCTCGCGTCGGCCGCACTCGGAGGCCTCTACGGAATCGGCATCGCCGCGATGGCACTGCTGAGCATGACCGGCATCGTGGTGGCGATCGACTCCTACGGTCCGATCACCGACAACGCCGGCGGCATCGCGGAGATGGCCGACCTCCCCGAGTCGGTTCGCCAGGTCACCGACCCGCTCGACGCCGTGGGGAACACCACCAAGGCGGTCACCAAGGGCTACGCGATCGGGTCGGCCGGGCTTGCTGCGCTGGTGCTCTTCGCAAGCTACACGGACATCCTCAACAAGACGCTCCTGTCAGCGCACATACCGCCGATCAACTTCGACCTCACGGCGCCGCCGGTCATCGCCGGGCTGCTGCTCGGCGGGATCATGCCGTTTCTCTTTGGCTCCCTGGCCATGCTCGCGGTCGGACGGGCCGCCGGCGCAGTCGTCACCGAGGTACGCCGGCAGTTCCGCGAGATCCCCGGAATCATGGAAGGAACCGCAAAGCCTGAGTACGGCACGTGCGTTGCCCTGGTGACGGCCGCGGCGCAGCGCGAGATGATCCTTCCAGGTCTGCTGCCTGTGATCTTTCCACTCATCGTCGGCTTTGTGCTTGGCGCCCAGGCTCTCGGCGCGATGCTGCTCGGCACCATCGTCGTCGGCGTGTTCGTCGCGCTGCAGATGACCACCGGCGGCGGCGCGTGGGACAACGCCAAGAAGTACATCGAAGAGGGCCATTACGGCGGCAAGGGATCCGACGCGCACGCGGCCGCGGTCACCGGCGACACGGTCGGTGATCCGTGCAAGGACACGGCCGGTCCGGCGATCAACCCGATGATCAAGGTGATGAACATCATCGCGATCCTCGCGATCCCCACGATCGCCCTGCACCACCTCTTCTACTAGTTGCAGTTGGTCGGCTGACACCGGCCGGCACACTGGTTCTCCCGGCGTCGGCATACTGTTCTCCATGGCACAGACGGCCGCTCCGGTCGGCGAGGCAGGCGATCATCAGCCGCAGCACGAAAGGTCCCACCATCGCGACCTGCAGGGTGGCGCTGCGCGCGCCGCCGTCTTCGGCATCAGCGACGGCCTGATCACCAACATCTCCCTGATCCTCGGCGTCGCCGGCGCCAATCCGGTTCCTTCCGTCGTCCTCCTCGCCGGGCTGGCGGGCCTGGTGGCGGGTGCGTTCTCGATGGCGGCGGGCGAGTACGTGTCGATGGCGGCCCAGTCCGAACTGCTCCAGCGCGAGCTGGAGATCGAGCGCCGCGAGCTCGAGCGCCATCCTGAGGACGAGACCAGGGAGCTCGCGGCCGTCTACCGCCTTCGTGGCGTCGAAGCGGCGGATGCGCGCCGGGTCGCCGAGGCGATCATGAGAGATCCTGAAGTCGCTCTCGAGGTCCACGCCCGGGAGGAGCTGGGGTTGCAGCCGGGCAAGACGGGAAACCCCTGGCAGGCGGCCGGTTCCTCGTTCGTCATGTTCTCGATCGGGGCGATCATTCCCCTGTTCCCCTGGTTCTTCGTCAGCGGATACGTCGCGACGCTGCTGTCGATCGGGCTTGGCGCCGTGTCCGTGCTCGCCGTCGGGTGGACTGTCGCGATCTTCACCGGCCGCTCCCGGGTCCGCTCTGCACTCCGCCAGCTCGCCTTTGCCACCGTCGCCGCGGGCGTGGCATTCGGGGTTGGTCACCTGGTCGGCAACCTGGTGAACGTGCGAACCGGCTGATCCAGTTCTGTCGCGTCAGTCGAAGCAAACGACTCTCGGATCTAGAGTCGCAGCATGCGGAAAGCGGTGCGCGGGGCCCTGTTGTTCGTGGCGGGGGTGATCTTCGTGCTGTTTGCCATCCCCACGCCGGTTCGAGCTTCCGGACCGACACTCACGCTGACGGGCGGGTCGTCGGGCAGCATCGGGAGCGTCGTCACCTACTCATACAGCTGGGACGGCGCCGACTGCTCCGTCGCGGGAGTGATTGCCGGCGATACCGTCGTCCTCGAGTGGGAGAACCCTCACTCGAGCGAGCCCATCGATACGAGGCTCGTGGCGATCGGCGGAATCGGGGATGACTGCACTGCCATCGTGAGCGGGCGCGTTCCGGGCGACTCCACAACCGGTGACAACCACGTCTCGACGGCATACCTGCAGCAGGCATCCTTGCCGATCGCGGGAAGCGAAGCGACCGCCAACCGGGGGTTCTTCGTGACCCCCGCTCCCACGCCAACGCCCCGGCCGACCAGCAAGCCCGGGCCGCGCCCGACGCCGTCCCCGCATGGCCGTCCGCCTACACCGGCCGCGCACCACGGTGCTGTGCGAGACCCCGGGGCCTCGCAGGCCGCAGCAACCGCCTCGGGCACGCATCCGGGCGACGCTGGCGGGCCCCCCCAGAAGCGTGCTGTGATCACGTCCACAGCTCCGAGCACCGGCGTTTCGGCGCTTCTGGCCGCCATCCCGGGCGGCTGGTTCGGGCTCGGCGCCGCCTCCGGCGTTGTGCTCATGGCCGGAGTCGCGGCAACGCTTGTCAGGATGGAGCGCCGCCGATTTGCGCGGATGTACCCCAAGGAGGGCCGGCGCGGGCGTCGCTGATCGCCACCTTGGGGCCCGTCCCCCGTCCTCTACACTCGTTGCAGGGTGGACGAGTATCAGCTGGAGATTCAATCGTTGCGCCGCATGCTCGCCCGGCTTCGGGAGGAGGACGCGGATCCCGCGCTGATCGAGGAGTACGAGACCGAGTATCGCAATCTCAGCTCCCTCTACAGGGCGGCCACCGACACCTTCAACGCCGACCAGACCGAGCCGCGTCTTCCCGACGCGCTCGCGTCACTCGGGTTCGGCGGCTGGACGCTCACCAACGTGTACAGCTTTGTGTACGACGCGTCCATGGAACTACCGGTTGACGACGGGCGCGAGCTCGCCCGACGTATCGACGAGACCGACTACGCGGCCTCGTTGCTGGCGGTGCTCGAACCCACTGAATGACGTTCCGGGATCTTCTTCCCGGGGTTGAGCACGCCGTGCGGGTCGAGGGCCACCTTGATGCGGCGCATCAGCTCCACGGTTCCAGGCCCGAGCTGGCGCTCGACGAAGTCCAGCTTCGCGGCACCGACACCGTGCTCTCCGGACAGCGAACCCCCCATGCCGAGCACCGTCTCGAACAGCTCACCGGCCGCGGCGTCGGCACGCGCCCGTTCGCCGTCGACCCGCGGGTCGATCAGGAAGGTGGCGTGAACGTTGCCGTCGCCGAGGTGTCCGAAGTTCACCACCGGGAGCTCGTGCTTCACCCCGAGGTCGCGGGTGTGAGCGACCAGCTCGGCAACACGGTCGCGGGGGACGACCACGTCCTCGTTCACCTTGCCGATCTGCACCTTGGCCACCGCGGCGCTGACCGCCTTGCGCGCGGCCCAGAGACGCTGCGCCTGACCGGGCTCCGTGGCCCGCTGCAGCTGCGAGGCGCCCGAGCGGGTGATCGCGGTGCACGCGGCCTCGGTGTCCGCGCCGACGGTGGTCGGGTCTCCCTCGAGCTCGACGATGAGCAGCGCCGCGGAGTCCCCGCCGATGTTGCCCCCGCCGGCCTTGCGGACCGCGTCGAGCGCTCCGGCGTCGAGAAACTCCAGCGCCGCGGGGACGATACCTGCCTCAGAGATCTCGGCAACCGCGGCGGCCGCACGCTCCATGCCGGTGAAGGTCGCCGCAAGAGTCGACCGCGACCTGGGGGCGGGGATCAGCCGGAGGAGCACCTCGGTGATCACCCCGAGCGTTCCCTCCGAGCCGACCATCAGCGCGAGCAATCCTGACGCCGACGTGTCACCGCCCTCGCCGAGCCTGACGATCCGCCCATCGGAGAGGACCGCTGTGATCCCGGCGACGAAATCGGCCGTGACGCCGTAGCGGAGTGTGTGCGGACCGGCCGCGTTGCAGGCGACGTTGCCACCGATCGTGCACGTCGTCGATGAGCCGGGATCGGGCGGGTAGTACAGACCGGCCCCGGTGGCCTGCGCTTGAATCCTTGCGGTGATGGCGCCGGCCTGGGCATGAATGCGCAACGCCTCGGATTCCAGGCCGAGGATGCGATTGAGCCGGGCAAGGCTGAGGATGACCCCTCCACGTGACGGCGATGCACCCGCCGCGTAGCCGGTGCCTGCGCCCCGGGGGACGATCGGGACGCGGTGCACGGCGCAGACACTAACGACCCCCGCCGCCTCCTCGGTGGATGCAGGGAAGACCACCGCGTCCGGAAGGTGG
>DASZJB010000168.1:0-17313 GCA_035948615.1 Candidatus Dormiibacterota bacterium
CCGCGCAATCCATGCCGATCGTGGCCTCGAGGACACCTCGCGGAAATCCCCCTCCTGGGTCACCTGGCCGTCCTCGAGGACCACGACGCGCTCGGCGAGCGACGCGGCTTCGAGGGGGTCGTGGGTGACGATCAAACGCACGCCGGTGAAGGTCGCGAGGTGCTCCCGAAGCGCCCGGCGGAGGTCGAGCCGTCCCGATGCATCGACTGCCGCAAGGGGTTCGTCGAGCAGCAGCGCCTGGGGATCGGTGACCAGGACGCGCGCAAGCGCCGCCCGCTGCGACTGACCGCCGCTCAGCGCCGCGGGGCGAGACCCGGCGTATCGCGCGAGATCGACCCGCTCGAGCCATTCATGTGCCCTGGCAAGTGCCGTCTTGCGGTCGACACCTCGCGCGCGGAGACCGAAGGCCACGTTGTCGACGACGCTGAGATGCGGGAACAGTCCGTGGTCCTGAAAGACGAACCCGACGCGCCGGGCCTCAGGGGTGAGACGTGCGCGGGTCGACGTGTCCTCGAACACGGTTCCGTCGACCTGGATCCGACCCTCGTCCAGAGGCACCAGTCCGGCGACGACGCGGAGCAGGGTCGTCTTGCCGGCGCCATTCGGTCCTAGCACGGCGACGGTGACGTTGGAGTCGACCGAGAGGTCGCACTCGAGATGAAGGCCGCCGACCCGGGTCCGGATCCTCGCCTGCAGTGTCACCGCAGCGCACCGAGCCATCGGTCGCGCAGCACCACGAGTACGAGCACGGAGATGGCGAGGAGGAGGAGGGACAGCGTGATCGCCATGCCGATCTGTCCGGATCCCTCGAAGGACGTGTAGGCGGCGATGGGAAGGGTTTCCGTCGTACCGGGGAAACTTCCCGCGAACGTGATCGTCGCGCCGAACTCACCCAATGCCCTGGCCCAGCAGAGCGCTGCCCCGGCGGCGATCGAGGGCGCCGCAAGGGGCATGGTCACCTGCCAGAAGCGTCGCCACGGCCGAGCGCCGAGGGTCGCCGCCATCTCCTCGAAGTGGTCGTCGCGCTGCCGGAGACCGGCTTCGACGGTGATCACCAGGAAGGGGAAGCCGACGAACGCCTCCGCGATCGCCGCCCCCGCCGTGCTGAAGGGGAGCACGATCCCGAAGTGATCCAGCACCGTCCCGATCGGTGTGGTTCTGCCGAGTGCGGTCTGCAGTGCGATCCCGCCGACGACCGGAGGCAGCACCAGGGGCAGGGTCACCAACCCGCGGATCACCCGGCGTCCCGGGAGTCCGGTGCGCGCCAGCAGATACGCCAGCGGGACGCCGATGATCAGCGAGACCGCCACCGCGATGATCGAGCACTCGAGCGAGAGGCGAAGCGCGGTGAGAACGTCCGTCGACACCAGCTGCGACGGGAGGTTGCTCCAGTCCACGTGCAACAGCAGCCCGATCAGCGGCAGCGCGATGAACAGGACGGCCACCGCGGCCGGGATGAGGAGACCGAGGAGGGGGCGTCGGGTGACGCCCCGGATCACGACGCCTTGAGAAATCCGTCGGCGAGCAGCTGCGTCTGCACATCACCTGACACCGCATCGGTGACAAAGGCCTGGGCCGCCGCGGCGTGTGTGCTCGCCTTGAGGACGGCGATCTCGTAGGTGCCGATGACGTTCTGTGCGTCGGGGATCGGGACGCCGGTCACCTTGCCTCCGGCGGTGACGACATCGGTCACGAACACCAGGGCCGCGTCGGCGTTACCCGACTCCACCTGCTCGACCAGGAGTGCGTCATCGAGCTGCAGCGATTTGGGTGTGACCGTGATGTGCGCCGCTGCCAGCGCTTTGGTCGCATAGTCGCCCACCGGGACTCCCGGCTGGGCGAGCACGACCGAGAGACTGGGATTGGCGAGGTCGGCGAGGGTCTTGATGCCCTTGGGGTTTCCGGGTGCGACGATGATCTCGAGCTTGTTCTTGCAGAGCGCCTCCGGCGTGTTGACGAGTCCCTTGGCGACGAGCTGCTGCATCGTGGAGGTGTTCGCGGTCGCGATGACGTCGGCGGGCGCGCCGTTGATGACCTGTGTGACCAGCGCCTGCGAGCTGCCGTAGGAGTACTGGGCTGTGAACCCCGGGTGATCGACCTCGAGACCCTTCTCCGCCGTGTTGAACGCGGAGGTCAGCGATGACGCGGCGAAGACGGTGATCGACCCGCTCAGCGGATCGGGCGACGCCGAGGGACCGCTCGACGGGCTCGAGCCGCACCCTGCCAGCGCGATGGCGGTGGTGCCGAAAACCAGCAGGGTGCGGGTGCGGATCTTCATGGGTTCCTCTGTTGTGGTCTATTGCGGCGGGGGCAACTCGATGACGACGTTGGTTGCTTTCACGGAGGCAACCGCGAGCATCCCGGGCTCCAACTTGAGCTCGGCGACCGCCTCGCTGCTGATCAGCGAACTGATCCGGAACGGACCCGCCTGGAGCTTGACGTGCGCCATCACGCCGTCCGTGGCCACGTCGGTGACCAAACCGATGAAGTGGTTGCGCGCAGACTCGGTCACGGGCATCGTCGGGTGATTGCTGGCCAGCTCGACCGCGAACCTGGCCAGCGCGACACCGTCGACCAGGCGGTGCCCACCCTCGGTGCGCACGGTATCGATGCGTCCGGCGTCGGCCCAACGCCGCACCGTATCCACACTCACGCCGAGGAGCTCTGCAGCCTGACCCATCTTGTATGTCGGCACGGGCCGCGACCTTAGCGCAAAAGCGGCCCTCTCCTCAACCAGACCTCGCGATTGCGCGATTCAGACGGTAGGGTCCTTACTCGTGCGAGACCACAGTGATCGCGTGCACCACGTCACTCACGAAGATTGGAGCGGGGTAGGTGACCCGCATGTAGCCTTGAGGATCGATGATGTCGAGGTAGTTGGTCTTGGGCGGTTCGAGCGGCTCCCCCCACTTCAACCAGGTGAGCTTGAGGGTTGCGTCCGGTCCGAGCAGCCAGTGCCAACCCGGCGACCACTTGGCGGTGAGATTGGTGTTGATGAACTGCGTCACGTTGGCCGGGGTGCGGTCGGGCATGTCGCTGACGATGAGGAGGACCGGGTTGATCCCCTTGGGCAGCGCCTGCTCGACGGCAACGATGTCACGGCCGAGGACCGGGCAGAGGTTCACGCAGAGGGGGTCCATGAAGGCAAGCAGCACGACATGGCCTCTCTCGTCCGGCAGCGAGACCTGCTTGCCGTTCTGGTCGACGAGCCCCGTCAGCGCAGGAGTCGGCTGCCTCACCAGCGATGCACCGATGACATTGGCTGAGGGCGTGATCTCCAGCGGGGCACTGGTGGTCGTGGCCTGCGTGCGCAGCGTCAGCGACATCAGCGCCCCGATGCCAAGACCACCTGCCAACGCGAGGACGACGAGGAGCGCCTGACCGCGCTTGCTGCGGGTGACAGCTCCAATGCCTTCCGAGGGTTTCATCCACAAACCTCGCTCTCGGCAAACGGTTCTTGAGGGTCGCCTCCGCGCCTGTCCGCGACATGCTGCCGGCGAGCGCGGCGCCCATTATGGCTCGGTTGACCCGGTTGAGTGACGCGTGCGGCGGTCGAGCGTATGCTCCCGGCGTGAACCCGCATCGGCAGACGAGGGTTGTCGCGTCAGGCGGCGTCCTGCTCGCGCTCATCGGGCTGTTCATCGGCCACACCCTCGAGTACCTCCGGGTCTGGGGACCGGCGGGGATCGTCGCGTCGATGACCAACCCGGTGCACGCCTACATGCTCCCGGTGGCGGGCGTCCTCCTGGCCCTCAGCGCCGTCTTCGGCGTCCGCCTCGCGCGGGCATGGCGGGGGTTGAACGCCCGGCTCGATCGCGCAGCTGCCGGCGTGCGCCGGATCCTGCACGGGCGGACCGCGGACGTGTCCGGCGATCGAGCGCCCCGGTCCTCGCCGGGGACTCGCCTGGCCGCCATCTGGCTGCCACTCGCGACGGTTCAAACAGCGCTGTACGTCGTACAGGAGAACATCGAGGCGGTGGCCCGCTCGCAGCCGGCCCCCGGCCTGGGGGCGATCACCGGGATCCACTGGGCCGCCCCGTTCGTCCACCTCTACGTGTCGCTGCTGCTCGCGTGCGTTGTGCGCATTTGCGAGATTCTGTTCCGCCGCCGCGAGGTCGCCGTCGAAAGGCTCGAGGCTCTCCTCCGAGCCGTCGCCGGTCGACGCCGGACTGCAGCTCCCGCCACCCCCCGTCCTGCTGCCCGTACGGTCTCGCCGCTCGACCGGCTGGGACGGCACCTCTGGCGAAGGCCACCTCCACTGCTCCTCGACGCCTGACCGTCGTCCGTGAGCTCGGCTCACCAACGATCCGTTCACAACTCGAGGAGATTTCAGTTGTCCCGAACTCGTCTTCGCGTTTCCGCGATTGCCGCCGGAACGCTCGTCGCCATGGCGACGTCGTGCGCCGTTGCGTCGGCGCACTACGTGTTCACAGTCGGTAAATACCGAATCGCCGTCGGCTGGCAATTCGAGCCGTCCGGGGGTACCGACACGTACGTTGGAAGCCCTAATGCGATCCAGGTCTTCATCGACATCCCTTCGGCAACCAACCCGATCGGCACTCCGGTGAGCACGCTCAACCAGGACTGCACGCATCCCGATATCCAGGTCACGGTGACCGTCGGGACCACGACGAGCAGCCCTTTCTGCCCGGTCCCCCTCTACGACTCCGACACCGGCAACGGCAGGCTCGATGAATATGACTACGCGCTCATCCCGACGGTCGTCGGAACGTACACATTCCGAATCTTCGGCGCCATCAATGGAGTGCCGGTCAACCAGACGGTTGCGTCAGGCCCGACGACCTTCGACTCGGTCGCGGATTCCAGCGCCGTGCAGTTCCCGGTGGCCGTGCCGGCAGCCGCTGCCGTGGCAACCAAGGTCGACGCGGTAAGTCAGCGCGCGGCGAGCGCGCTGGCGAGCGCGCAGTCCGCGTCAACAACGGCCGGCGACGCCAAGACGAGCGCATCAGGAGCAACCACCCTGGCGATCATCGCGATCGTCGTGGCGGTACTGCTCAGCGCACTCAATCTGGCGATCGGGTTGCGCGGCCGGAGCACGTAGCGATGCGGGCGCGGCGGTCGCTGACCGTCGCAGCGACGCTTGCGGTGGGGGCAGCCATCTGGCTGCCTCTGACCGCGGCCGCCCACGCGTTGCCGCAGAGTGCCACACCGCCCGAAGGCGCCGAGGTGCAGAGCGCGCCGAAGGTGGTGGAGATCACCTTCGGCGAGACGCCCGATCCGAAGCTGTCCAGCATCACCGTGATCAACACCTCAGGGGTGAGCGTTGACGCCGGCCCGACCGCCGTGGTGCCCGGCCACCCACTCGAGCTGGAAGTGCCGCTGAAGACCATCGGCGATGGCGTGTACACCGTGACGTGGAAGACCGTCTCCGAGACCGACGGTCACCTCGCGACCGGTGCGTACGCGTTCGGTGTCGGGGAGTCGGCTGCGAGTGCCAACGCGCACGCGAGCAGGTCGGTGGTTTCGCCGCCCCCCTCGGTGCTCGCGGTGGTGGGTCGATGGCTGTTCTTCATCGGCGTGATGGGCATCGTCGGCGTGGCATCGACGTGCGTGCTTGCGCTACGCGACATTCCGCGGTTCGTCGCACCTGGGCTGATCCTCATGTGGATCGTCGCCGCGATCGGTGTCGCGGGAGTTGTCGAATCCCAACGTTCCGCGGCGGGAATCGGTTGGGCTGCGGTGTTCTCGACGTCCCTGGGGACGGTCTTCGTCGAGAGGCTTGCGGCGCTGGCTCTGGTCGCCGCGGGAATCGCCGGAGCTCTCGTCGCTCACGCGACCGTTCGACGCGTCGGCGTCGGCCTCGCCGGCTTAGGAGCCGCGGCGTCCATGTGGGTCGACGTCGCTGCCAGCCACGCCGGTGCGCAGGCGCCGGTTGCTGCGAATCTCCTTGCGCAGTGGGCTCACATCGTCGCGACCGGCGTATGGATCGGTGGCCTGCTCGTGCTGATCCTGGCTGTTCGTGGGCAGCCGTCCGAGATCAAAGGGCAGGCGGTGCGACGGTTTTCAACCACTGCCGGAGTCGCCATCGTCGTGGTCGCCGTCACCGGGACATTCCGGGCCGTGATCGAGATCGGGTCTGTGGACAAGCTCTTCAGCACCGCATTCGGCGTCCTGGTGCTCGTCAAGGTCGCGCTCTTCGTGGTGCTTGCGGGACTCGGCGCCATCAACCGCTTCGGCAACGTGCCGCGGGCGTCACGGATCCTGAGCGGCCTGCGCCGGGTCGCATCGACGGAGATCGTCGTGGGCGCGGCCGTCGTGGCCGTCGCCGCCGCGCTCGTGAATGTCGCGCCACCGCTTGCGTCAACTGCGCAGGTGTCCACCGAGCGGGCGACGCCGGTTGTTGTGACCGGGAGCGATTTCGCGACCACGGTGAAGGTCCGCCTGACCGTGTCGCCCGGCTCTGCGGGGTTCAACCAATTCACGCTTCGTGTCACCGACTACGACACGGGGGCGACGGTGCACGCGAGCTCGGTGCAGCTCGAGTTCACCCAGCCGCTGCGACCGCAGCTCGGTGAGTCAACGCTGACGCTCAAGCGTCAACCCGACGGCCGCTTTGCGGCCCGGGGCGGCAACCTGGCGATCGCCGGTATCTGGGAGGTCGCGGTGATCATCGATAACGCCAGCCGTTCCACCGAGGTCCACCTGCAGCTGACCACCACCACACCGGCGCCGATCGTCACCGCCACTCGGTTCAACGGGCTGCCGACTCTGTACTCGATCCAGCTCCAGAACGGCTGGCTCGCGCAGGTCTACATCGATCCGGACAAACCGGGCGCGGACGAGTTTCACCTCACCTTCTTCACCAGCTCGAACGAGACCAGCGAGATACAGATCGCGACGGTCACCATCGGGATGACCCCCGATGGACGGACGCCGACGATCCTGGTGAGTCGCAGGCTCGATCCCATCGGCCACTTCGTCGCCGACGCCACGATTCCCGCGGGCGCCACGCGCTACGACATCATCGCGACCACCAAGACGGGGGTTGCGATCGCGACCTACGCGACCATCACCCCGGGGTGACGCTGCCGCTCAGCGGATCGCTGAGCTGATCAGATCGGCGACGACCGCCGGTTGCTCGAGATAGGGGAGGTGTGCCATCCCCTCGAACACCTGATAGCGCGATTTGGGAAGCCAGTCAGCAAGCTCCTTCGACCGAGCGATGATGAAGGGCAGATCGAGGTCGCCGCACGCGACGGTCACGGGCACGCCGATCTCCTCCAGCCTCGACCACGCGGTGATGCCGCTCTTCCCGGACTCCTCAGGGATGTCGTTCTTCAGCGCGATGGCGTTCATGGCAAGTGCGAGCTCGCGCGCCGGCCCGGACACCCGGCCCTCGGGCCCGCCCGGGCCGTCAAGCCAGAGCCACATCTCGATCCGGTTGATCTCGTCGATCTCGCCCGAGGTCTGCGCGGCTTCCCACAAACGCACGAGTCGGTCGGTGTCGGCGTCGAACACACTCGGCTCGGGAGCGCCGCTGACCGCCGGCGCGAGGAGCACGAGGCCCGCCACCCGTTCCGGCGATGCCAGGACGGCATCAATGGCAATCTCGCCCCCCATCGAGCTTCCGACCAGCCACACCGGCCCGGTCGAAACGCGGTCGAGCACCGCGTTGAGGTCATCGAGATGCGAGAAGCCGTAGGTGACCCCTGACGTCTCTCCATACCCGCGCATGTCGTAGGCGACGACGCCGGTCACCGGCTGCAGTGCCTCCGCAACGGCGTGCCACGAGCGACGATCGGTCACGCCCGAATGGAGCAACACGAGCGGCTGCCCGTCACCCGCCCAGCGCTCGGCCGCCAGCCTGGCGGTGCCGGACTGCACGGTGAACTTCTCTGACGCCACCCGCCCATTCTGACCGGAGGATGGTCGCGCCGTGCTCAACGCCGGACTGGGCCGCGACGGTCTGCACCGTCACGACGTTGTTGAGAAGCGAGCGCGGTTGGCCGATGACGCGGGCCGTATCCACTTGCGATGCGATGATCCTTCCAATGGCTGTTGACGACGACGAGGAATCCAACCTGTCGCTCAGACCGGTTCAGGGGCAGGTCTCGTATCTGCAGATCCCCGCCATCAACGTGAAGCGGTCGGCGGAGTTTTATGCCCGCGTCTTCGGCTGGCATGTCGAGCACCCCCATCCGGGGTTCGACGCCCCAGGCCTCATCGGTCAGTGGGTGACAGACCGGCCGCCGACGCCGAATGCGGGGATGCTGCCCTGGTTGCACGTCGACAACATGACCGACGCCATGAAGCTGGTTCGCGCCCATGGCGGTGAGGTCCTCGAGCATCCAACACCGGACGGACCGGAGCGGTTGCTTTCGACCGTCCGCGACCCTGCCGGCAACGTGCTCGGCCTGGTGCAGCTCGTGGCCCGCTGACCGCGGGCCGTGATTCAGCCGGCCAGCAGGACCCGGGGATGAGCGACGTGGCGATGCCCACACACCACGCACTTCAACTGGGCGCGGACCGGGCGAACCCGTTTCGTCTGGCTGTATTCCGCTAGCGGGAAGTGGTCTGTCAGCGGGATGAGCCTGGCTGCACCGCACCGCGCACACCGCATCCCACGGTCGTCGTTCGTGCGTTTCACGCGCGGTATTTTGCCAGCGCGTCACTCCGGAATGTCAATCCCCCTCGGCACGCGGACAACGCTGCCCCTTCCCAGGGCCCCCTAAGGCTGCGAACGGAGAACTGATTCCCGCGGGGCAGCCCAGGGCCGCTCGCGCTCCTGTGACTCGATCGCCCATCGCAGGGTCTCGAGGGCGTGGCCGAGATGCTCCGCCATCGCGGCGTCGCAGGCGTCCGTGTCGTGCGCCGCGATCGCTGCGACGATCGCCACATGCTCCCGGAGGGATTGCTCCGGACGACCCGGCCGGAGGATGGTGCCGTACTGGAACCGGATGCTCTGGGATTTGAGTGTGACGAGCATCTTGAAGGCCACCTGGTTGTCGGAGACCTTCCAGATCCGCCGGTGGAGCTGTGCGTTGAGCTGCATGTATCCGAGCGTGTCGCCGTCGCGCAGGCGCTCGTGCATCGTCGCCAGGATGGCTCGAAGGTCGGCAACGTCGCTGCTCGTCGCCCGCTGGGCGGCGCTGCGGGCCAGGAGCCTTTCCAGCGCATTGCGCACCTGCTCGATCTCGAAGGCCTCTCTGGCTGAGATCAGCCGGACCCGTGCACCGCGGTGAGGCTCCCGGACGATGAGCCCTTCCTGATCCAGCACAGCCAGGGCGGCGCGGATGGCGGTGCGCCCCGCGCCGAATCGAACCGCGAGGTCCGCTTCGACAAGGCGCTCGTTCGGCTGGAACTCGCCGCTGACGATCGCCTGGCGAAGCCGGTCGCACGGGTCGTTGGTGGTCCGCACGCGCGGTTCGTCCGGATCGGAGGCTGGGGCTAGATTGTTCACAACATTGTCGCTAGTATTGCCGACAATCTTCGCCAGCCGCGCCCAGGGGCGCTAGGAGGCATGTGATGCTCGCAAGCCATCATCGGGTCGGCAGAGGGGCAGGGGTCCTCTTCGCGATGCTCACGCTGGCACTTGCCGCCTGCGGGAGCTCGTCCACCCCGAGCGGGTCGTCGAGCAAATCGCCACTGCTCATCGGTGTCATCGCGCCCTTCACCGGCCCGGACGCCGCGCTCGGTCCGGCATATTTCGCCGCGTGCCTGCCGGCGGCGCGAGCCATCAACAACGCGGGCGGTGTCATGGGGCACACGGTGAGCTGCAAGGAGTTTGACACTCGCGGTGAGCCTGCTGATGCGGTCCCAGCCGCCCAGCAGATGGTGGCCAGCAACTCCAACCTCATGGCCGTCGTTGGTTGCACGTCGGACGAGGCCGCGAGTGTCGCGCCGATCCTCAACCAGGCGCACATTCCGATGTTTTGCATGACCGGCCAGTCGGAGTTCAACAAGACCTCATTCACCTACTTCCATCGACTGGTCCCCCCCGATGAATTCGACGCCTTCGCGATGGTGGGCAGCGCGCTCGATCACTTCATGTACAAGCGAGTCGCACTCGTGTTTGGCAACGACATCGGGTCACAGGCATTCGTCGGCCCGGCGATGGCCGCTCTCCAGGGACTCGGTGCCACCGTGACCATCAACCAGGCGATCGCGCTCGGTCAGCCCTCGTATCGGACCGAGGTGACCGCGATGCTGAACACCCATCCCGACGTGATCTTCACGGAGGCGCTCGGGCCGACCGACGCCACCTATATGGCCGAGGTGAAGCAGCTGAACCACGGGATCATGCTGCCGTTCATGGGAACGTCGGCAACCATCGACCCCGTGTGGTTCGCGGCGGTCACCGGCGCCGTCGGCGTTCAAACCGTGGTCGACAAGTTCACCGCCGTCGACCTCGGGGTGAGCTTCAGCGGACCTGGATACGACGAGTTCAAGACCAACCTCGACGCGGTCGCGTCGCAGTTCCCCGACGCCCCGAAGTACTCGCAACGCGGCGCGACGCTCCACCTCTATGACGGGATCATGCAGGCGGCCCTTGCCATGGACGAGACCAAGAGCCTCGACCCGACCGTGTACAACGCGGTCATCCATGACGTCGGCAACGGCGTCGCCGGGGCGGTCACCGTGAACACCTATGCTGCGGGTGTGGCCGCAATCAAGAGCGGTCAGAAGGTCCGCTGGGTCGGAGCCGGTGGGCTGACCAACTACAACCAGTACAACAACTCCCAGCAGGGCTACATCCTCGTCCGCTATGACGCGATGGGCAACGAGATCACCATTGGCAGCCTCACTCAGGCGCAGACCGCGGCCATCATCGCGGCGGGCGGTGGCTGACCCACTGATCTGTCGGGGGCGGCGGCGATGAGTCTCATCGTCGCCGCGTTCGGCTTCGGCCTCGTTTCCATGTCGATCATCGCCATCTCGGCGGTCGGCTTCACGATGCAGTTCGGCATCACGAACATGATCAACCTGGCGTACGGCCAGGTGATGATCGCCTCCGCGTACGCTGCGTACGCCGTCAACCACGCGGGCGTGAGCATCTGGCTGTCACTCCCGGTCGGCGCGGTTTTCGGGGCGGTGTTCTCGTTTCTGCTCAACCGCCTGATCTACGCGCCGTTCCAGCGCAAGGGAACCAACCTGATCGGCATGGTGATCATCTCGCTGGCAGTCTCACTGGTCATCGCCAACGTGATGCTCCCGATTGTCGGCTACTACAGCGTCTCGTACGCTCAGAACCCTGGTACGACGTATTACCTGGGGTCGATCGCGCTCACGGGAGAGCAGCTCGCGATCATCGCGGTGGCCGTCGTGGTGATGCTGGCGATCTCCGCGCTGCTCCGGTTCACGAGGCTGGGCAAGGCGATGCGAGCCACCGCGGCCAACCCGACCCTGGCCCGGAACTGCGGCATCCCGACGGCCCGCGTGGTAGATCTCGCGTGGTTGATCACCGGCGCACTCTGCGGCGTTGCCGGCACGGTTGCGGGCATGAACTCCGACTCGTTCTCGGTGGCGAGCGGGTCTGAATTCCTCATCCCGATCATCGCCGCATCCATCCTCGGCGGGGCCGGGAGCCCGTACGGGGCGATGATCGGTGCGGTCCTGATCGGCGAGATGACCGAGATCAGCGCCGCGATCATCTCTCCCGAGTACAAGCAGGTGGTCGCCTTCGCCGTCCTGGTCCTGGTGATGGTGCTCAGGCCGCAGGGACTGCTCGCCAAGCGAGGCGCACTCGCGGCAGCCGGGTGACCTACTACCTCACCACGCTCCTGGTCTACGCGGCAGTCGACATCCTCGCCTGCCTGGCGATCAGCCTGCAATTCGGTGTCTCCGGCATCGTCAACTTCAGCTTCATCATCTTCCAGGCGGCCGGCGCGTACACCGCGGCGGTGCTGTCGTTACCGCGCGACACCGCCAACGGCGGCTTTCAGACGTACATCCTCGGGCTGAACCTGAGCTTTCCCCTTCCCTGGATCGCCGCCACGCTGGTCGGCGCGCTGCTCGCCCCGCCGATCGGCCTCGTGGTGCTGCGACGGCTGCGCAGCGATTACCAGGCGATCGCGATGCTGGTGCTCTCGGTGATCGCCAGCCTCGTGGTCACCAACACGCCGGCCTTCCTCGACGGCGCCGCCGGTCTCTCGCTCGTCCCCCAGCCACTTTCTGACAAGTTCAACCCATACTCCGACGCCTACCTGTGGGCGTACACCGCGGGCGCGCTCGTTCTGGCGGTGATCGTGTTCCTCATCGTCCAGCGGATCATCAACTCGCCATACGGGCGCTCCCTGCGCGCCATGCGCGAGAACGAGGTTGCGGCAAAGGCGCTGGGCAAGAACGCCGTGGCCATGAAGATGTCCGTGTTCGTCGTCGGTGGGGCGATCGCCGGCTTGAGCGGCGCCATTCTGGTGGGCTTCATCACCACCTGGGCCCCTTCGACCTGGCTCTATCCGGAAACGCTCATCCTCTTCGCCGCGGTGATCGTCGGCGGCCGCGGCAACAACTATGGCGCGGTGCTCGGTGCGCTCCTCGTCCCGGTCGGATTTGAAGAAGCGACTCGCTACCTGCCGACCTTCGGCCCGCCGGGACTCATCCCCGCGCTCGAGTGGGTGTGCATCGGCGGGTTGATCCTCGGTTTCCTCTGGTTCCGGCCTCGCGGGGTCCTCCCCGAACGACGTCGCGTGTTCGCGGCTCGGACAAAGCGGGTGGAGGCGACGGAGCCGCATGCCGGTTGAGACGGAGGCGATGGCGGCGACGCCCGCCGCCGGCTCGCAGCCTGCCGGTGAGCGCCCGCTTCTGGTCGCCAGCCACGTCAGCAGGCACTTCGAGGGCGTTCGCGCCGTCGAGGATGTCTCCATCGACGTGCTGCCCCGCCGCATCACCGGTCTCATCGGTCCGAACGGCGCCGGCAAGTCGACGTTCCTCGCCGTGCTCGCGGGCACCCTGCCTGCAAGCTCCGGCACGATCATCTTCGACGGGGACGATGTGACTGCGCTCCCTGCCTTCCGGCGAGCACGGCGCGGCCTGGTGCGCACCTTTCAACTCCCGTCCGAATTCGCACAGCTGACGGTCCTCGAGAATCTGCTCGCGGCAGCGCCGGCCAATCGTGGCGATTCGCTCCGGGGCGCGCTGCTGGGCAAGCGCTATTGGCGCGCCGACGAGAACCGCCTGGTGGAGCAGGCGCGCGTCCTGCTCGACCGCTTCCGGATGAGCGCCAAGGAATCGGATTACGCCAGCTCCCTGAGCGGCGGCCAGAAGCGCCTCGTCGAGATCATGCGCGCGCTGATGCTCCAGCCCCGGGTCCTGCTTCTCGACGAGCCCATGTCAGGCGTGCACCCTTCGATCGTCGGCGAGATCGCCGACTATTGCGAGTCGCTTCGCGACGGCGGCTTGACCATCCTGATGGTCGAACACGAGCTGCACATGATCGAGCGAATGTGCAACCCCGTGATCGTCATGGCGCAGGGAAGCGTCATCGGCCAGGGGACCATGACGGCCCTGCGTCAGCAACGCGAAATTGTTGACGCCTACCTTGTCGGGTAACCCCGCGGTGGTGTCCGCGAAGCGGCCGGTTCCGCTCCTGCGCGCCGAGGGGGTCACCGCCGGCTACGGTGGCGTCCCCGTCATCCAGGACGTCTCGTTGAGCGTCGGACCCGGCGAGATCGTCGCCATCATCGGGCCCAACGGCGCCGGGAAGAGCACGCTCCTGAAGGCACTTGTCGGGATTCTCCGGGTCACCAGCGGCCGGATCATGCTCGGCGACGAGGAGGTCACCAACCGCCGTCCCGAGGAGCTGGCGCGGCGAGGGGTCGGGTACGTGCCTCAGGTGCAGGACATCTTCGAGCCGATGACCGTGCTCGAGAATCTCGAAATGGGTGGCTATCTCCTGCCCGCCGCAACGATTCGCGCGCGAGTGCCGGAGGTGGTCGAGGTCTTTCCCGCGCTGAAGCCGATGCTCAAACGCCGCGCGGACAAGCTGAGTGGTGGCGAACGCAAGATGCTCGCCATCGCGCGTGTCCTGATGCTCGATCCCAAGGTGCTGATTCTCGACGAGCCCACCGCGAACCTCGCACCCCAGCTGGCCGACAAACTCCTGCGCGAGCAGGTGAACGGCCTTGGTGCCCTCGGCAAGGCGGTGCTGCTCGTGGAGCAGCGCGCACGCGCGGCGCTCGAGATTGCGGCATACACGTCGGTTCTCGTCTCTGGATCGATCCGCATGGAAGGTCAACCCGGCGAACTCCTCGATCGCCAGGATTTCGAGGAACTGTTTTTGGGAGCGGCGACGAGTCTCAGCTCAGCGTCGAGCTCGGAGGCGAACAAGGTATGAAACTGCTCATGTTTCGCGATGGTGGGGCGGCACGCCTGGGTGTGGGACGCGACGGCGCAACCGACGAGATCGTCGACGTCGGCGCCGCATCCAACGGGTCGGGGTCGGAAGCGCTCCCGAGGACGATTCTCGGTGTCATCGACGCCGGCGAGGAGGCGCTTGACCATCTGCGCGGCCTCGCGGCGTCTGCTCCAGCGAGCGCAGTGCGAACGCTGGCAGATCTGACCCTGCTGCCGCCGTTCGACCCGCCGCGGGGCAACGTGCTCGCGATCGGCCGAAACTATCAGAAGCATGCTGAGGAGACCGCACGCGCTACCAACGTCGAGGTGGCCCCGCCCACCATCTTCACGAAGGCGATCACCACCATCACGGCTCCATACGCCGACATCCGCATCGACCCGTCGGTGAGTACCAAGATCGACTGGGAGGTCGAGCTCGGCGTGGTCATCGGCCGTCGCGGCGCCAACATCAAGCGCCAGGACGCGGCCGGGCACATCTTCGGCTACACGGTGCTCAATGACGTGACCGCCCGTGACATCCAGAACGGCTGGGGCGGTCAGTGGTTCAAGGGAAAGAGTCTCGACGGATCGTGCCCCTGCGGCCCGTGGGTGCTGACGCGCGACGAGGTGGCCGACGTGCAGTCGCTGCACCTGCAGCTGCGGATCAACGGCGAGGTCAAGCAGGATGCCAACACCCGCGACATGATCTACCCCGTGGACGCGATCATCGAGTGGCTCTCCGTCGGCATGACCCTGCTCCCCGGCATGCTGATCGCGACCGGCACACCGGAGGGCGTCGGTTTTGCGCGCACCCCACCGGAGTTCCTGCAGCCCGGCGACGTCATGGAGTCGGAGATCGAGGGCATCGGGAAGCTCCGCAACGCGGTGGTGGCGTCTTCGTCCTGATGGTGGAAGGCGAGCGGCCGCCGGGTGCGGAGCTTCCCACGGCCGTGGCCACGCTCGCGGCTCACGGCGTCGCTGCGGCACACGAGGTGTACGGCAGAGCCGGTCTGCTCGATCCGGTCATCCGTCCGATCCAGCAGGGGGTCCGTGTTGCCGGTCCGGCGGTGACAGTGCTCTGCCCGCGGGCCGACAATCTGATGATTCATATGGCGGTCGAGCAGTGCCGCCCGGGTGATCTGCTGGTCGTGGCGACAATGCCGCCCGGCGATGTTGCCGGCGTCATCGGGGAGTTGCTGGCAACGTCGCTGCAGGCACATGGAGTGATCGGGGCGGTCGTCGACGCGGGGGTGCGCGACGTGAGCGAGTTGCGTGCGATGGGTTTCCCCGTGTGGTCGCGATGGATCACCGCTCAGGGAACGACCAAACATGGTGCGGGGGCAGTGAATCGCACGGTCGTGTGCGCGGGGCAGGAGGTCGCGCCACGCGACATGATCGTCGCCGATGATGACGGCGTCCTCTGCATCGCTGCAGCATCGGTGCTCGAGATCTCCGACCGCGTCGTGGAGCGCGTTGCCCATGAGGACCTGATCCGCTCGCGCCTTGCCTCGGGCGAGTTGAGCGCTGACATTCTCGGCCTGCGGGAGGTTGCCGCCTGCGTGGGGATCGCGTCGGGCGACCGATGATCCACCTCGACGCCGCGCAGTTGCTCCTGATCGCCGGCGCGGCGCTGCTCGCCGGTGCTGTGAATGCAGTCGCCGGCGGCGGGACGCTCCTGTCGTTTCCGGCGCTGCTCCTCATCGGGTTTCCGGCGCTGACCGCGAACGTCACCAGCACGCTCGGATTGCTCCCCGGCTATGCGGGGGGGAGCGTCGCGTACCGCGCAGAGCTCACCGCGCAGCGCGCGCGGGTCCGCTTCCTCGGACCCATCAGCGTCGCCGGAGCTGTCGTCGGGGCGATTCTGCTGACGCGGACGTCCAATAACGTGTTCGCCGCGATTGTTCCCTGGCTGATCCTCGGAGCGTGCGCGCTGCTCCTGCTCCAGCCGGTGGTCACGTCGCGAGTCCGAACACGCCGCCCGGAGCGCGAGCAGCATCGTTCGCCGCTCCTCGCGGTGGCGCAGTTCCTGGGCGGCGTCTACGGCGCGTTCTTCGGTGCGGGACTCGGCGTGATGATGCTGGCGGTGCTTGGGCTCTTCATCCGCGATGACCTGCAGCGGATCAACGCGCTCAAGGGCATGATGTCGTTGATCATCAACATCGTCGCGGCCATCTATTTCGCCTTTTTTGGACCGGTGTCATGGCTCGCGGTCCTCGTGATGGTGCCGATGAGCGCCGCCGGCGGCTTTCTCGGCGTGACTGCAGCGCGGCGCCTGAGCCCGGTGGTGCTCCGCACACTGGTTGTCGCCTTCGGCGTCGCATTTGCGATCCACCAACTGCTCTAGTCGAGCCTACGACAGGCGTCGTTCCGTCGCCCAGCGTGTCAGTTGATGGCGTGTCGACAGCTGGAGCTTGCGGAGCACCGAGGAGACGTGGCTCTCCACCGTCTTGACGGAGATGAACAGCTCGCGGGCGATCTCCTTGTACGTGAATCCACGTGCGATGAGGCGGAGCACCTCACGCTCGCGCGGGGTCAACTGGTCGAGCTCGGGGTCGAATGAAGGCGGCGCCTGGTCGGCAGCCGGGTGCGCCGCGAAGGCATCCAAAACGAACCCGGCCAGCCTGGGGGAGAACACCGCCTCGCCGGCAGCCACGCGATAGACGGCGTCCACGAGCTCCGCGCCGGAGATGGTCTTGGTGACGTAGCCGCGAGCGCCCGCACGGATGACTGCGATCACATCCTCAGGCGCATCCGACGCGGAGAGCGCGAGAAATCGCACATGCGGATAGGTGCGCTTCAGAGCGGTCACCACCGCGTGTCCGCCGCCACCCGGTAGATGGACGTCGAGCAGGACGACATCGGGCTCGCACTGCGCGATCCCGGCAATCGCGGGCTCGACGTCGTCCGCCTCGCCGATCACCTCCACTCCGCTGCCGAGCTCCGACCGGACCCCCGACCGGAACAGGGCATGATCGTCGACGATGAACACGCGTGGCCGGTTGCCGGGCGCAGCGGTCATGC
>DASZJB010000169.1:0-19065 GCA_035948615.1 Candidatus Dormiibacterota bacterium
ATCGCCATGCTGCACTTCCCCGGCTTGCCCGGACGCCCGCGCCACAATCGCGAGCTCGGCAGAAGCCACCTCGTCGAGGTGGTCGGGCGCGACCTCGAAACCCTCCAGGCAGCCGGCGTCGACGGTCTGCTCTTCTGCAACGAGAACGACATCCCGTATCAGCTCATGGTCGGGCCGGAGATCGTCGCGGCGATGGCGGCGGTGATCGGCGAGCTTCGGGCTTCGGTGCGAGTCCCGTTCGGTGTGAACATCCTCTGGGACGCCAGGTCGAGCATCGCGGTGGCACGGGCCACCGGCGCGAGCTTCGTTCGTGAGGTCCTCACCGGGGTGTACGAGAGTGACCTCGGTGTGATCGCCCCCGCCATCGGGGATCTCGCGGGATACCGCACCGCGATCGGAGCCGACGACGTTGCGTTCTTCGACAACATCTCGCCGGAGTTCAGCAGTGCCCTCGGCAGTCGCGGGATCGCCGATCGCGCCCGGAGCGCCGCGTTTCTCGGTGTCGACGCCATCCTCATCTCCGGCCCGTCGGCGGGAGTTCCCTTCGCGATGAGCGACCTGCGCACCGCCAAGGACGCGGTCCCGGACATGCCGGTCTTCGCTAACACCGGCGTGAGCGCTGAGCGGCTCGATGAGATCCTCGCGATCGCCGACGGCGTGATCGTGGGCACGAGCCTCAAGGTCAACGGCGACACGTGGAGCAGGGTGGATCCGGCACGCGCCGAGCGGCTCATGGACACGGCCCGCGCGATTCGTTCGAAGGCCTCCTAGGGCGCGTCGATTCGTGCCATGGTCACATCCTTGAGATGAGGAGTGCCTGACCATGGAATTCAGAACCGCCCGCGATTTCCTGCTCTCGCACCGCGGCGATTACGAGACCGCGTTCCGCGAGTTCGAGTGGCCGCACCCCGAGACCTTCAACTGGGCGCTCGACTGGTTCGACACCATCGCGGCCGACAATGACCGGCCGGCCCTCTGGATCATCGATGACGACGGCACCGAGTCGCGCCTGTCGTTCGCCGATCTGGCCGCTCGCTCCAACGCACTCGCCGCATGGCTGCGTGACCAGGGCGTGCGACGCGGCGACCGGACGCTGCTCATGCTCGGCAACCGAGCCGCGCTCTGGGAATGCATCCTCGCGCTGACCAAGCTGGGCGCGGTGATGATCCCGTCAACGACGCTCCTCAGTCCCGCCGACATCGTGGACCGGATCGACCGCGGACATGTGGCCCACGTCATCGCCGAGTCCGCGCAGACAGGTCACTTTGCGGAGATCGCCGCCACGTTCACCCGCATCGCGGTGGGCGACCCAGTCGAAGGCTGGCTCCGCTACGACGATTTCCTGGCCACCGGGAACGCATTTGCCGCGGACGGGCCAACCCCGGCGTCCGACCCGCTCTTCCTGTACTTCACATCCGGGACGACCGCAAAGCCGAAGCTCGTCGAGCACACCCAGGTGAGCTATCCCGTGGGGCACCTCTCAACGATGTACTGGCTCGGCCTCCAGCCCGGAGACATTCACCTCAACATCTCGTCTCCGGGGTGGGCGAAGCACGCGTGGAGCAACGTCTTCGCGCCCTGGAATGCCGAGGCAACCGTGCTCATCCTCAACGCTGCCCGTTTTTCTGCGCGACGCCTGCTCGACACCCTCACACAATGCGCGGTGACGAGCCTGTGCGCGCCACCGACGGTGTGGCGCATGGTCATCCAGGAGGATCTGCAGGCGTGGCGCCCGCCACTTCGCGAGGTGCTCAGCGCCGGCGAGCCGCTCAACCCCGAGGTCATCGAGCAGGTGCGACGCGCGTGGGGCCTCACCATTCGTGACGGTTACGGGCAGACCGAGACCACGGCGCAGATCGGGAATACACCGGGGCAACCGGTCAAGCCCGGCTCGATGGGGCGACCGCTCCCGGGGTATGTCATCGATCTCATCGATCCCGCAAGCGGTGCCCACGCTGAGACGGGTGAGATCTGCATCGATCTCTCCAAGCGACCGGTGGCACTCATGGTGGGATATCGCGACGATCCAGCACACACCACGGAGGTGATGCGCGACGGGTTCTACCACACCGGCGATGTCGCGTCGCGCGATGACGACGGGTACATCACGTACATCGGGCGGTCGGACGACGTGTTCAAGTCGTCGGACTATCGCATCTCGCCCTTCGAGCTCGAGAGCGTGCTCATCGAGCATCCCGCGGTGGCCGAGGCGGCAGTCGTGCCGTCGCCGGATCCGGTCCGCCTCGCGGTACCGAAGGCCTTCATCGCGGTGGGATCGGGACACCTGCCGTCGGCGACAATCGCACGCTCGATCTTCGAGCATTCGCGGGCCAACCTTGCCGCCTACAAGCGCATCCGCAGGCTCGAGTTCGCGGAGTTGCCGAAAACGATTTCAGGAAAGATCCGCCGAGTCGATCTGCGCGCCAAGGAAGCCGACCTGCGTGAGCGGGCAGGATCCGCGCGCGCGGAGAATGAGCACTGGGAAGAGGATTTTCCCGACCTGCGTCCTGAGCCCACGCGCTGACTCGCGGTCTCGCGAGTCTCAGACGTAGAAGCGGTACAGCCCCTGGGCGATGCAGCAAGGCTTCTCGGAACCCTCACGCTCGATGACGAAATCGACGACGATCTGGAGGCTGCCGTCGGCGACGATCTCCACCGAGACCAGGGTTGCGCCGGCGCGAATTCTCGAGCCGACCGGGACGGGAGACGGAAAGCGAACCTTGTTCAATCCGTAGTTGATCCCGAGGCGCACCCCCTCGAAATGGAGGATCTCACTCCACATCGGAACCAGCAGCGAGAGCGTGAGAAAACCGTGAGCAATCGTGGTGCCGAATGGACCTGCGGCGGCGCGTTCCGCGTCGACGTGGATCCACTGATGGTCGTCGGTTGCGTCGGCGAAGGTGTTGATCTGCTCCTGGGTCACCTCGCGCCACTCGGAATAGCCAAGATGCCTGCCGGTCAGGGCCGTCAGCTCGGCGACGCCAGCGACGTTGGTGGTCACAGGTACCTCCTCGATCCGCTGGGCATCAGTCGCGTGTCAGGATGACGACTGGAATCTCACGCTCTGTCCGCTGCTGGTACTCATCGTAGTGCGGCCAGACGGCGGTCATCGTCTTCCACAGGTCAGGTTTCTCCTCGGCGGTCGCCGTGCGCGCGTGGGCCGGGAAGCGATCACCCTTGATCTGGACCTGTACCTCGGGGTCGGCCACGAGATTCCCGTACCACGCCGGCGCTTTCGGAGCACCGCCCCTGGAACCGACGACCAGGTAGTCATCACCGTGACGGCCGAAGATGAGCGGAGTGCTGCGCAATTCACCGGACTTGCGCCCCTTGGTGGTGAGGATCAGGATCTCCGTTCCTTCCCGCCATGTGTAGCCCTCCTCACCGTCTGTCGCGACGTATCGATCGACGTGCTCTCTGCCGAACAGCATCTGTGAATCTCCGCGCTTGCATGGTTGCGGCGCCGGTATATGTGCTTTCGAGTGTAATTTACCGGTGCCTGTTGAAGATCCGCCGGTCGCGCTACCCCGCGAGCAGGTCCGTCCGAGCGTGGCGTCGAGGACCGGCACGCTGATCGGACGGATGGGGGCGCTGGCGGTCGCCGTCGCCGCCGCGATGTGGGCGACCGATCCGTATTTCCGTCCAGCGCTGACCAAGCAGCTGACCGCGAGCCAGATCGTGTTCGTGGAGTCACTGCTGATCGCGCTGTGCTTCCTCCCGGTCGCCGGCCGCGTGCGCCGCGAGTTGCATCATCTCCCACTTCGTCAATGGATCGCCATGGGCATCATCGCACTCGGCGCGCAGGCGTTCGCGACGGTGCTCTTCACCCAGGCACTCAGCTATGCGTTCCCGGCGCACGCCGCACCCGATTTCAACGTCGAGAACGAGGTCTATCTGCTCTACATGCTGCAGCCGGTGTTCGGCATCGCCATGGCGCGCATCTTCCTCAAGGAACGCCGCAAGCCGTACTTCTGGCCCCTGGCTGCGTGTGCGATCGCCGGTGTCTACCTGATCGTGTTCCCGCAGAATCCGCTTGCCCCGTTCTCCTCGGTGCAGCACGGGCAACTCCTCGCCGCCGCCTTGATTCTTGGCGCCGTGCTGCTCTGGGCCTCCGGGACCGTGTTCGGTCGCTACAGCCTTTCCAATGTCTCGTTCGTGACAACCGCGGCGATGCGTTTCACGCTCGCGCTCCCCGCGCTGCTCATCCTCATGCTCACCGGCGTCGGCGGAGGACACCCGGGCACGTTCTCGGCGCACCAGATACCGAGCTTCATCGGGATCGCGCTCGTCCCGGGCCTGCTGGCGATGCTGCTCTACTACCGGGCGCTGGCGAACACGCCCGCGTCGCTGGCCTCGATCGCCGAGCTGGGGTACCCGTGCACACTCTTTCTCGTCTTCTCGCTGCCCGCACCGGTCGGACTCGGCCTCCCTCTGTATCCCATCGAGATCGTGGGCGCGTTGCTGCTCGTCGCGGTCGTGACGACGCTGAACGTGCTCAAGCATCGAGACGTCGTCGAGACGCCCCACCGCCCCGAGGTGACCCTGGCCGCCCAGGGCCGGGCATAGTCCCGATGCCGTCCTCGCTCTGGATCGTGGTGCTGATCAAGGACTTCACCACCGCGAAAAGCAGGCTCGAGCACGTCATGGAACCGCGGCGGCGGCGCCGGCTGGCCGAGATGACCGCGGCCCGCGCCCTGGACGCCGCCGCGGCCGTTGCCCCGACGCTTGCAGTCTGCGGATCGGTCCAGGCGGCGCAGTTCGCAAGCGCTCGCGGCGCGGCGCCGGTCGTCGAGCCGTCTCCGAGCGGTCAGAACCCCGCGGCGATGCTGGGTCTTGACGAGGTCATCCACCGAGGCGCGGAGTCGGTCCTGCTGCTCAGCTCAGACCTGCCGCTCGTCGATGCTGCGGCCATCCGCGGGCTGCTGGCGCGCACCGATGGCCCCGGCAGTCTCGTCGTCGCAGCGTCGGCTGATGGGCGCCGGGGAACCAACGCGCTCTACCTGCGGCCGCCGGGTGACTTCTCCCTCCACTTCGGAGATGCGTCGCTTCCGAAGTTCGCTGAGGAAGCACGCGTGCGAGGCCGTCGCTTCATCGTCCACCACGATCCGAGCCTGGCGCTCGATCTCGACGAGCCGTCCGACCTCTCGGCGTGGCGCCTGCTCGAGCCCACTGGGTGAGCCTCGAGCTTCGCGGTATCGAAGGGCTCCCGGAGATCCGTCCAGGAGACGACCTCGCGGCGCTCATCGTTGAACGCGCCGGACCGCTGGGCCACGGCGACGTGGTCGTGGTTGCCCAGAAGGTCGTTTCCAAAGCGGAGGGGAGGATCCGCACCCTCACCGGCGTGACTCCGTCAGAGCGTGCGGTCGCGCTCGCCCGCAAGCTCGAGGCCGATGCTCGCATGGTCCAGGTGGTCCTTGACGAGACCGTCCGTGTGGTGCGGGAGGACCGCGTCCTGATCGTCGAGACCAGGCAGGGATTCGTGTGCGCCAACGCCGGCGTCGATCGGTCGAACGTCGACGGACCAGACGACGTCTGCCTGCTGCCCATCGACTGCGACGCAAGCGCGCTGGCGCTCCATGTGCGGATCGAGGCACTCGCCGGGGTGCGCGCCGGTGTGGTCGTGAGCGACACCTTCGGGCGGGCGTGGCGCCTGGGGCTCGTCAATGTGGCGCTCGGGGTCGCCGGGATCCCGGCCATGCTCGACTATCGCGGCCGCCCCGACGACTTCGGCATGCCGCTGCAGGCAACCGTCGTCGCGGTTGCCGACGAGCTCGCCGCGGCCGCCGAGCTGCTGATGGGCAAGACCCGCCGCGTTCCCGTGGTCATCGTGCACGGGCTCGGCGAGCTCGAAGGCCCACCCGGAAGCGGTCAGGAGCTGGTGCGTCCCTCGGAGCTGGACCTCTTCCGGTGAGGGTGGCCCTGCTCTCCGGGGGAACCGGTGGTGCGCGTCTGGCGACAGGCCTCGCCGGCGTCCTCCCCCCGGAAGACCTGTCCATCGTGGCCAACACCGCCGACGACGAGGAGTTCTGGGGTCTCCTGGTCAGCCCCGACGTCGACGCGATCCTCTACCGGCTCGCCGGCGTCTTCAACGACGCAACCGGATTCGGCGTGCGCGACGACACCTTTCAGGCGCAGGCGATGCTCGGCAGCCTTGGTGAGCAGACCTGGTTCCAACTCGGGGACCGGGACATCGGCGTCCACCTGCTGCGGGCGGCGTTGCTGCGCCGTGGTTTGCGTCTCACCGAGGCGGTGGCGCAGCTCGCTCGGGCCTTTGGGATCGGGGCACACGTCATTCCGATGAGCGACGACCCGGTGCGCACCCGCATCCAGACCGATGCCGGCGAGCTCAGCATGCAGGAATGGTTCGTGCGGGAACGATGCGCTCCAGCGGTGCGGGGGATGCACCTCGCCGGGATCGATTCGGCCCGCCCCTCGCCGGAGGCCGTCACGGTCGTGACCAGCGCCGAGGCAGTGATCATCGGACCCTCGAATCCACTGCTCAGCGTCGATCCCATCCTCGCGGTCCTCGGCGACGCCCTCGACCGTGGTCGGGTGACGGTGGTCTCGCCGGTGGTGGGGGGTCGCTCGCTCAAGGGACCGACCGTGGAGATGCTTCGCCAGATGGGCGAGGAGGCGACCGCCCTCGGCGTGGCACGCCACTACGCCGGGGTCGCAGCCGCCATCGTGATCGACCGCACCGACACGGCGATGCTCGAGCCCATCCGGGCTCTCGGGATGCGCGCGCTCATCGACGACACCGTCATGGAGGGCACGGACGGCGAGCGGCGCCTGGCAGCATCGCTGCTCCACACCCTAGAGTCGGCCGATGGCTCATGACGCCGCCCTCGAGTTCCTGCGCATGAATCCGCGGGTCGTGCTCGCAACCTACCGTCGTGACGGCCAGGCGCAGCTCTCGCCGGTGCTGGCGGCCGTCGACGCCGCGGATCGAGTCGTCATCAGCACCCGCGAGGGCGCGGTGAAGACGCGCAACCTCCGGCACCGTCCGCGCGCCGCGGTGTGCGCGCTGAGCGAACGATTCTTCGGCACCTGGTTCAGCATGGAAGGCGATGTCGACATCGTCAGCCTTCCCGACGCGATGGAGCCGCTTGTCGACTACTACCGACGTGTGAGCGGAGAGCATCCCGACTGGCAGGAATATCGCGAAGCCATGACCCGCGATCAGCGAGTGCTCCTGCGCATCACCGTCGATCGCAGCGGACCGACAGTACAGGGCTAGGGGCGGCGCGGACCCTCACCCACGTCCCGCGGTGAGACCGCGGAGGCGAGGGAGCACGTCGGCGGCGTACATCTGAAGAAAGCGGCGCTGATCCGCGCCGGGCGCGTGAAAGATGAGATGGGTGAAGCCAAGGTCGAGGTACGGACGGATCCGTTCCACATGCTCATCTGGATCTGACGACACGATCCACCGACTCGCTGCTCTGTCGGTGGACAGGGCGTCGGCCAGGTGCTCCATCTCGACCGCATCCTCGATGCCGGTCTTTTCCTCGGGCGACAGAGCTAGCGCAGCCCAGTTGCGCGTGTCCTCTCGAGCCCTGTCGCGATCGCTGTCGAACGAGACCTTCATCTCGACGGTCAGCTCCACCTCGGCCGGGTCTCGGTCCGCCGCCCGAGCGCCCTCGGCCATCGCCGGAAGCAGCGTCTCGGAGTACAGCTCCATGCCCTTGCCGCTGGTGCAGATGAGTCCGTCGGCAACACGGCCCGCGAGCCGTGCGGCTGACGCCCCCGCGGCAGCGATGTAGATCGGGATGGGCGTGTCGGGACGGTCGTAGATGGTCGCCTTCCGGGTCCGGTAGTAGGTGCCCTCGAACGTGACGCGATCGCTCGTCCACAGCGTCTGGATGAGCGCGACGGCTTCCTTGAGCCTCGCGAACCGTTCCTTCGTGTCCGGCCAGTCGGTGTCGAGGGGCGCTTCGTTCATCGATTCGCCGGTCCCCACCCCAAGCCAGATCCGACCGGGGAACATGACGCCGAGGGTGCCCATCGCCTGGGCCACGATCGCGGGGTGATATCGGAAGGTGGGAGTGAGGACGCTGGTGCCGAGCGCGATTCGGCTGGTCGCCTGGCCGGCCGCGCCCAGCCACGCCAGCGAGAACGGGGCGTGCCCACCGGTGTGCCGCCAGGGTTGAAAGTGATCGCTGATGGCGGCGGTGTCGAAGCCGCACTGCTCCGCCACAACCGTGAAAGCGAGCAGGTCCAGAGGACCGAACTGCTCCGCCGAGACCTTGTAACCGAATCGGATATGACCAGACACCGCGCCCATTCTCCCATCGGGACGGATCCGGTCAGGCAGCGTGCCGCGGGGCGCCGATCTCACGCGCCGCCGGCGTCCCGGTGCGCGGCTTCAAAGCGGTCGCGAGGGAGTCGCGACCACGATCCGCCATTCGTCGCGCGGATTCGATCTTCGCGATCAACGCCTCCGATGCGAAGGGCTTGCCCAGGTATTCGCACTCGAGGTCGTACGCACGATTGAGCACCTCGGCGCTGTCGAGCAATCCGGTCATGACCACCATCGGCATGCGCGCGTGCATGCTGCTCGCGCGCACGTTGCTGATCAGGTCCCAGCCATCGCCGTCGGGCATGCCGATGTCGACCACCATCACATCGGTGCTGTGCGACAGCTCCGCCACCGCCTCTCTGATGGTCGGCACGAGCACCGTGCGCAGGCCGTGCCGCTCGAGGATCCGGCACGCGGTCACGCCGACGGCGTGATCGTCGTCGACGACCAGCACGCGTCCCGTTGACCCGCGGTGCACCGCCGGCGTGCCCACCGCATCAACAGGAAACACGGCGCGCCCTCCATCCGCCGCCTGCGCCGATGCCAGCGACCTCTCGATCCCTGCCGCATCCATCGGCCTGGCATAGTGGAAGCCCTGGGCGAAGCTGCACCCCGAGTCACGCAGATGCTCCGCCTGGTCGGCGCGCTCAACGCCCTCGATGATCGACTTCAGCTGCAGCGCGCTGACCATGTTCACGACCGCCGCCAGAAGCGCGCTCGCAACATGCCCGTCAGGGACGTGGTCCACCAGCGACTTGTCGATCTTCACGACCGCCACCGGGAGGCGGCGCAACCTCGCGAGCGATGACGCCCCGACCCCGAAATCGTCGATCGCCATCTCGACGCCGAGTGCCCTGAGCCGGCTGAGAATCCGGATCGCGCTGTCCATGTCGTCCATGACCGCCGTCTCGGTCACCTCGAGGATGAGACGTCGCGGTTCGATGCCCGATGCGCGCAGCGCTTCCTCGACGATTGCCACGAGGTCGTCCGAGTAGAGCTGGCGCGGTGACAGGTTGACGCTCATGGTGATGTCCGCGGCGTCGCCGTAGTCACGCTGCCAGCTCGCGAGTTGCTGGCAGGCCTCATTGAGAACGCGCGCTCCGATGGGAATGATCAGCCCGGTCTGCTCCGCGATCGGGATGAAGACGTCCGGCGTTATCACGTCTCCGTCGGGGTGCTTCCAGCGCGCCAGTGCCTCAACCGACACCATCCGTCCATTGGCGACGTCGACAATCGGTTGATAGTGCACGAGCAGGTCGCCGGTGAGCCACGCTGTCCGCAGCCCGTTCTCGACGCGCACCCGTTCGGCGATCGCCGTGTGCATGAACGGCTTGTAGGCCGCGAACCCATTGCCGCCCGCTGCTTTGGCGGTGTACATGGCAAGGTCCCCATTGCGCAGCAGCTCGTCGGCGGTCTCGCCGACGACACCGGTGACGATACCGATGCTGGCGGCGACGCCGACGCTGGTTGTTTTCAACTTCACCGGGAGTTCGAGCGCGGCAAGCACACGGCGAGCCAGGACGGGAACCTGATCGCCGTGACAGGCGGTCAGCACTACGGCGAACTCGTCGCCGCCGAGGCGGGCGACGATGTCGCCACTGCGGACACTGTCGACGATGCGCTGAGCGACTTGCACCAGCACCTGATCCCCGGTGCTGTGCCCATACGTGTCGTTGACCGCCTTGAAACCGTCGAGGTCGAGCATCATCAATGTCACCGAATGTCCCGCCGTCCCGAGCGATGCAAGTTCATGTTCGAGACGTCGCCACACGAGCGTGCGATTGGGCAGTCCCGTGAGCGAATCGTGCGACGCCTGGTGGGCAAGTGCATGGCCGAGTCCGAGGTTCATGTACAAGGCGAGATACATGCGGGTCAGGGTCAAGCCGACCAGGGCGAGCATGACCCACAGCAACACGTCAGTGATCCCGCGCCGATCCGAGTGCAGGACCACCGCGACGACAGACGTCACCGCCACCGGAACGATGGGCACCCAGAGCCCCGTCCTGGTCGTTGTTGCATGAATCACCCTCGCCTCAGCCTGCCGGCGAAAGCACAGGATGTAGAGCGCGGCGATACCGAGACAGAGGAGCCCCGCGATCCAGCCGTTCGCGAACACCGAATCGGGCGCATTGACACCGGCGCCGATCTGGTGAGTCAGTTCGACGTCTGCCGTGCCGATGCCGAGAATCGCGGCGCCGATCAGGAGGCCCACTGGGCGTGTCTTCGGTCCAACTCGCTTCACCACCGTGGCGACAAGCGTGAGGATGACCACGTCGGCAACCGGCTGCGCCAGGCTCACGATGTTCACGACGACTGCATTCGGGCCGTCGAACAGGCGGAAATAGCCGGTCGCCAGACCGACCATGAGCAGCCCGCCACCCATCAGCAGGCCGTCACAGACTGCGACGATGTTCGCGAGTCGTGATGACACGATTCGGACGAAGACCAGGGCGCCGACCAATCCCAAGGGAAGTTGCGCGAGAAAGGCGACGTTCGACAACGACAGGAGTGCCGCCCCGTGGTGGGCCGCAAGCGCGTTCGAGTCCCACACGGCCGTGAGCAGTCCATACCCCGACCAGCAGAGCATCGTCGCTCGCCGCCGTCCGCGTGACCTGATCGCCGCCAGCAGCGCGATACCGGCGGCGAACAACCCGGCGACGACCTCTGCAATGTTGTGGATCTCGTCTTCGAAGGCGTTGCCACCGATGCCGAGGAGCGAGGCACCGACGAAGACGACGATGAGAACGAGCACTGCGGCCGTCACCGCTGTGAAGGTTCGACGAGGGGTCACGTCGAGCCTAGATCCGTCGAGTCTGCAACCGTGCGCTACGGATGGTCACGGTCAGAGTCTCCTTTGATCGGCGCGACCGGCTCGCCCGATCTGATGGGGCGAGGTGCCCTCGGCGGCGGCGATCAGCGTCCGATGGATCGTCGGAAACCCCAATCTGCAGTAGCCCTATTCCTGCGTCTGTTCGACAGCGTACATACTGGTAGCGGTCATCGACGCCCGTTCAACACTGTCACAAGCGTCACCCAGCCGTCCGTCTGAGCCATTTGCATCAGCACCCGCCAATTCGTGTCCTTCGCGTGTCGGGCGCTTCGCAATCGGTTGATAGACTGCGACATATGGCGAAATGGGTCGTGTTGCACCTGAGCACCGATGAGTCGTCGACATACATCAACGTGGATGCTGTGACCCAGGTGCGACAGGTCGCCTCGGGGTCGACGCGCATCTCCTTTTCCGACGGCACCGACGTCTCGGTGCGCGAAGATGCGCCGATCGTCATCGCCGCCTTCCGCCGCGACTCCATCTAGACGCCGCACGCGCCACTGAGACGACGGAAGCCGCGTCAGCCACGGCTGCGTTCGGCCGGGTCCACCGATGCGCCTGCGCGGTGTGGCAGCATGGATCCGCTCATGCTTGAGGCCGGACTGCTCGAACATCTGCGCGCAGCGGTTGGCGACGACGGGCTCATCACCGCTCCCGCGGCCATGCAGACCTATGCATGCGACGGGCTCACAGGGCGACGGGTGTCCCCTGCGGCCGTCGTCTTGCCCGTGTCAACCGAGCAGGTCGCACAGGCGGTGCGCGCGTGCGCCGAGGCGAATGTGCCGTTTGTCGCGCGGGGCGCGGGCACCGGGCTCTCCGGCGGCGCGCTCCCCGTCGCCGACGGGGTCGTCATCGGTCTCAGCCGCATGCGAGCGATCCTCGATATCGACCTCGAGAATCTCCAGGTGACCGTCCAGCCCGGGGTGACCAATCTCGAGGTGAGCAAGGCCGTACGCCCGCTGGGGTACTTCTACGCACCGGATCCCTCGTCGCAGCAGGTCTGCACCATCGGCGGGAATGTCGCGGAGAATTCCGGCGGGGCGCACTGCCTGAAGTACGGGTTCACAACCCATCACGTCGTCGCTGCGACGTTCGTCACCGCACATGGCCAGGTCGCACACCTCGGTGGATCGGTGCGTGATGCCTCGGGCTACGACCTGCTCGGCGTCGTGATCGGCAGCGAAGGAACCCTCGGCATCGTGACCGAGGTCACGCTCCGGATCGTGCGCGTCCCGGAGTCGACCGAGACGGTGCTCGCGGCGTTCTCCACCATGGGTGATGCCGGCGAGGCCGTCTCGCGCATCATCGCCGCGGGGATCACGCCCGCAGCGATCGAGATGATGGATCGTCTGGCGATCCAGGCGTGCGAGGAGATCGTCCACGCGGGCTATCCGGATTGCGGGGCGGCGCTGATCGTCGAGCTCGACGGGCCCGCCGTCGAGGCCGGCGAGTTCCTTCGCCAGGTCCTCGACATCTGCACGGCGAGCGGCGCCACCGAGACACGGGTGGCCGCCGGCGAGGCGGAACGCGCCCTCATCTGGAAGGCGCGCAAGGCCGCCTTCGCCTCCATGGGACGGATCAGCCCGAGCTATTACGTCCAGGACGGGGTCATCCCGCGCACCCGGCTCCGCGACGTACTCGAGTCGATCACTGCGCTCTCGTCGGGCTACGGGCTGCGCGTTGCCAACGTGTTCCATGCCGGAGACGGCAACCTGCACCCGCTCGTGCTCTACGACAACTCCGAGCCCGGAGAGGGAGCGCGCGCGCTGGAGCTTGCCGGCCTGATCCTCGAGTCCTGCATCGCCGCCGGCGGCTCGATCACCGGTGAGCACGGCGTCGGCTCCGACAAGGCCTGCTACATGCCCAAGATGTTCAGCCCGGGCTCCATCGCGGTGATGGGGCGGGTCCGCGACGCCTTCGACTCGAGCGACCTCTGCAATCCCGGCAAGGCACTCCCAACTCCTCGGCTCTGTGGCGAGGTTCCCGGGATGTACCGTCCGCACGCGATCGAGATGGCCGGGCTGGCGGAGCGCTTGTGACGGTTTCGATGGCGCAGGAGCTGCGTCTCTTCGCGGAGCTGGTGGGTGCGGAGCATGTCCGGACCGCCGATTCCGGCGACCGCGTCGGTGGCATCGTTCCCAGCCTGGTCGTCGCGCCGGCCGATGAGCTCGAGGTGGCTTCCGTGCTCTCGGCCGCCGGCGCGCGTGGACTCGCGGTCGTCGCCCGCGGTGGCGGCACCAAGATGGACTGGGGGGCGCTGCCGGAGCGGTGCGATGTCGTGCTCTCGACCGAACGAATCGAGGGGATCGTCGACCACGAGCCCGCGGATCTCGTCTGCGTGGTCCGCGCGGGAACTACGCTCGACAGCCTCCAGGAGCGCCTGGCCGCAGCCCGAGGCTTCCGGCAGCGCCTCATGCTCGACCCACCCCAGGGCGCCGGAGCGACCATCGGGGGTGTGGTCGCGACCGCGGCCAGCGGGCCTTTGCGCACGCGTTTCGGCACGCCCCGGGACCTGGTGATCGGCGCCGGCTTCGTCCTCTCCGACGGAACCGTGGGGCGCAGCGGTGGCAAGGTCGTGAAGAACGTCGCCGGGTTCGATGTCGCCAAGCTGCTGGTGGGATCGCTGGGAACGCTCGCGGTGATAACCGAGGTGGCGTTCCGCCTCCACCCGCTGCCGGCGGCGTCGCGTACCGTCGTCCTCCAGTCGCGGTCGGCGACCGAGCTCAGCGAATTCGCGACCCGGGTCGGACGGCTCCAGGTGACGCCGAGCGTCGTCGACCTGCACTGGCCCCAGGGCGTCGTGCTGGCGCGTTTCGACAGCTCGGAGCTCGGCGCAACCAGTCAGGCCGAGCGTGTCGTCCGCGAGCTGGGTGGACGGATTCTCGCCGATGATGAGGTGTCGGCTTTGACGGCCGCGGTTGCGGGGTCGCCGTGGAGCGGCTCGGGCCTCGTGGCCGCGGTTGCGCTGCTGCCCTCGCGCCTCGGTGAGTTTCTATCGTCAATGTCCGCCACGTGCGACGCGCTGGCGTTGCGTCCCCTGCTCGGGACCGGCGAGGTGCGGTTCGCCCCGGAGGCGCTGACGGCCGTGACCACCGCGGTGCGCGCAGCGGGTGGCCGCCTCATGGTCAGGCGCGGCGCAGCGACCGGCCCGGGGGACGTCGATGATGAGGCGGCGCTGGACCTGATGCGCTCGGTGAAGCGGCAGCTGGACCCCACGCGGACGCTGAGCCCGGGCCGCCAGGTCGGTGGCATCTGACGTGACCGCAGTGAGCTCCGGCCCGCCCCGAGTCCTGGGCCACACCCGCCCGGACGCGGTCGCGACCGCGTTCGACGATCGCCATCCTCCGGATCCGGCGCTGATCGCCGACTGCGTCCACTGCGGATTCTGCCTTCCCGCGTGCCCGACCTATCTCCTCTGGGGTGAGGAGATGGATTCCCCTCGGGGTCGGATCCTGCTGATGGATCTCGCCGCCCGCGGCGAGGTGGGCATGGATCGGGAGGTGGTGCGTCATTGGGACGCATGCCTGGGCTGCATGGCGTGCGTTGATGCCTGCCCATCCGGCGTGCAGTACAACCGCCTCGTCGAGCAGGTCCGCCCGCAGATCGAGCGGCACTTCACACGCCCCTGGCGCGTGCGCGCGACGCGTGCCGCTTTGTTCGCCGTGCTTCCCCATCCACGCCGCATGCGCATCCTGGCATCCGCCGTTGCACTCACGCAGGCTCTCGGACTCCGCAGGGCGCTGCGGACCAAGCCGATGCAGCGCCTCGTCCCCAAAACCGTGCGGCGCCTCGACGACATGGCGCCATCCCTGCGCCTCGCCGACGTCAGGTCGAACAACCCGCGCCGTCTCAGACCACGGGGACGACGGGTCCTGCGCGTCGCGATGCTCACCGGGTGCGTGCAGGACGCGTTCTTCAGGCACGTGAATGGCGCGACCGCGCGTGTGCTCGCCGCCCACGGTTGCGAAGTCCTGGTTCCTCCGCTGCAGAGCTGCTGCGGTGCGCTCGAGATCCATGCGGGGCGCGAGCAGCCCGCGTTGCGGCGGATGCGCAATCTCATCGCCCAGATGGAGACCCTCGACGTCGACCACATCGTCGTCAACAGCGCGGGTTGCGGATCCGCGATGAAGGAATACGGCGCGTTCCTCGCTGATGATCCCTTCTGGGCGTCGCGAGCCGCAGCGTTTTCGGCCAGGGTCCGCGACGTCATGGAGGTCATTGCGGAGCTCGACGTGCAGCTGCCCTTGCGCCTCCACTCGCTGCGGGTGCGGGTCGCATATCACGACGCCTGCCACCTCGCGCACGCGCAGGGCGTGCGCCTCCAACCGCGCGTTGTACTCGGGCGTATCCCGGATCTGCAGCTCGCCGATCTCAAGGAATCCGACGTGTGCTGTGGCAGCGCCGGCATCTACAACCTCGTCGCCCCGCAGGCCGCTGACGACCTCGGCGATCGCAAGGCCGCCAACGTCGCCGCGAGTGGCGCGGAGCTGCTCACCGCCGGCAATGGTGGCTGCCTGCTCCAGATTCAGGCGGCGCTGCGCCGCGCCGGTCACGAGCTGCCGGTGGTGCACCCGGTGGAGCTGCTGGATGCCTCCATTCGCGGCCTGCCCGCAGCCCAGCTACAGGCAAACCAACGCATCGAGTAGGTGATGAGCCGGCTGCCCGATAGCGGGCCGGGCTCGCTCGCGGCGAATGATGTTCGCCGCGCCCGCGTGGTTGTGGTCGGCGCTGGTGCGATCGGCCTTGCGGTCGCTTTGCAACTCCGCCGAGCGGGGGTCGACGGCGTCGTGGTCGTGGATCGCCACGCGTCGGTGGGGATGGGATCGACCAGCCGGGCCAACGGCGGGGTCAGAGCGCAGTTCACCACCGCCGTGAATATCGCCTTTTCGCAGTTCACGATCGAGAAGCTCCGCCAGCTCCACGAGACGGGGAGCGCCCAGGTGGGCTTCCGCGCGGTCGGGTACCTGTTCCTGACCGGGACTGACGCGGGCGAGATCGCGCTCCGGCGGAGCTGCGAGCTGCAACGCTCACTCGGCGTCGATGTGCGATGGCTGTCAGCCCGCGAGGTCATCGACATCGCACCGTTCGTGAAGGTTGACGGGCTGGCGGCGGCGACGTTCTGCGCCGATGACGGCGTCATCGACCCGCACGGAGTTGCGAGTGCGCTGTGGATGGCGTGCCGGCGTCTCGAGGCCACGTTTCTGCTCGACGCGGAGGTGCTCGAGGTGGCCGCGGGGTCGCCGGCGCTGGTGCGCACCTCGTCGGGCGACATAGAGACGGAGTTCGTCGTCAACGCTGCCGGGCCGTTCGCGCGTGAACTTGCGGCAACAGCCGGCGTCGACCTTCCGGTCATTACGCGCCGGAGGAATCTCGCGTGCACCGAGGCCGTTTCCGGGATTCCCGCCACGATCCCCATGTGCGTCGACAATGACACCGGTGTGCTCATCCGCCGCGAGGGTGCCGGCATTCTCATCGGCTTCTCCGACCCGGCCGATCCGCCCAGCATGGACACGACGTTCGACCCGGCCTTCCTTGATGCCGTTGCCGCGCGCATCGGCAACCGTTTCCCGTTTCTCGAGGATGTCCCGATCAGCCATCGGAAATGCTGGGCCGGTCTCTATCCGGAGACGCCCGACCACCATGCCGTCATCGACGCCGTCCCGGCTGCCCCATGGTTCATTCAATGTGTGGGATTCGGCGGACACGGCATCATGCATTCGTTTGCGGCGGGACAGGCCGTGACCGAGTTGATCACCGACGGACGCTGCACGAGCTTTGACATCCGTCCGCTGCGTCTCTCACGTTTTGCCGAGCCTGGGGCAACCATCGAGACAGCGGTGCTCTAGTCCGTGCAGAGCGCCACCGGGTGCCGAATCACCGCTGGCCTGCTACGCCGCCGCGAGGATCCCCGCGATCTCTCCCGCCGGGTCGGCGATCAGCGTCCGGAGCGCATCGCGCTGGTCGTCGCTCAACGTTCGCAGCGGCCGCCTGACCGCGTCCTCGATCGCCACGCCGCGGCACTGAAGGATGAACTTCAGCGCAGAGTGGAACGGGAACGGCTCGATCGTTGCTCGCACACGCGCGGCTCGAGCGCTCGCCTCCGGCGTGCCGGATTCGACCGCGTCGATGGTTAGTTCAGGGAGCGCGCCGGCGAGCCCCGAGACCGATCCGGCGGCTCCGAGCGCCATGCCCTGAGCGATCAGCCCCTCGGCGCCGATGAACACATCGAGTCCGGGAAGCAGATAGGGCTTGACGCTCTCGAACGGCGAGTCCGAGACCTTGAGCCCCGCAAGGTTAGGCGCGCTGGATCGCAATCGCTCGACCACGTCGATGGGAACTGCGTAGCCGCTTCGAGGAGCGAACTCGTACACATAGAACGGCAGCGGCGCGCAGGCGTGCGCGGCCGCATCGAGGTGCAGCCAGATCGCCTCCGCATCGAGCGCGAAATACGGCGGCGGGATCACCGCGACCCCCGCCGCTCCATGGCTCGCCGCATGCTCGGCGAGAGCGACCGTGTCATGGGTCGTCTGCGCACCGCAGTGCACCACGACAGCGAGCCGGTGGTGAGCCGACGTCACGAACTCATCGGCCGCGAACCGCCGCTCGTCGACGGAGAAGAGGACTCCCTCTCCAGTGGTGCCGAGCGCGAGGAAACCGTCGAGACCGGCCCGCGCGTAGAAGTCCACCACGGCGCGGATCCCATCGGCGTCGATGGAACCGTCAACGCCGAGCGGCGTGACTGCGGCTGCAAGCGTGCCGTGAACCCGGCCTCGCGACTCCATGACTCAGCCGAGTGTAGCCGGACGTCTGGACAGCGATGCGATGTCGTAGCGATCGCGCGCGCCGGTTCGGCGCAGGAGCAGATCGGCAACCAGTCCCGTCCACCCGGTTTGATGCGACGCGCCGAGCCCCTGACCGGTCTCCGCGTGGAAATATTCATGGAATGGAATGGCGTCGGCGAGGTCAGGGCGCGTGTAGAGCTTGATTCCCGCCACGACAGGGCGCACGCCGCCGGCGCCGGCAAGGAAGATCGACGCAAGCCGCGCGGCGATGTTGTCGGCGATCTCACCGAGGTCCGCCTGCCGCCCGGATCCACGTGGATACTCGACCGTCCACGCATCACCGAGGAAACGGTGGTAGACACGCAGCGCCTCGATGATCAGGTGGTTGACCGGAAACCAGACGGGCCCCCGCCAGTTCGAGTTGCCGCCGTAGAGACGCGAGGTCGACTCCGCGGGCTCGTAGTCAAGTCGCGCGACCGCACCGCCCAGGTCGACCTCGAGTGGATGCTCGGCGTGATATCGCGACAGCGCTCGCAGGCCGTGGTCGCTGAGGAATTCCGCCTCGTCGAGCGCGTACTCGAGGATGCGTCTCAACCGGTCGGAGTCAACGATCGCGAGCAGGCGGCTCTCACGTTGCGTGTCCTCGAGGTCGAGCGAGACCGCGGCGGCGTAGCGCGGCTTGAGCTTGATGAAAAGGCGAAGGCGCGCAGCGAAATCGGGAAGGCGGCGCAGCGTTTCCTCACCGAGTGTGGTCGCAGCGCAGAGTGGGATCAGCCCGACGATCGAGCGTGCCTCGATCGGTACCCGGGTGCCGTCGGCGAGATGCCAGCTGTCGTAGTAGAAGCCCGCGGCCTGGTCCCATAGTCCCTGCTCGTTCATGGCGGTTGCGATGGTTGCGAAGTGCTCGAAGAACTTGGTCGCGACATCCTCGTAGGTGCGATCGAAGGTCGCGAGGATCAGGGCCATCTCCAGGAGGTTGAGCGAGTACATCGCCATCCGCGCCGTGCCGTCGGATTGCTCGAGGTGGCCGCCGGTGGGAAGCAGCGCCGAGCGATTGAAGGGACCGATGTTGTCGAGGCCTAGGAACCCGCCCTCGAAGATGTTGTTGCCCCCGGCGTCCTCGCGATTGACCCACCAGGTGAAATTGATGAGCAGCT
>DASZJB010000170.1:0-5557 GCA_035948615.1 Candidatus Dormiibacterota bacterium
AAGTGATGTCCAAGCGCGCTTCCACGGTTTCCATCGAGGATCTCGTCGCATCGATCGAGACCGCCCGCGACAAGGTGATGGCCGACGAGGTCAAGAGCCTCGTCAAGCTGGGCCTCCCCAAGACTGTGGCGTACAAGATGGTCGCCGACCGCTACCGCCAACGGGCCGAGGGTGACGACGGAGAGGCAGACTCCGCGAGCCCGTGGCCGGATATGTCCTGACCCAGCCCTAGGCGCTGGAACTCGACGTCGGCGAGTCTCGTCCCCTCCCGCGGAGGTACCACACGACGAGCACGATGACGACCAGGACAGCAATCACGATCGCTGCCGTCCCGATCGGACCCGACACCTTCGTGTAATTCGCTCCCACCTCGTACCCGAGCACGGCGAGGAAGGTGACCCAGACGGTGGACCCGACCAGCGAGAGCCCGGCAAACCAGGCCGGCTGCATCTTCGCAAGGCCGGCCGGGAACGAGATGTACGTGTGGATCACCGGAAGCATCCGTCCGAAAAAGACCGCGGCCAGCCCGTAGCGGTCGATCCAACGATCGGCGAGGTCGAGGTGGTGCGGTGAGATGCCGATCCGCCGCCCAGGTCCCAGGAGCAAGGGGCGCCCGAAGCGCCGGGCCAGCGCGTATGCGAGCAGCGCGCCGAGCCAGTTGCCGGCGACGCCGACGACGATCACGACAACGATGTTGAAGTGGCCGGCGGCGGCGAGCAGCCCAGCGACGGGCATGATGACCTCGCTCGGGAAGGGGACGCCGCAGCTGTTGATCAGCATGAGCACGAGCACGATGAACAGGCCCCCGCTGGTCACCCACTGGCCAATCACGCCGCCCATCGCTCGGGATTGTGGCCTACGCTGCCGCGAATATGCGCCGCCCGCTTCGTCCAACGTCCATTCCACCCTGGCCGGTGCCTTTCGAGGCCGCCGCCGAACTCGACTGGGGGCGTCCCGAATACGCCCGCCGATTGCTTCGGGAGCATCTCGACCAGTCACACGATGGCGCGAGCCGAAGACGCTCTGTGATCGCCGGGCAGGTGCGACGCCTGCGCCGGCTTCTCCCGCCCGCGCCCGCACGGATCCTCGACGCCGGATGCGGCCCCGGCCTCTACGCGGTGCCGCTCGCCGCGCTCGGCCACGAGGTGACCGGTATCGATGTCAGTGAGCCGGCGCTCCGACACGCACGCCGCCTGGCGCGGGAGACGAGCCTCCTCGGGAAGGCTCGTTTTGTCAGAGGTGACCTTCGCGACGTTCAGCTCGCCCCGGATGGCTTCGACGCCGCGCTGCTCGTGTACTTCGTCCTCGAGGCGTTCTCCCGGGCCGACCAGGCCAAGCTCCTGGCTCGGATCGCGACGTCGCTGCGGCCCCACGGAACCCTGATCGTGGAGATGCGGCTCAGGCCCGATCAGCCGCCGGGCCGCATCGACTGGTGGGATGTCGTGCCCAGCTCACTGCTCTCCGACCGGCGCCACGTGCTGCTCGGTGACGCCGTGTACGACCAGCGCAGCCACACCTACGTGCTCCGCGAGGTCGCGATCTTTGACGACGGCTCCGTGTCGGTGCGACAGACCAGCGGCTGGTTGTGCCCATTCGCGTCGATTCCCCGCCTCTTCGCCGGAGCCGGGCTGGACGAGGTCACCATGTTCGACGGGTGGACCTCCTCGCCCGCACACGCGCTGTCGGAAACCGTCCTGGTGGTGGCGCGCCGCTCACGACGCTGAGCGACCCAGGAGGGGTCGTGCGAGCGGCTACCATTCGTTCCTTCGTGTCCGGGAGTCCTGTCTGGAGTTGATTCACCATGCCGACGCCCACACCTGATCGCATCCGCACAGTCGCCGTCGTCGGGCACAGCCACGACGGGAAGACGACGCTCTGCGAAGCCTTGCTGCACACCGCCGGAGCAACGCAGCGGATGGGGTCCACCGAACAGGGAACCTCGCTGTTCGACCACGAAGCCGAGGAGCAGCGTCACTCGATGAGCATCGGCCTGTCCGTCGCCCACTGCGACTGGGAGGGGTACCGCGTCAACCTGCTCGACGCGCCGGGATTCCAGGACTTCGCCGGCGAGGTGGTCGAAGCGTTGGCCGTCGCCGACGCGGCCGTCCTCGTCGTCGCCGCCAACGGGACAGTCGCGGTGGGTGCCGAGATGGCCTGGGAGATGATCCAGGCTGCCGGCGTCCCCGCGCTCATCGTCGTGAACCGCATGGACAAGGAGAACGCCGCCTACGAGGCCACCGTGGACGCGCTCCGTGAGGCCTTCTCGCGCAAGCCGATCGCCGTAGCCGTCCCGATCGGTGCCGCGGACGGGTTCGTGGGTTACGTCGACCTGGTCGACGACCGGGCCCACGCCTTCGACGAGCGGGGTCGCGCCACCGACACCGCTGTTCCCGACGCCATGAGCACGGAGATCGAGCGCGCGCATGCCGCGCTCGTCGACGCCGCCGCCGAGAGTGACGACGTGCTCCTCGAGAAATACCTGGAGGGCACCGAGCTCAGCGACGAAGAGGTCAGAACCGCGCTCCATGCCGCGACAGCGCGGGGCACGCTGGTGCCGATCGTGTGCGCGTCCGCGGCGACCGAGAAGGGCGCCGCCATGGTGCTCGACAGCGTGGTCCGGTATCTCCCGGGACCCAGTGAGCGCACGCGCGTTGCGCTCGATCCCAAGGGCAACGAGGTCGCCGTCGAGTGCGACCCGAACGGCAGGCTGTGCGCATTCGTTTTCAAGACCACCGTCGACACCTTCGGCAAGATCTCGTTCTTCAAGGTTCTGCGCGGCACCATGCGCGGGGACAGCCATCCGATCACGCCGCGGCTGGGCCAGGAGGAACGATTCGCGCAGCTCGGACAACCCACCGGCAAGGCGATCGCCACGGTGACCGAGGTGGTCGCGGGCGACATCGGAGTCGTGACCAAGCTCACCCACACGCAGACCGGCGACACGCTGTGTGCGAAGGAAGCCCCACTGCTGATGCCGCCACTCCCGTGGCCTGCGGCGACGGCTTCGGCCGCGATCGTCGCTCGCTCGAAGGGTGACGAGGACAAGATCAACAGCGCGCTTGCCCGTATCTGCGACGAGGACGCGACCTTCAGCACCGATCGCGATCCCGTGACCAACGAGGTGCTCGTGCACGGGCTCGGAGACGTGCATCTCGATGTCGCGCTCGAGCGCATGAAGCGGAAGTTCGGTGTCGACGCCGAGCTGCATCCGCCCAAGATCCCGTACCGCGAAACCATCACGAGCACGGCGCGCGTCGGCCACAAGTACAAGAAGCAGTCGGGCGGCGCGGGCCTCTACGGCGACGCCACCATCGAGATCGAGCCGCTCCCGCGAGGAGGCGGCTACGAGTGGGAGGACAAGATCTTCGGGGGATCGATTCCCCACCAGTTCCGGCCGTCAGTCGAGAAGGGCGTGCGCCAGACCATGGAACAGGGCGCCGTGACCGGGAATCCCATCGTCGACGTCAAGGTGCGCCTGGTCGACGGCTCGACGCACAGCGTGGACGGCAAGGACATCGCGTTTCAGATCGCCGGAGCTATGGCGATGCGCGAGGCTGTGCAGAAGGCTTCCCCGGTCATCCTTGAGCCCATCATGGACGTCAGGGTCACGGTGCCCGAGCGATTCACCGGCGACATCATGGGATTGCTCAACTCGAAGCGAGGCCGTGTCGGTGGCGTCAACCCGCTGGGCGATGGTCGCGCCGAGGTCAACGCCCACGTGCCCCAGGCGGAGATGTACACCTTCCCCATGGAGTTGCGCGCCATGACCCAGGGACGCGGCCGCTATTCGATGTCGTTCGCGAGCTACGAGGAGGTCCCTGCGCAGGTCGCGCAAAAGCTCATCGGAGCACACAGCAACGAGCATCCGGCAGCATGAGATCCGGCGTTCGCCGCGAGCGGCTTCGGGCGGCGACGCAGACACCGAATCAGTGCACACACCGAATCAGTGAAGGAGTCAACGATGGGCGAGACGGTTGAATTTCCGAGCAACGGGCACACGTGTGGTGGATATCTCGCGACGCCACCGAGCGGGCGCGGCCCGGGAGTGATCGTCATCCAGGAGTGGTGGGGTGTGAACGGGCACATCCGCGATCTCTGCGACCGCTTCGCGGCCGAAGGGTTCGTTGCTCTCGCGCCCGACCTGTATCACGGCAAGGAGACCAAGGAGCCCGACGAGGCCGGCAAGCTCCTCATGGAACTCGACCTGGCCGAGGCGGCTCGCGACATGCTCGGTGCGGGCAAATGGCTGGCTCAGAGCGAGCGCACCGCCGGCGATCGGGTCGGCATCGTCGGGTTCTGCATGGGGGGCGCACTGACCCTCTTCGCGGCGACGCTCAGCGACGTTTTCGCCGCCGTCGTTCCGTTCTACCCGTACATGGGGCTCACGGCGGCAGCGAAACCGGACGTCACCAACATCAAGGGCGCCGTTCTGGGTCACTTCGCCGAGAAGGACGAGGCCTACACCCACGAGCAGATCGATGCTCTCGAGGCCGAGCTCCGGGGTGCCGGTGTCGATGTCGAGTTCTTCTGGTACGCGGGCGCCGACCACGCCTTCTTCAACGACACCCGTCCCGAGGTCTACGACGCGGACGCGGCACGGCTGTCCTGGGACCGGACCCGAGCCTTCTTCCGGACCCACCTCGCTACCACCGTCGCCCCCGTCTGACCGCCCCGACGGGTGGTCTGACGGCCTGCGACCCGGGGCGTTCTAACAGCCGCCGGCGGGGGCCCGGGCTGAATTCGGCTCCAATTCAGGCCGGATGTGTCTAGAATGCCCGCAACCTGCCTCCGAGCAGTCGCAGAACCACCCCCACCCCCCGGAGGAGCACATGGCCACTGGCTATTGCCTCAAATGCAAGGAACAGCGCGAGATCAAGGGCGCTGAGGCGATCACTATGAAGAACGGCAAACCCGCGACCACCGGCACCTGCCCCGTCTGCGGTACCAAGATCTTCAAGATCGGCAAGGCCGCCTAGCGATCGACCGCCGGGCCCGGGCAATTCTGGACCGGGCCGGCGACCACACTGGTGACGGGGTGCAGACGCGCCCCCACACCATTTCGCTGACCCATCCACCACGCACGGCAAGGCGCGGCTCAGCCGGCTCCGAGCACCTCCTGCTCGAGCAGATCGAGCGGGAGCGACCCGAGGTTGAGCGCATCCATGTGGAATCGCTTCAGGTCGAAATTCGGGCCCTGCCTGGCCCTGAGCTGAGCGCGGATATCGAGCCAGGCTCGTTCGCCAACCTTGTAGCTGATCGCCTGGGCGGGCATACCGCAGTAGCGATCGAGCTCGCTGCGCGCAAAGCCCGGTCCGGCGAAACCGCAGTAGCGGCTGACGAACGGCAGGGCGGTCTCCCAGTCCCAGACTCGGCCGGGATGGTAGGCCTCGCTCTCGGGGATGGCGAGCTGGAGGTGCAGCCCGATGTCGACGATCACGCGCATGGCGCGAAACGCCTGTGAGGCGAGCATGCCGAGCAGGTAGTCGGGGTTCTCGAGATAGCCGAGCTCCTGCATCAATCGCTCGGCATAGAGCGCCCAGCCCTCGGCATGACCGGC
>DASZJB010000171.1:0-2898 GCA_035948615.1 Candidatus Dormiibacterota bacterium
GAACCCTTCGCCGAAGAATCCTCCGCCGAAGAATCCTCCGCCGAAGACCGATGGCCCGCCGAAGCCGGCACCGGAGACGGTCGCCCCGCACAGAGATCCGAAACCGCCGCGTGGACCGAAGGCGGGCTGGTGCGCGCCTGACGACGGGCTCGGTTTGCTCGCGGCGGCGGTGGTGTTCGCTGCTGTTGGCGACGCGGCACGGGTCACGATGAACCCCGCAGTGGCGCCGGCGATCGCGATCCCGAGTCCGATCGCCAAGACCCGCAGCCGGCCCCCCTGCCGCGGTGCTGGTTCAGCGGGCGGCGGAGGTGGTGGTGGTTCCGGGAAGTCGGGACTCATCAGTACCCCCAGAATACCTCGTCGACCTGTCGAAAAGGTTACTAACGCGCCAGAAGCACCAAACGTCAGGAGGGTCCGCCGAAGCGCTGTTCCATGTCCGCGACCCACGCGGCGAGGGTGCTCCGGTCGCCGATTCTCGGAAACAGCGGATCGCCGGAGCGCAGGCTGCGGCCGGGGCCGAGCGCCCGCAGTTCCTCGCTCGCCGGACCCGGCCAGGAACGCTCGCTCGCCTCGAGACCGAGCGACGCGGCCAGCCGGTCGCACGCGAAGGGGACGAAGGGCGCCGACACGATTGCCTCGATACGGGCCACGTTGATCGCGGTGCGGAGGATGCACGCGACCCGAGCCGAATCCGTCTCGTGCCAGGGGGCGCAGCGGTCGAGGTATTGATTGCCGAGCGTCCAGAGGCTGCGCAGTGCAAACGCGGCAGGCCGGAAGCGCATCGCGTCCATCTCGGACGCGTAGGTCACCAGCGCCGCGTCGAGCGCTGCGGCCAGGTCCGCTTCCTCAGAGCCGGATTCGCCACCGTCCGGCACGGTCGTCCCGAAGAGTTTCTCGGTCAGCTTCAACGTGCGCTGCACGAAGTTTCCGAAGATCCCCGCGAGATCCTTGTTGACCGTGAGCGCGAAGCTCTCCCACGTGAACTCGGCGTCGTCCGACTCCGGCGCCGACGCCAGCAATGCATACCGCCAGTAGTCGGCCGGGAGCAACTCGATCGCGGTGTCCATGAAGACACCGCGCTGCTGGCTCGTCGAGAACTTGCCGCCGTAATACGTGAGGTAGTTGAACCCCTTGACGTAGTCAACGAGCTTCCATGGCTCACCCGACCCCATGATCGTGATCGGAAAGTTGATGGTGTGAAAGGGGATGTTGTCCTTGCCGAGGAATTCGGTGTAGCGCACGTCGCCGGCGTCGAACCACCACGATCGCCAGTCGCGTGTCTCCGGATCGAGGTCCGCCCATTCCTTGGTGGCGCCGATGTACTCGATCGGCGCATCGAACCAGACGTAGAACACCTTGTTCTCGAATCCGGGCCATCCGACCGGGATGCCCCATTTGAGGTCGCGGGTGATGCTCCGGTCCTCGAGCCCGACGTTGAGCCAGTTGCGCGCGATCGACGTCACCAGGATCGGCCAGTCGGTGTGTGAGTCGATCCATTCGCGAACCCGGTCGGCCATGAGCGACTGCCGGATGAACAGGTGGCGTGTGGCTCGCACCTCGAGCCGGGTGCTGCCCGAGATCGCGGAACGGGGGTTGATCAGATCCGACGGCTCGAGCAGCCGGGCGCAGTTCTCGCACTGATCGCCGTTGGCACGCTCGTAGCTGCAGTGCGGGCAGGTGCCGATGATGTACCGGTCGGGAAGGAACCGCTCGTCATCGAGTGAATAAACCTGGTCGGTGACCCGCTCTTCCACCATTCCGTTGGCGCGGAGGCGCTCGGCGAAATGCCTGGTCAGCTCGGCGTTCTGCGCCGACGAGCTGCGCCCGAAATGGTCGAAGGACAACCCGTAGCGCCGGGAGAGGTCGGCCTGGATCTCGTGCTGCTCCGCGCAGTAATCGGCGACGCTGAGCCCCGCGGCGGCAGCTGCGAGCTCGGCCGGGGTGCCGTGCTCATCGGTCGCGCAGATGAAAAGGACCTCGTGGCCACGCAGGCGCATGTGGCGCGCGTACACGTCGGCGGGGAGCATCGATCCCACCAGGTTGCCGAGGTGCTTGACCCCGTTGATGTATGGCAAGGCGCTCGTGATCAGATGGCGACCCATCGGCGCATCCTACAAGGGGTAAGAGCGGGCCGACCCCCAAGCTGCTGGTACTCTGCGGCTATGCGAGCACCGGGCTCCCGGTGAAGGGGCTCATCCTCAGCGGCGGCAAGGGGACGCGTCTGCGACCGATCACCCACACCGGCGCAAAGCAACTCATCCCCGTTGCCAACCGGCCGATTCTCTTCTACGCAATCGACGCGCTGACTCAGGCCGGGATCCACGAGATCGGGATCATCGTCGGCGACACCGCGGACGAAGTCCGCGCCGCGGTCGGCGACGGGTCGAAGTTCGGCGCCACCATCACCTTCATCCCCCAGGAGGCGCCACTCGGGCTTGCCCATGCGGTGGGTATCGCCCGCGACTTTCTGGCCGGCGACAGCTTCGTCATGTATCTCGGCGACAACCTGATCGCGCAGGGAATCGGCACGCTCGTCGACGAATTCCAGCGCTCCGCCGCCGACACCATGATCCTGCTGGCGCGGGTGCCCGAGCCGCAGCGTTTCGGCGTGGCCGAGCTCGAGGATGGTCGGGTGGTTTCGCTCGTGGAGAAGCCCTCGGTGCCCCGGTCCGACCTGGCCCTGGTGGGCGTCTACCTTTTCTCTCCGTTGATCTTCGAAGCGATCGATGCCATCGAGCCGAGCCCCCGCGGCGAGCTGGAGATCACCGACGCGATCCAGCGCATGATCGACACCGGGAAGCGAGTGATGCCGCACATCATCGAGGGGTGGTGGAAGGACACGGGACGCCTCGACGACATCCTCGAGGCCAACCGCATGATCCTCGACACCCTGGAGGC
>DASZJB010000172.1:0-2767 GCA_035948615.1 Candidatus Dormiibacterota bacterium
CCGGGTTTCTCGTCGGCCAGACCGTGACCCTCACATGGTTGGATGCCTCGGCCGCGACGCATAGCGCCACGGTCACGCTGGGTGCGGCCGGTTTCCCGGACTGATCTGATCGAGCGCCGAGGCCCGGCTCGCCGCCGGGGCTACAGCCGCTCAGCGCTGACCTATCCCATCGGCCGTAACACCAGCGATTCAGGAGCGTCATGACGCGTTTGAAGCGTCGACGCTATAACTCTCTCAGCCCCTGAGGGGGGCCCGCCCGGAGCCGGCGCCAGGCTCGCGCGGGAGAGATCGCGATGCACGGGACTGTGTGACGTGTCACGACCTTTGGTGACCGCCAAGCAGCGCGCGGATGATGCCAGGGCCGGCCCGGAGACCCGGCCCACGGCGAGCGGAGGCAGCGTCGCGCCGATCTGGGTGCTGAACATCGGCATGGCCATCGGTGCCGCCGTCCTGTATGTGGTCGCCGTCGCACCATTGCGCCGGCCCGGCGGGGTGGCGATCCTCTCGATCGCCTTGCTGGTGGTCGGGTTCGCCGTCGCTGAGTGGTGGCGCGTCTTCATCCACTTCCGCCAGGAGGCTCAGTCGTACTCGCTGAGCGAGATCCCGCTGGTCATCGGTGTCTTCGTGCTCGCCGGAGACCCTGGAGAGTTGGTTCTTGCTCGCGTCCTCGGCGCAGCCATCGGACTCGGCCTGCTTCGCCGGCAGGAGCCGATACGCCTCGTCTTCAATCTCGCCAGCTTCGCGATCGAGACCGAGACGCTGCTACTCCTCGTCAATCACATCTCGGGCACGAATGCGACCAGCTGGGCGGTATGGCTGTGGGTGCTGCTCTTCATGTCGATCGCATCACTTCTCGGATTCGCACTCAGCGTGATCGCCATATCCCTGGCGGAGGGCCCGCAGTCACATCACCAATGGCTCCAGCCGATCGTGATAGTGCTCATCGGCGGTTTCGCGAACTGCAGCCTCGGACTGCTGATCGTCGCGCTCAGCGGGAGCAACCGGCCGATGCTGCTCCTCCTTCTGACACCGCTTTCCGCCATCGTCGCCGCGTACGTGCTCTACACCCGCGAGCACCAGAAGCACCAGCGGCTTCAATATCTCTACGAGTCGAGCGACATGCTTCAGCGCGCGAGCTCCGACGGCGCGGCCATCCCCGAGCTCCTCGACCAGCTCTGCAAGGTCTTCCGCTCCGACATCGCGGTCGCGTCGTTGCTCCCGATCGCGACCGGCACCGGCTCGTGGCGCACCATCAGCACGACGCGCGGCGCCAGCGACAACATCGATACCGCGCTGAGCACCGAGCACCTCGAGCGTTTCGCGCCGCTCCTGGACGAGACCAAGCGCGCGGTGATCGCCACGCTGTCGACGTCCGACCCCGAGCTCCGCACCTGGTTGCGGGAGCAGGGTTTCAAGGACGCGATGGCGACACTCCTACAGGGCGAGGGCATGCTCCTCGGGACACTGGTCGTCGCCAACCGGCTGAGCGGTGCCGGCACCTTCGACACCGACGACCTGCACCTGTTCGATGCCTTCGCGGCCCAGACGAGTGTCGCCGTGCAGAACACGCGCCTCGGCCACCGTCTGCGCCAGCAGGCGTTTCACGACACGCTCACCGACCTCGCCAACCGCGCGCTGTTCATGGACCGGCTCGAGCACGCGCTCACCCGTCGCGAGCGCCACGACGAGTCGCTCGCGGTCCTGTTCCTCGACCTCGACGACTTCAAGGAGATCAATGACAGCCTCGGCCACATGGCCGGCGACGAGCTGCTCGCCCGCGTCGCCGACCGGTTGAAGCTCGTGCTTCGCGCGTCCGACACCGCGGCCCGATTCGGCGGTGACGAGTTCGCGATTCTCGTCGAGGAAACCGCGGACCCTGAGAACACCATTCGGGTCGCTGAGCGTGTGGTGTCGGTGTTCAAGCCGCGATTCGTCATCGCCGGACGCGAGGTGACCATCAGCGCCTCGATCGGTGTCGCGGTGAGTGCGTCTCGCGACGTCACCGCCGAGGAGCTCGTGGGGCAGGCCGACGTCGCGATGTACCGCGCCAAGGTCAAGGGGAAGGACACGTACGAGATCTTCGAGCCGGGCATGCAGGACGTCGTCGCCCGCCGCCTCGAGGTGCGAACCGACCTCGAGCGCGCCATCGATCGTCACGAGCTCGTGGTCCTCTATCAACCGATCGTGGACATCACCACGAGCACCCCGGTGGGGGTCGAGGCGCTGGTGCGCTGGAAGCACCCCCGCTGGGGCATGGTCGTCCCCGCGGAATTCATCGGCATTGCCGAGGAGACCGGCATGATCCGCGAGCTCGGCCTGCACGTGCTCGAGGAGGCGTGCAAGCAATGGCAGGCGTGGCAGGTCGAGTTGATCGACGAGCCCGCCTTCACGGTGAGCGTCAACGTCTCACCCCGGCAGCTGCGTGACCCCAGCTTCGTGAGCGAGGTGTGGCGCATCCTGACGCGGGTCGGGCTGCCGCCGTCGCACCTGACGCTTGAGATCACCGAGAGTTTCATGGTCGATGACCCGGAAAGCGCGCGAGCCCGTCTGCGAGAGCTCAAGGCGCTCGGTGTGCGCATCTCGATGGACGACTTCGGGACGGGATACTCCTCGCTCGCGTCGTTGCAGGACCTGCCGCTGGACGTCCTCAAGATCGACAAGCTGTTCGTCGACCACGTGGCCGAAGATCCGCGCCGGACAGCGTTCGCGCAGGCGATCATCCGGATGGGCAAGACGCTCGGGCTGGGGCTCATCGCCGAGGGTGTCG
>DASZJB010000173.1:0-4226 GCA_035948615.1 Candidatus Dormiibacterota bacterium
ACCTTCTCGCCGTCTTTGGTCTTGGGATCGAACTGGATGCGCTCGTCCACACGCTGGAACACGCGCTGAGCAATGCTCAGGCCGGCGATCACGCCATCCTGCTTGCAAACGATCTTGCCGCGACAGGTCATATCCATAGGAATCACGGCCTGGGTCGTGACATCGCCAGCTCCGACGTCCTCGGCGAGCGCCGACTCGATGAGCAGGTCGATGCTCTCCGACGAAAGCGCCTCGGTTATGGGTCTAAAGGTGACGGTCAAAGCGTGCTCCTCTGTCCTTGTGCATGACGAGATCGCCATGCCATTGATCGCTTGCTTGGGGGAGATCAGAACGGAGGTGGCACCCTCGGCTCTCCTCGCGAGCCAGGGCCGCGGCGCATACCAGCGACGCGGTGGATGCAGCCGCGTGCAGTTGCATCGTGGAGAGCGTGCTGTCTCCCGACGTCGCTGCGACGACGTCATCGCACGAGCGAGCGGCGGCGCGCAGACCGTTTTGGTCACGAACCACGCCCGCTCCAGCCCAGAGTGCGTCACGGAGTGCATTCCATCCGTCGCGAGGGTCGAGCGTGGATGCGCGTTGGTGTGAGGTCAATCTCGTGGGACCGGGCTGCGCGGGTGGTGATTCGCCCGCCCAACCGAGCGCAGCGTGCACCGCGCGCTGCGAGAAGACAAGTGACTCGAGCAGGCTGTTGCTCGCGAGCCGGTTGGCACCGTGCACACCGGTGTGCGCGACCTCACCGCATGCATACAGACCTGGAACGCTGGTTGCCCCTTCGAGATCGGTCGTGACCCCGCCGATCATGTAGTGCGCCGCGGGCGACACCGGGATCGGCTGGCGTGTCATGTCGAGGCCGTATCGCGCGCAGGTGGCGGCGATGGTGGGGAAACGCACCGCGGCGCGCGCACCGAGCGGAGAGCAATCGAGAAACACACAGCGCTCGCCGCTCCGTTCGAGTTCCTCCCAGATGGCCCGCGCAACCACGTCGCGGCCGGCAAGCTCGCCGCGCGGATCGACGTCGAGCACGAAGCGCTTGCCATCGCGATTGACGATCCACGCGCCTTCGCCGCGCACCGCCTCGCTGATCAGGAACCTGGGCGCGCCGTCCACCGCGAGCGCGGTCGGATGAAACTGCGCGAACTCCATACCCGAAACGTCAGCACCGGCCGTGTACGCGAGAGCGACACCGTCGCCGGTGGCGGATTCGGGGTTCGTGCTGTTCCGCCAGAGGCGGCTCGCTCCACCGCTGGCGAGGACGACTGCCGCGGATGACAGCGTGGTGACGTGCGACTCCCCTGGATCTGTGGTGATCGATACACCGCACGCGAGACCGTCGGCGGTGGTGAGTATCCCGGTGACATCAGCGTGCTCGATGACCCGTGCACTGCTGGCGCGCAGGCGCCGGATCAATGCTGTCTCCACCTCGAGGCCGGTCCCGTCGCCACGCGCGTGGAGGATGCGAGGACGCGAATGCGCCGCCTCCTGGGCGAGCAGCAACTCTCCGTCCTGGGTATCGAAAGCGACGCCCCAGTCGATCAACTGGCGGATTCGTGCGGGTCCTTCCTCGACGAGCACACGCACCGCATCTGGATGGCACAGGCCCCGACCTGCGGCAATGGTGTCCTCGTAGTGCAACTCCGCTGAGTCGGTGTCGCCGACAGCGGCCGCGATACCACCCTGCGCAAACCGGCTGCACCCGTCATCGAGCGCGCCCTTGGTGACAACCGCAACCCGCGCGTTCGGCGCCGCGCTCAGTGCCGCTGAGAGTCCTGCTATGCCACTCCCGACGACGACCACGTCGTAATCCGTCGGTGCAGCCCTGTTGATCACGCGCTCGCCGCCTGCTCGCGGATGTTGCCTGCAATGCCACGCGAAATCACCGGCGCGACGTCGCGCGTGTGGCACGACGCATCGAAGTCGACCACGACTCGGGAGGTGGCGCCGTGGATTTTCGACTTCATGATGACCCGCTGCATGATCTCCCCTAGACGCCACGACCAACGGGCGCTGTGTCGACCCCCAGCCGAACGACATCAATCAACCGTGTGCTCCCTATTCTAGCAGCCAGTACGATTTGGTTTGTGGGGGCTGCGGTTTCGACCTCCGAAAAGGTGTCCGCCTCTACCACGGCAACGTAGTCGACGTCCAGTCTTTCGTTCTCCAGGCAGGACCGAACAGTTGTTGCCAGCGCTGTCGCGTCTCGTTCGCCGGCCTCGAATCGGGCCATCGCCGCGGCCAGGCCGGATGGGATGGCCAATGCCCGTAAGCGTTCTTCGGGGTTGAGGTAGACGTTGCGGCTCGAGATGGCGAGGCCGTCAGGATCCCGAACCGTTGGACACACAACGATTTCGACGCCCGTGTCGAGGTCGCGGGCGAGGCGCCGAACGACAGCGCACTGCTGCGCGTCCTTCTGCCCGAAATATGCCCGGTCGGGGAGGCCGGCGACCAGCAGCTTGGTGACCACCAGCGCAACCCCGTTGAAATGGCCGGGCCGGCTCGCCCCTTCCAGGCGATCGCCGAGCGGCCCGCTGATGTCGAGCCTGGTGACCAGGCCGGGTGGATACATGGTCTCGACGCTCGGCACGAAGGCGGCGTCGACTCCAGCCGCGACCAGCACCTCCAGGTCCGCGTCCATGGTCCGGGGGTACCGAGCAAAGTCCTCGCTCGGGCCGAACTGGGCTGGATTGACGAAGATCGTCGCCACCACCCTGTCGTTCTCAGCCACCGCACGATCGATCAGCGAGCGATGGCCGGCGTGCAGTGCTCCCATGGTCGGCACCATTCCCACCGAGAGCCCGGCGGCGCGCAACCTCTCGGACCACTGTCGGAGCTCTGCCGGGGTTGCGAGCAGTTCCAGCGGGTTGGCGGAAAGGTCCGGTGTGTCAGTGAAAGGAATGGGCATCGTCAGGGAACCGGCCCTCGCGCACGTCGTCCGCGTATGCGCGCGCCGCGTCGACGATGCGATCGCCGAGGTCGGCATACGGCTTCACGAACTTCGGCGCAGCGCCACGGAGGTGACCGGTGATGCCGAGGAGGTCGTGGATGACCAGGACCTGGGCATCGCAGTCCGGCCCCGCGCCGATGCCGATGGTGGGGACAACGAGCTCGCCGGTCACCTGCGCCGCCAGGTCCCGGGGTATCCCCTCGAGGACGATCGCGAAGGCACCCGCCTCCTCGAGGGCGTGCGCATCCGCGATGAGCCGCTCCCGGTCGCCGGCACTTCGGGCCTGGACCTTCAGGCCGCCGAACGCGTTGATGGACTGGGGCGTGAGCCCGAGGTGACCCATCACCGGGATTCCGCGCTGGGTGAGCCGGGCAACCGTCTCGACCACCCACCCGCCGCCCTCGAGCTTGACCGCGTGCATGCCTGCCTGCAGGTAGTGCACGGCGTTGTCGATTGCATCCGCGCAGGAACGCTGATATGTCCCAAACGGAAGATCACCGACCAGCAGCTGGTCGGGGGCACCGCGCGCCACGGCGCGGGCGTGATGGAGCATCTCGGTCATGGTCACCGGGAGGGTGTTGGCGTACCCGAGGACGTTGTCGGCGAGGGTGTCCCCCACCAGGATCACCGGTATCTCCGCCTCCGCAAGCAGCCGCGCCGTCGGATAGTCGTACGCGGTGAGCATGACGAAGCGCCGCCGCTCGGCTTTCCATGCGGCGAGCTCCCGAATCGTGACGGTCATGATTCAGGCCACCTGGGCGCCGGCGTCACCCGCGGCCGGCCGGGTCGCGAGCAGCGACTCCATCGCCCGCGTGAGAGTCAGGTAGAGGTCGCGCGCTTCGGGATATGGCGCGAGCGCATCCAGATGGGCGGCGATGGCGTCTCCATCCCCGCGTGCGACCGGCCCGGTGAGCGCTGCGGCAGGTCCCGCCCGCCGGGCGTTGTGCGCGGCGCCCTCGAGCAGGGCCGCGAGCGCCGAGTGCGCCGCCTCCGAGGGCACCCCGGCGGCCTCGAGCAGTCGCGTCGCCTCCGCGAGCAGGGCGAGCGGGGCGTTCCCGGCGAGCACCGCCGCGGCGTGATAGAGCGGCGCGGCCGCGGGGTCGATCTCGAGCGGGGCGGCGTGGAGTGCGGCCACCAACGCCAGAAGCCGCTGCCGGAGCAGGCCGGTGGCGTCGATCCGGAAGTACGCGCCTTCGAGGAGTGAGGCGCTGTCCGGTCCCGCGAGGGCCTGGAGTGGATGAAGCACGCCGACCTCGGCGCCGGTGCTACGCAGAACGCCGATGAT
>DASZJB010000174.1:0-1892 GCA_035948615.1 Candidatus Dormiibacterota bacterium
GCCGGGGCTACCCCCCCCGGCCAGAGCGAGGGGCGGAACGGCGAAGGCGTTCCGCCCCCGTGCCCGCCGCAGTCGATGCCCTCGCCTCCCACCCTCACAGGGCGTCGAGCAGTTTCTGGCGGAGGACCTCCAGCTTCTCGAAATCGTCGACGGACGGGCGCGTCGGCGCCTTGCTGGGGAATTTGAGATGCTGCACGGCTTCCGAGAGGATCCGCAACTCGTCGTCGGTCAACCGGACCGACCGCATGTGGGGCGCTGGGGCGGTCGGGACCGGGTGGGCGGCGTCGTCGTTGACGCCGGGCGACAGCGGGGCGTCGAGCTGTTCGGGTTCCGCGGACCGGAAGAGTTCGTCGCTGCCGCGCAGTTGGGCGCGGCGGAATCCGCGCATCACCCTCGTGCCGCGCGCACCCGCTCGCGAGGACGTTCCGCGCTCCCGGAGACCTCGATGGTGCCGTCGTCCCGATCCTGGGCGATGACGGCCTTGGCGAGAGCCCGGTAGGAGCGAGCCCCAGGCGAGTTGGGGGCGTACTCGAGGATCGACTGGCCCGCGAGGGGAGTCTCGGCAAACCTGATCGATGAGTCGACGGTGATCGGGAACACGAGGTCGGGATACGCGCTCTTGACGAGATCGAGCACCTCCTGGCTGTGCAGGGTGCGCGACTTGTAGAGGGTCGGCAGGATCCCGGCGACGCGCAGGTGGCTGTTCAGCTTGGCGCGCACGCGGTCGATGGTGCGTTGCAGCTGCTGCATCCCCTTCATGCCGAAGTACTCGCACTGCAGCGGGATGATCACGTCCGTCGATGCGACCAGCGCGTTGATGCAGAGCAGGCCGAGTGACGGTGGGCAATCGATGATCACGTAGTCGTAGCGGCCGTCAACCGGTTCGAGCTTCTCCTTGAGGATCGATTCGCGTCCGAACTCGGTGACCAGCTGCAGCTCCGCGCCGCTGAGGTCGATGTTGGCAGGGATGAAATCGAGCCCCATGCCCTCAGAGGTCAGCAGCACGTCGGCGACGCTGACTCGATGGTCGGTGAGGAGGTCGTAGATCGTCCGCTCGAGCTCGTCCGGCCGCCGGCAACCCATGTTGATGGTGAGGTGTCCCTGGGGATCGAGATCGACCGCGAGGACCTTCCAGCCGGCCTCTGCGATGGCTGCGGCGAGGTTCACTGCGGTTGTGGTCTTGCCCACACCGCCCTTCTGATTCGCGACCGAAATGATCCGCGTCATGACTGGCGCGGTGTCAAGAGATCGCAAAGGGAACGGACGCGCCTCACTGAGCAGCTATCATAGCGAACCCGATTGCCTCTCTCGGCCGTGGGTCGGGAGCAAGTGCACTTGCAGCGGTCCTGACCCTTGAATGCGGAGTGGTGTTTGGTGTCTGAAGAACGTGTGAAGCCTCGCAGCCTGTTCGTCGACGAGGCTATTGCGCTCGCGCTCGAGAGCCGTTGGGCCGACGCGCTCGCTGTCAATCAGTCGCTCGTCGAGCGCCACGGAGCCGACGAGGACACGCTCAACCGCATCGGCAAGGCGCTGACCGAGCTCGGCCGGCGCGAGGAAGGGCTGGCGTCGTACTCGGCCTCCCTCCAGATCAACCCGCTCAACCTGATCGCGCAGAAGAACGTGCGCAAGCTCACCGCGATGCTCGAGAGCAAGAGCACTGCCGCCGGTTCGGCGGCCGCAATCGACGTCGAGCTGTTCACCGAGGAGCCCGGCAAGAGCGCGATCACGGTCCTCAGCGCGCCCTCGAAGTCGGCCACCGTCGATATCGCCCCAGGGGATGTCGTCGAGCTCTACCGGGAGGGGTCGACGCTCAGGGCGCAGACCTCGCGCGGGGTCTCGCTCGGCGAGGTCGACACCAAGATCGCTCGGCGCCTGGTCCCCCTGATGGAGAC
>DASZJB010000175.1:0-11134 GCA_035948615.1 Candidatus Dormiibacterota bacterium
CGGCTCCCCCCCGCCACGTCACCCGGCCTCGTGGTGCCTGCACCGAGGTCACCGGCCGTCGTAGCACCCCCACCGACGGCACTCGCCCTCGCGGTGCCGAACCGCGCGTGGCAGCAGTTCATCGACATCCTGCGGCGCATCGAGGGCACTCCTCGTCATCTGAGCATCCATGTCGGCGGCATGCTCGTCACCGGCGAGCCACTCGTGGACGTCGTGCCGGTGGAGCGGGCGACGATGCCGGGACGGGTCGTCGTGCAGTTTGACAAGGACGACGTCGAGGACATGGGGCTCATCAAGATGGATCTGCTCGGGCTGCGCACGCTCTCGGCGATCGCTGAGTGCCTCGACGTCATCGAGCAGACCACCGGGGAGCGACCGGACCTGGATGCGCTGTCGCTCGATGACCCGCGTGTCTACGACGTGATCTGCAAGGTCGACACCATCGGGCTCTTCCAGATCGAGTCGCGCGCCCAGCAGCAATCGCTCTGGCAGTCGCAGCCTCGCTGTTTCAACGATCTGATCGTGCAGGTGGCGATCATCCGTCCTGGTCCGATCCAGGGTGACGCGGTCCATCCCTACCTTCGCCGCCGCCAGGGGCTCGAGCCCGTGACCTACCTGCATCCCAAGTTAGAGCCGATTCTGGCGGAAACCTGCGGCGTCGTCCTCTACCAGGAGCAGATCCTGCGCATCGTCATGGAGATCGCCGGGTACACCGCCGGTGAAGCGGATCGATTTCGCCGGGCGATGAACCGGCACCGTTCCCGGGTGGAGATGGAGGAGCTCCGCGACGGCTTCATCCATCGCTGCATCGAGCACGACCTCGATGAGTCGGTGGCGCAGCAGATCTTCAAGAGCGTCGCCGGCTTCGCGGAGTTCGGCTTCTGCAAGTCGCATGCTGCGGCGTTCGCGCGCACCGCATATGAGACTGCGTGGCTGCGCATGACATACCCAGCGCACTACACGTGCGCGCTGCTCAACGCTCAGCCGATGGGCTTCTACCATCCGTCGGTCCTCGTCGACGATGCCAAGCGGCACGGGGTCAAGATTTTGCCGGTCGATGTCACCAAGAGCCGGGCGCGATGCACTGTCGAAGCTCTCGAGCCTGCCGGCTTCGGGATACGGCTCGGGTTCGCATATGTGCGCGGGCTGGGCCCGTCGGCACGCGCCGCGTGTGATGACGCGGTGGTTGCCGGGGCCAACACCTCGGTGGCTGATTTCTGGCGGCACACGCTCCTGCCCAGGATTGCGATGGAAAACCTCATCCGCGTCGGCGCCTTCGACGCGGTGGCCGCCGGCAGGTCGCGCCGTCAACTGCTCTGGACGCTGAAGGAGAACGAGGAGTCGCTGCCGCCACGGCGACGCCGGAGAGCGACCATCGCGCCGGCCGATCAATCCGTGGTCGCCGCGGCGGTGGTGACCGGCCCGCCGCGAGGCAGCGGCGCGATCGCGGGCAACCGGCTCGGCGACGCACCCCACACGCCACACGATCCGAGCACCGACCCGGTGCCACCGCTGGTATCGCTTCCGGCGCCGCCACCACCACTGCCCGCGATGGACGAGCGCACACGGGTGAACACCGAGTACGCGCTTACCGAGGTGAGCACCGGCCCTCACCTGGTGTCGTTCATGCGTGAACGGCTGATTGCGCTCGGATGCGTGCCACTCGCGAAGGTGCGCGACCTCGTCGACGGCACAAGGATCCGGGTCGCTGGACTGGTCATCACTCGTCAGCAGCCGTCGACGGCACGCGGTTTCCGATTCTTCACGCTTGCCGACGAGGATGCGCACCTCGACCTGGTGTTCCGTCCGCCGGTCGTGCAGCGCACGCTCGAGGTGAGCCGTCATCCCCTGCTCATGGTCGACGGCCGGCTCCAGGTGGAGCACGGACGGGTCAATGTGCTCGTCGAAAACGTGACCGCGCTGACGCCGGACGGCGACCCGATCGCCCATCCCGGACCGTCACGTCCGGAGGCTGGATTCCCGGGATCGCACGACTACCGCTGAGCCAAATTTGCCATCGCCATACGCCGTGGACAGGGCGTGACACATCCGTGACACTCCGGCAGCAGTGTCCTGACATCACCGGTGCTGGGCGCGACCGCCGTCATAGGCTCAGGGCATCTCGATTGCTACGCCGCGCGCCATGCGGGATGGAACAGATGACCGAGCGCAACCCAGAGGGCGGCGGAGCTCCCCTCTCGTTCAAGAAGGTCCAGGACCAGACTCACTACGAACGCGCCCCCGCGGCACGCGAACCGGTGCGCGAGAGCGGCGGTCCTCATCTCGCCTTCGAGGCCGCGCCGCGCACGCCACTTCCCCCGGTGGCCCCCGACCCTCGAACTCTCAAGCAGTCTCCACTGATGTCGCCGCCGGCGCCCGATCCCAGGACGCCATCGACCGAGCCGCCGCCGGGGTCGAAACTGCCGGCGTTCGAGGCGGTTCCAGCCTCGAACGTCGCCGCGCAGCAGCGGCTCTCCACGCCGACCATCGGCATCCGTCCCGAACCCGTCGAGGTTGCCGGTCCGGTGAGCCCGGGCGGGAGCGGATGGAACATCCGCGGCCGCGACCAGCCATTCCTACCGAACCGCGGACGCGCCGTGGCGGCGGACGGGCCCGCATGGGAAACCAGAGAGATCCCCAACGCGAACCGGGACCGGTCCGCGTGGATGGTGCCTGAAGCCCGACAAACACGCCGGCTCTCGGGCAAGCAGCTCCTGGGCATCGTGCTCACGGCCATCCTCCTTGTGATCCTTGGGTTCGCGGGCTATCAGTGGCTCGCTGGCCGGGCGCATGCCGGTCACAGCATCAGCACGCCGTCCTCGGTCGGAACCCTCACCGCGATTCACACACCTGCGACGGCGGCGGTGACGCAGCAGATGCAGCACGTCATGCAGCAGTACGGCGCCACCCGCGTGGTCAGCGGCGTCTACGGCCAGGCCGGACGCGCGACCCTGGTGGTGCTGCTAGCCCAGGGAACCAACATCGAGACGAGCACCACCCAGTTCTTCACCGACTTCACAGCTGGGCTCAAGACCCAGGGGGTGATCGTCGCCGGTAAGACGCTCAACACAACCACGAGCGGCAGCACCTTCATCTGCTCACCCGCGACCGGGCCGGCGCCGCTGACCCTGGTCTCGCTGTGCGGGTGGGACGACGGCGACACCATCGGGCTGGTCATGAACGTCACCAGCCAGCCGGTCAGCACGACCCTGCGCGACGCGGTGGCAGCTCGGGGGGCCGGCGAGCACTGAGCTGAGCTCACCGCCGCGTGCGGGCCGATTAGCATGGGCGGGTGATCTCTGAGCGCGGTCTGCCCGACCGGCTCGCCGGCATCACCGACCGCCGCAGGATCGGCGTTGTGCAGGTGCGCGGGGCGATCGGCGGTGCGGCGCGCACCGATGAGCTGATCCGCACCATCGGCCAGGCGCGCCGGAACGGTCGCATACGCGCCGTTCTCCTCGAGATCGACTCGCCCGGAGGCACCGCGATCGCTTCCGAGCAGCTCTACGTGGCGGTGCGTCGGCTGGCCGCGCGCAAGCCGGTGGTCGCGTGGATCAAGGGGGTTGGAGCCTCCGGCGCGTACTTCCTGGCCTGCGCGGCGACGCGAGTGCTCGCATTTCCCAGTGCGCTGGTGGGGTCGATCGGGGTGATCAGCGTTCGCCCGGTCCTGGTCGACGCGCTGCGTCGTGCGGGCGCGCGCGTCGTGGTCACCAAGACGGGCCCGTTCAAGGACCTCGGCGCGCCCTGGCGCGAGCCCACCGAGGATGACGCGGCACACGAGCGCGAGCTCGTCGATGCCATCTTCCGGCGCTTCACCGGGGCGGTGCGCTCGGCCCGTGGGTACGACGAGGAGGGGCTCGCGAGGGTCACCACCGGCGAGGTGTGGCTCGGCACCCGGGCGGTGGAGCTTGGGCTGATCGACGGTCTCGCCGACGACGAGGACACTGCACTCGAAGCCGCGCAGGACCTGGCATCGCTCCCGCACCACCTGACGGTCCGGCTCGGAGGGCGACGTACGATCCTCCAACGGCTCGGCGTGCCCGGTGCCGGCATGGGGCCGCCCGGGGAACGCTGGCTCGTCGAGATGGAGAGCTGGCTTGGCACCCCGAGGCTTCGTGCCTGACGTCCTCAGGACTGCGGCGTTTCGCCCGCCGCGCTGCGGCGGCGGTCGAGGCTGAAGAGCACACCGAGGACGATGATGAGCAGGACGGCGAGTCCGGCGACGATCGCGACGCCGGGGACACCGCCGCCCGACGGTGGGATCGTCGCGGTGTGGCCGCCGGGCCGCACCGCCGCAAACTCACCAAGCTGAGCCGAGGTCACCTCGAAGGTATTCCCGCAGCCCGCGTTCAAGGTGGGCAGCGGCGTCCACGACGTGCCGTTGAACCGGTCGATCGTCGGCGCGGGGAACGACGAGAGGCCGCGCAGGATGACGAACACGGCGAGCGACGGCGATGCCGGTTCGAGCTCGGTTCCGGCGGCATTGCTCGCCAAGAATCGGTAGACATTGCCCTCGATGGTCCCGTTGGGCGGCTTGGCCGCCGGCGCCGCCACCGGGGTGATGCTCACGGTCACCGCGGTCGAGTTGACGAAGGTGCCGGGCTCGATGAGGATCTGTGCCTGGGGCGGGGTCTCGCCGGTGAGCACCTCCGCGGCGGGAAACGCACTCGCAGCTGGAAATGTCTTGGAAGCTCCCTGCGGCGCGGGATTGCTGCCGAACGCCACATATGGATTGGCGATGCACTGCCCGTCGTAGATCGGCGGCGATCCAGCTGGAAGGAATCGCCAGACGAGGGTCAGCGCAAGGACCGACAGCCCGACGACGATCCAGCCCCGCCGGGCGGTCACAGCAGCCACCCGCCGGCGAGGTCGGCGAGCACGTGGGCAAGCGCCGGAGCAAGCACGCCGCCGCTCACGATCCGGAGTCCGCCGAGGAGCATGCCGGCGGCGAGGTCGAGAGGCAGGGATCCGACGCCATAGAGCGGCACATGCAGCACCGCGAAGAGGATGGTTGTAGCCGCCAGGGCGACGCCGTCGCCCCACCCGGACCGGATCGTGTCGAAGAGTGCTCCTCGCATGGCGACCTCCTCGGCGACCGCCACCACAGCGACGAGCGGTGTCCAGATCGCGAGCCCGGCGTTGGTCGGAGCAATCTCGATGACGGGCGATCCACCGGCGATGAGCCAGGAGCCGATCAGCACTCCGCCGCCGGCGGCGCCGAGCGCGACGGCTGCGAGCCTGGGCGGTCCAGGACGCCATCCCGCGGCGATCGCCACGGCCAGCAGCGAGACCGCGAAGACGCCGCCCGCGGGCATCGACGCGGCGGCGGCGGGCGCGCCGAGGGCGGCGCGGAGCCCGGCGGCCACCACGATCCCCGCGACGCAGAATGCCGAGCGCGTCGCTCCACGCCTGCGGACCGCGAGCCGATCGTGGTCCCCGACCAACGCCCCCGCCGCCGTCGAAGCTACCTCGCCGGCCCGGGCGCGGCTCGCGCCGGCGCCACCTCGGGTCGTTCCGGCTGGTCGCTCGAGGCGGCGCTCAGCAGCGGTTCGATCGCGGCCACCGCCAGGGTTGCGGTTTCCAGCGCTGTGGCCTCGAATCCCCCGGGAGCGAACCGCTCGCAGACCACCACGGCGGCGACCTGGTCATCGCGCACCACCGGAATCAGCATGCGCGAGGCCGTCTCGATGTTGGATCGTCGCTGGGCCCGGTACGACGCCGCCTCGGTGAGCAGGACCGGATGCCGGTGGGTGATCACGTGGGCGAGCAGACCCTCGGGCAGGCCCGAGGACGAGTCTCCCCGCGCGGGCAGAAGGTACGCGCGATCCGCGCCCACCTCGTCCGCGAGGCGCGCCAGACCGCCCTGCACGCCGTGGTCGATCGCCACCGACGCCCACATGGAGGGGCTGTGATGTAGGTGCGCGCGGTTGACTAGGCCATTGAGCAGCATCGCGACCAGCGCCGCGGCCAGGCCGGCGAGGACGCTGGGCACCCCGATGTCGATGAGCACGGCGAAGACGCAGAACATGACGCAGCCACTGAGGAGCGCGAACTCCAGGTAGTGGCGAGGTCCGGCGCCACCACGGCGCTGATCGCCGAAGGTGAGGCGCCAGTTCATCGCCGTGTTCCATGCGGCGCTGAGCCCGAAGGCGGGGACGAAGGCGATCAGCGGGTTCAGATCCGCGATGCCGCTGAGGATCGCGAGCACGGGAAGAAAGACGCAGAGCCCGCTGAGCCCGACGAGCCCGAACTTCCACACCCGCGCGGAGCCGGGAACATCGAAGAAGAGCGACCGGAGGTGGCGCAGATAGAGGAGCCCCTGGCGGGCCGTCGCCTTGCTCACCCCCTCGGCGCGGGGGGCCTGGGTGACCGGGACGTCGACCACGCGCAGATCGGGCACGCAGACGAGCAGCTCGAGCAGGATCTTGAAGCCGACCGGCCGGAACTCGATCCCATCGATGAGGGCGCGGCGGCAGAGGAAGTAGCCGGAGAGCGGATCGGAGCTCTGGCGGGCCTCCTTGAACAGCAGCCGCGCCACCACCGTCGCCTCGCGGCTCACCAGGCGGCGCACCGGGGTGCCGAGGCCTTCATGACTCCCGCCGGGTGCGTACCTGCTCGCGACCACGAGGTCAGCGCCGCCTTCGGCCTCGATGAGGAGCTGCGGGATGAGCTCCGGTGGGTGCTGCAGGTCGGCATCCATGACGCAGACGTACAGCCCGCGAGCCATGTGCAGACCGGCGACGACAGCGGTGCTCAGGCCTCCGTTGCGGTCGGCGCCCTGCCGAAGCAGGCAGCGGATCGACGGGTTGGTCTGAGCGAGGTCGAGCAGCAGATCCCCGGTGGTGTCATCGCTGTCGTCGACGAAGCAGATTTCGAACGGCGTCGCGGCCAGCGCGGTGGTGACCCTGTCCACCAGGGGCTGCACGTTGTTCGCCTCGTTGCGCGTGGGAATGACGAGGCTGACGACTGGCGCGCCGCCGCGCGACCGTTCGGGAGTCACCGGCAAAGGATAGGCGTGATGCCATCGGCGGACCATCGGTTGTCACCGATCGGTATCGCGGTCCTAGCCGGGCGTGACCTGCCAGACGAGGAAGCCGTCCTCCGCGACCGGAGGGCCGAGGAGCTGGGTGAACAGCGACGGCGCACCCGGGGTCACGATCGTGGGATCGACGATCACCGTGGTGACCATGAGTGCCCGCAAGGCCGAAAGCAGCGCGACCTGTTCCGAGGGCGACACCGTCGCCGTCACGGATCGCGCGGTCAGATCGTGGATCGTTCGCTGTAGGTCCTCGACGCCCGGTGCGTAGGGCCCGATGAAATATCCGCCGAGCATGCTGAACGTGTAGTTCGCGGTTCGCTGCCAGAGCATCGAGTCGGGATATTCGAGGCTCGGGATGGGCTCGAACAGCACGTTCGCACCACGAAGCGCGTGTGCGCTCTGTTCAGTGGTGAAGGGAGCGCGAGCGGCCAGCGTCGTGGCCGGCGCGGGGAGTGTCGGTGTGAGCGGGAGCAGCACGACGAGCGCCACAACGAGGTTGAGCGCCAACCTCGAGCGCATCAGCCAGAGTGCGCGCAGCACGAAAGCGAAGATGATCGCGGCCGCGAGATCGACGTAGACCATCAGTCGTGCGGGGAGGATGTCCTCGAAGACGGGCAGGTGCGCAGGAATCCACCACGGCAGGGGCAATGCGAGGACCTGATGTCCCTGTACGTGCAGATGCGGACCGAGTGAGAGCAGCGAGACGATCAGCGCGACGAGTCCGGCGGTCCGGATCAGCGGCACACGCCAGAAGCGCACGGTCGCGCCAACGAGCAGCACGATGAGCGGAATTCCAAGGTAGGCGTTCCACTCCGAAGCGTTGCCGGTGAAATGCGACGAGATCGTGGTCGCGACCGGGGGTGAGAGCAGTTGCGCGACAGTTGGAACGACGAAATTGGCGAGGTCGGTGACGTAGATGTCGGTCCCGCGCAAGGCGCCCGCGGAGACAAGGTGGTCCGTCCCGAAGAACTGCAGCCAGGTGGGATACGCGAGCAGGACGGCGGCGGCCACACCAGCAATGCCAAGCGTGCGCACGACAAACCCGGCGCGCGCCCGGACCTCGTCGCGGTGCGTGATCGCAAGGATGATCACCACAAGCGTGGCCGCCATGATCTCGGTCAGCAGCACCTCCTGCGAGATGAAGAACTGCACGACGGCGAACGCGGCGGCGAGCATTCCGAGCGTGCGCGCCCGCAGGCGCTGACGCACGACGATCTCGTCGAGGAGTATCAACGCGATTGGCGGCGTGATGCCGGCGAGGATCAGGCTGACGTGACCGAGGTACTGACCGGTCATGTACGGCGAGAACCCGTACAGCACGCCGCCCACCGCCGCCGCGACGGTGCCGGCGACCCAACGGCGAATCGCGAGGTATGCGCAGAAGGCCGCAAGCGCGAGACCGAGTGTGACCACGAGGTTGTACGTGACCATCGCCCCGAACGCGAGCGTCACGGGCCAGGTCAGCACGGTGACCGGGAGCGTGTACGGATCGGCCCACAGCAGGTCGAAGCCCGTCGGACTGTTCATGTGGGTGGTGATCAGCGGGTTGAGGCCGTGTCCGACCGCGAACGGCACCCAGCCCATCGCCCACATCGCCTGGAGTGGATCGGGCCCTTCGCCGACGTACGTTGTGGCGGGAGCGCCCCACGCCGAGATGGTCAGAAGAAAAGCAAGAACGACGTACGCGGCTGCGACGACCAGCGTCGGTGGGATACGGATGTGCCGCAATGGCATGGCGGTCCGCGCGCCGGTCACTCAGAGGTTGGCCGCGACGAGCAGCGCGACCAGGAGGAACAGGAGCACCGCGTCCGGCAACAGCGCCAGCGCCGCTGCGACAAACGGAGTCACGTCGAACACCGCCTGCACGGCGAGCGCGGTCAGGTAGAGGAACCATCCCAGCAGCGGCAGCGTCAGCCATGCGATCAGCGACTCGGCGACGGTGCTGGTGCCGGCGGCGGCCTCGAGCACGGCGAGAACGCCGTAGGCGATCCACGGGATGAACGTGAACCCGCTCACAGCGAGGTACGGACGCCAACGTCCGGATCGGTGTGACAGCCCCGCGGCAGCATCGATGATCAGCGCAGCCGCGCCCCAGTACACGAGAAACAGGATCGGCAGCAGCAGCGACGCCACGGTCCCCGGCCCGCCGCCACCTCCGATCTGGTTGGCGAGCAGTCCGAGCGCGAGGGCCACGATGCCGCTCCCCACGACGGCGGCGAACCCGGGCAGGAGACGCGGTGAGCCCGCGAGTGTGGCGAACGTGCTTCTCGGCCGGACCAACACCCCGATCACCGTCACGGGCATCACGGTAGACGAAGGATCGGCGTTGTGAACCTCCGCCGGAGAGTCGCGCCCGACCCTGGTATACTAGCTTAGGTCAATCTGACCTAAATCCAGGGATCCCCATGAAACCGGGGACAGATGGCGGGATGATCACAGTAGAGCGGGACGTTGCGACGCACGGCCGGGCCACGCTGCTCGACCGGATCGAGCGGTTGCGGCACGATCGCAACGCGGTGATCCTGGCGCACAACTACCAGCGCCCCGAGGTTCAGGACATCGCCGATTTCGTCGGCGACTCGCTGGGTCTCTCGCAACAGGCGGCAGAGACCGACGCCTCGGTGATCGTCTTCTGCGGTGTCCACTTCATGGCCGAGACGGCGGCGATCCTGTCCCCGGCGAAGACCGTGCTCCTCCCCGATCTCGAGGCCGGCTGCTCACTCGCCGCCACCATTGACGCCGATCAGCTGCGCGGCTGGCGAGCCCAGCACCCCGGGGCGGTGGTCGTGTCGTACGTCAACACCACCGCGGAGGTGAAGGCGCTCTCCGACTACTGCTGCACGTCATCCAACGCCGAGGCGGTGATCCGCTCGATCCCGGCCGACCGCGAGATCCTGTTCTGCCCGGACATGTTCCTCGGTGCCCACCTGGAGCGGGTGACCGGTCGCAAGCTGCACGTCTGGATGGGGGAGTGCCACGTCCACGCCGGCATCGTCCCCGAGCGCCTCGATGCGATGCGGCGCGAGCACCCGGACGCGGAGTTGCTCATCCACCCCGAATGCGGCTGCACCTCGTCCACGCTTTATCGCATGTCCACCGGGGACATCGCCGGCCCGGCGACCGTGGTGACGTCGACGGAGGGCATGGTCCGGCGCGCCGCCGATTCCCCGGCCTCGACGTTCATCGTCGCCACCGAGATCGGCATTCTCCACCGCATGCAGGAGCAGTCCCCCGGCAAGCGGTTCCTCGCCGCGTCGGAGGCGGCGGTGTGTCCCTATATGAAGAAGATCACGCTCGAGAAGGTCGCGCTGTCGCTGGAACGGATGAGTCCGCGGGTGACGGTCGACCCGGCGATCGCCGCCCAGGCCAGGGGCGCCATCGACCGGATGCTCGCGATCGCCCCGACCGGCGCTCCCCGGATCTCGACAGCAGCCTGAGGGTCGGCGCGTCCGCGGGGCTGACGCCTATGTCAGCATCCCTCGCGTGAGCGAACCCCCTCGTCGCGCGCCGGCGGCGTGCCGCCTTCCATGAGCGCCGATGGGCAAAAAAAGACCGGAGGGGGAACCCTCCGGCCTTTCAGGAAGGGAATGAGTTTCATACGTGGGCAGCCTGCGGACTGCGGCCTTGACTGTACCCCTCGATTCTCAGGATAGCAGTAAAGGAACCTCCAATTCTTGTAAAGAGATGTCAACCGAAGTACTGACCCCAGAGCCTACCAAAGCTGAGCCGGATGGCGGCGCCCCGCTCGTCCGGGCCGGCCTGCGCGGGTTCCTCGACCTGGGTCGCTTCGACGTGATCGCGGTGATCGCCCTGGTGCTCGTGGCGTTCGTTCTGCGCATCGCGAGCCCGATCCTCCCGGACTTCCTGAGCGGTGGCGGGACCATCAGCGCGCTCGGGGTCGGGTACCCCACCACCGCTGGTTCGAGCGCCGAGTGCACGCCCGTGCCGGTCGGTCCCCCGGGTCTGGTCGGCGGGGTGAAGGTCAACCACGCCGACGTGAGCGTCTGCGGCTATGTGTTCGACGAGGTGTACTTCCCAGTCGACGCCGCCAAGGACCTGCGTCAACCCGCCGAGTCGTACTTCGACCCCGAGCCG
>DASZJB010000176.1:0-3336 GCA_035948615.1 Candidatus Dormiibacterota bacterium
GCGAGCCTCCGCACCAGGGGACCCTCGCCGAGGAACCCGGTGACGAACTCGGACTGTGGATTGGCCAGGAGCTCCTCCGGGGTCGCGAACTGCTCGAGCACGCCGCCCCTGGAGAGGAGGGCCACCCGGTCGCCGAGCTTGACCGCCTCGTCGATGTCGTGGGTCACGAAGACGATCGTCTTCCGAACCACGCTCTGGAGCCGGAGCAGCTCGTTCTGCAGGCGCTCCCGTGCGATCGGGTCGATGGCGCCGAACGGCTCGTCCATCAGCAGGATGTTCGGGTCCGCACCGAGCGCCCGGGCAACCCCGACCCGCTGCCGCTCACCGCCGCTCAGCTCCGAAGGCAGCCGTCGCGCGTACTCGGCGGGCGGAAGCGCGATCAGCTCCAGCAACTCCTCCACCCGCGCCGCGATCCGCTGCTTCGTCCACCCCAACAGGCGCGGCACGGTCGCGATGTTCTCGGCGACGGTCTGATGAGGAAAGAGCCCCACCTGCTGGATGACGTAGCCGATCGAGCGACGCAGATCGTTGACGTCATAGGTGCGGGTGTCGCGATCGTCGATGAGGATGGCACCCCCGGTCGGCTCGACCAGCCGGTTGATCATCTTCAAGGATGTGGTCTTGCCGCAGCCGGAGGGGCCGACCAGGATGACCGTCTCTCCCGATTTGATCTCGAGCGACAGATGGTCGACGGCGACGAAGTTCGCGTAGCGCTTGACGACTCGGTCGAAGGTGATCATGTCGCCGCCACGGAAACGCGTCCGCGCGACAGGCCGCGCTGGATGCCCGCCAGGATCAGGTCGGCGAGGATGCCGATGGCGGCGACCGGGAGGATCCCGGCGAGCACCGTGTCGAGCTGGCCGCTGCCGCGGCCGATCGCCGCAAGGATGGTCTGGCCCAGGTCGTCGACCCCGACCGTCGCGCCGACCGTGGCGATCGCGACGATCATCACCGTCGCCTGGCGGATGCCCCCGAGCACCACGGGCACCGCGAGCGGGAGCTCAACTTTCAACAGCACCTGGCGTGGGTTCATGCCCATGCCTCGCGCGGACTCCACCACCGCGGGGTCCACGGTCTTGATGCCGGCTCGCGTGTTCCGGGTCACGGGGAGCAGGCCGTACAGGATGAGCCCGATGATGACCGGTGGGTTGGCCAGCCCGAACCAGATCGAGAGCAGTCCGAAGAGCGCGAAGCTCGGCACCGTCAGGATGGTGCTGGTGACCGCCAGGATGATCGTGGACAGGGGCTCGGATCGCGCGGCGGCGATACCGAGCCCCAGCCCAACCAGGCTCGTGATGGCGATGCACTCGCCGACGATCTCGAGGTGGGTGAGGATCTGGGGCCCGATCTGGTCCCAGTTGTCGGAGATGTACTGAAAGACGCTCACTTTTGTGAGGCGTCAGTATCCATAACCTCCTGGGGACTTTGTCGCCGCCGGTGTGGGTGTCGAGACCGAGCCCGTCGTCGCGCCGGTCGCCGTCGCGCTGGTGCCCGGCATCGCGGCGAACCACATGCCCGCGACGCCCTGCCCGTTGGTCTGGCCGGCGGCGCTGTCACTCCCGAAGGTGTGCAGCGGCCAGCCGTTGTAGGTGACCTCGGTGGCGGCCGCGCCGTTGACCATGATCGACACCGTGGCCAGCGTCCCGGTCACGCCTGAGCCGGCCGTCGGTGCTCCGGTGACCACCAGGGGCGGCCAGGCGGTCAGACAGCCACCCGTGCACGCGCCGATGGTCGAGCCCTTCTCGGGGAGGAAGTAGTAGAGCGTGAAGCCCTTCGAGTCGGTCAGCACCGTGCCGAGCTTGGTGGTCCCGGTGGTGACCGTCGTGCCGGTCGAACCCGGTGCACTCGTGCCCGGCGCCGAGGTGCCGGGGGTGCTGGCAGCGCCGCAGGCGGCGAGCATCGCGGCGCCGGCCAGGGTCAGGACAAGTCGTTGCATTTGGGGAACCTCCGCTGTGGTCGATGCAATGAGTACGCCGCAGCGTTACGTCCCCTCTGCCGCGCTATTCTCGACGCATGTGCCGAAGCATCAAGACGCTCCGTGGTGCAGAACCTCCTGCGGATGAGGATGACACCCGCGCCGCCGCACTGCAATTCGTACGCAAGATCAGCGGCTACCGGGCGCCGTCCAAGGCAAATCAGCCGGCGTTCGACGCGGCCGTGCTGGAGGTGACCGCCGCCACCACCCGCCTGCTCGAGGGTCTGCAGAAGCCCGCCTGAAGCGTCGACCCCCGAACGGCGGATAATTCGCCGATGCGGAGAGGCCGGGGAAACGACGCTTACTCGGTCGCACCCATGGTGATGCTGCCGTTGACGGTGCCACCGTCATCGACGCGAAGCCTCGAGGCGCGCACGTCACCGAGCACCACACCGCTCCCCGCCACGGTGAGGCGAGCACGCGCCACCACATTGCCGGTCACATTCCCGCGGACTGTGACGTTGCGTCCGTCGATCCCGGCGCGGACCGTGGCCGATGCTTCGACGTCGACGTCCCCGGACGCGGTGATCTCGCCGTCAGCAGTCCCCTCGATGTGGAGATCGCCTTCGATGGTGAGGGTCCCGTTGAGGACGTCGCGCGGCCCCAGGGTGACTCCCTTGGCGCCTGACGCGCCGTTGCGGTGACCCCCGCGTGGAATGGATGCCGCTGCCTCTTCGACTTCAGTGATGTTTTCCATGGATGTGTCCTCTCCTTCTCGTCCGCTGCTCGGCGCATATCGTACTGATCCTGTGACCCCTTCGCGGGTGGAATGGGAACAGTCTGTGACGGTGGCCCCCAAGTCGGACACATTTCGGCAGCTGCAACTCGACTTCTATCGCGAGGGGGCACACCGATACGACTCATGGGCCGGGGGCGCAAACGTTCGTGCCGCCGAACGGCTCGCATCTTTTGCGGACGTCCAGTCGCACGAGCGAGTGATCGACATCGGCTGCGGCACCGGCCTGGTGAGCCGGTCGCTGGGGCTCGGCACGTCGGACCTCAGGCATGTGGCGCTCGACCTTTCCCCGGACATGGTCACCCACGCGCGCGAACAGGCGAACGGCGATCGTGGCGTCGACTACGCGGTCATGGACGCGCATCAGCTCGTCTTCAACGACGACATGTTCGATGTCGCGGTCCTCGGACAGTCACTCGCGTATCTCGAGGATCCATGGCAGGCGTTCGCGGAAATCCGGCGCGTGCTGCGACCGAATGGGCGCATCGCAGTGTCGTGCAGATGCAGGAGTCTGTCGACCCCGGCGCAGGGCGTGTTCTTCGAACGACTCGAACATCTGGCCATCAACCGCGCGCGCACGCCGGCGCATCACGCGCTCTTCGGTGAACCGTGGGTGCTCTCCAAC
>DASZJB010000177.1:0-9641 GCA_035948615.1 Candidatus Dormiibacterota bacterium
TCTGCCTGCCGCGTTGAACACGGTGAGGTCACCGCCACCTGCAAGTCGCACGACGACCAGGTTTGCCTGTGCGGTGCCGGCATCGAAGCTGATGTTCGAGACCCTTGGAAGTGATTCGCCGGTGGGAAAAACGCTGACGTAACTGCTCACGCTACCGTCACTGACAGCAGTCACGTTCAATGCGACCGCCTGTGCACTGCCGGGCACGGATTGGCCAAGCGGGCCTGTCTTGCCGGTGACCTGCACGTCAATGGAAGATGCCGCGCCAAGGGTATGACCCGTGCACTGGTTTGCCGGCGGCGCAGCGCGCGTATCGCACACGCGGAAGGGCGTCAGTGCGCTATACACACCGGGCGCCACGATCGCGACCTCCTGCGCGGCACGCGCTGAGGGGCCGCCGTTCCGGCTCATGGTGATGCCGGTGAAAACCTGGGTCGTTGAGGTTCCCCCTCCGCTTGTCTCGGTTACAGCGGTGGTGTACGTCCCCGCCGCCCCGTATGTGTGCGTGGTGGTCGGGGTCGTGGTGGTCGCGGTGTTGCCGTCGCCGAAGTTCCACGCATAGGACGTGATGCTGCCGTATGCGACCGTTGACGCTGAAGCGTCGAAGTCGGTCGCGATGCCGAGTGCAGAGCCGGTGACGGTAAGCCGTGCCACCGGCGCCTGGTCGGGGGCGATCGCAATGGCGAAGGTGTTCGTCCCCACGGTGATCGGTGTCCCAGTCGAATCAGTAGCAGTGTCGATCGGCGTGACCACGTTGTAGTCGGCGACGTAGACGGTCTTGCCATCAGGGGTGATCGCCATCCCGGTTGATCCCCCGGCGATCGGAATTGGACTACCCGGCGTCGCGGTGGCGAGGTCGATCGGAGTGACGTTGTCGGTCCGACCGCCCACCGCGGTGACGTATGCGGTGGTCCCATCCGGCGAGATGACGATGTCGTCGGGGTTCATGCCGACGGTGATCGGCGTCCCGGCGATATTGGTTGCGGTGTTGATCGGCGTCACGTTGCTCGACCGGTTGTTGACAACGTAGACCGTGGCTCCATCAGGCGTGATCGCAAGATTCTCTGGGGAGGTCCCCGCCGGGATCGAAGCGCCCGCGACGCCGGTTGCGAGATCGATTGGGCTCAGACTGTTCGTGCCGAGATCCGCCACGTACGCCGTTCCTCCGTTCGGCGTTATCACGATACCGGTCGGCTCGGAGCCGGCAGGTATGGTTGGCTGAGCCGTGTTGGTCGCGATATTGATCGGCGTGATGCTGTTCGAAAAGGTGTTGGTCACGTAGGCCGTCTTGCCGTCCGGCGCGATGGCGATCCCCTCCGGGAGCGACCCGACCGCGATCGCTGCCCCCGGGGTATTGGTCGTTGTGTTGATCGGCGTCACCGTGTCTGCATCCACATTCACGACGTACGCGGTCATTCCGTTGGGCGTGATCGCGATGGCGCCGGGATTGCTCCCGACCGCGATCGGCGCCCCCGTGGTCCCGGTGGCCGTATCGATGGGAGTGACCGTGTTCGAACCCGAGCTGGCAGCGTAGGCGGTCCAGGCAGGCGTGACCGCTGCCGCATGGACGACCGGCCCGCCACTGCCGAGCATCGCGGCGACCAGCACTCCCGGCGCCATGAGAGCGACCGACGCGCGGCGAGTTCTCTGCGTCATCCAGGCCACGATCCCATGCGGGAACGACCGCCGCAGCGCCCACCACGAGATCGTCACGAGATGGGTGGCGTCCGGGGCGACCCCGAACGCTTATGGCGTCTTCAAGTACTCGTGGAGGTCGATCAGCCAGAGGTGGAGCGCCACGGAACCCGACCGCAGGACTCCAGCCCGCACCAGCGCGGCTCCGAACGGTTTCAGCGAGTCGAGTGACGCCTGGAAACCCTGTCCGGTGAGGCTCATCAGCAGGATCTGCGCCGGATGACGCTGCCCGAAGAAGTATTTGTCAAGTGGTGTCAGGTCGCCGAGGCTGCTCGGAATCGAATTGAAGAACGCATGGAAGATGCCGATCGGCTCGCGCAGTTCCTTGAGCTGGCTCCCGTTCCACCACATGAGCAGCTGCTCGCCGGTATACGAGGCAGGACCGACGAACGTGGGCATCTCGGTGGTAACCGCATACAGGTTCACCCACGTCGAGTCGTCGCCCCAGGCGGGGTCGTTGCCGCCCAGCGTGTACGCGTAGTCGGGGAACGTGTCGTCGACGGTGCCGCGTTCGTGCTTGTGCTGCGTCGGCGTGACCGTCAGGACGAGCAGTCCTGCAATGATCGCAGTGAGTGCTCCGCCGATCACGAGTCGGGATCGCACGACATCATGCGAGCCTGCTTCCTTCGTCGCGACCCAGGCAAGCAGCACGATCGCCACCACGATCAGCAACCCGACTGGCATCCATCCGAACTGCGGCACCTTGGGAGAGATCTCGAACACGAGCGGGACGGCGACGAGCACCACCGGGATAAGCCAGCGATACCGCGCGTGCTCGAGGATCGGACCGCCCAGCTCGGCGATGGTGATCGCGAGCGTGAGCACTACCGAGGCCCACAACAGCGATGAGAAGTAGTGCACCTCGAGCACCTGCGTGCTGCCGATGAACTGCAGGATCGCGTAGATCACGATCTGGAAGGCGCACGCCAGGCTTATGCAGAGCTGGGCTGTTGGAATAGTCCCGAGGCGGCGCCCGAGACGCGCAACGCGATCCCTCGCGAGCACGTCCTTGAGCCGCCCGCCGAATGCCGCGTAGCACGCGAGGCCCACCGCCGGTGGGACGAGCAGGTAGGTGATGTACGGCGCCCACAAGGGGCTGCGCGAATGGTTCGCAACCGTCTGGGATGGCTGCGCGAGGTAGATCAGCGACTGGAACGTTGTGAGGATGTAGTCCCACGGGCCGATCAGTACCGCGGAGGCGATCGCAAGCAGACCCGTGATGCCCACGGCGGTGCCGGCGATCAGCGCCAGGTCCCGCCACAGATTCGGCCGCTCGCGTTTGCGCCGCACGAGCCAGTAGGCGAGTAGCGTCGCGAGGATGAGCGGCGCCGACGCGGCCACCGCCCAGACCGCAAGCGTGAACAGGACTGCGGCAGCGATCAACCAGCCCGCACGGCGGCGCGCCGACGGCATCACCAGACATGCGAGGCCGCCGAGCAGGTATGAGACGCCGGCCGAGTCCGGAAAGTCGGTTCCCCAAGCCAGGATGATGACCGGGCAGCTGAGAATGACGATGACCCCGATGACCCCGGCAACCCGGCTGTACAGGCGCCGGAGCAGCAGGTACGCCGGCACCACCGCGATCAACGCGAGCACGTACCGGAACACGACAAACCCGGGGACGCCACCGAACAGGACGTAGGAAATTCGACCGGGCACCAGGAGCCCGACCCGCGCCCCCTCGCGCAGCCGTTCGGTGGGTTGGAAGACGGCGGCGTAGCGGACGAAGATGTCGTGCGGATCGATCATGAAGGTGGTGTGCATCGCCGGGTCGTTGAGATCGGGCGGCGCCATCAAGGTCAGCCTCAGCCCGAAGAAGGCGGCGACCGGCGCAAGTGCGAGCAGCACGGCCTCCGCGCAGATCCACCAGAGCGAGCGTTGCTGCCCCGGCGCAGCATCACCGAGCCGATCCTGGGAAGCCCGCACGGGCACAGGATAGGGGCTTCAGGGTCACTGGAGCCCCCCCGGAGCGTCGGTGCCCCTGTGGTGCGCGTCAGCGCGCGTGCGTGGACGCGCTCCAGTGATCGACGTCGATGATGAAGTCGATCAGTCCGCGGAAGTACGTGACCTGGTCGTCGTACATGCACATGTGACTGCCGTTCCGGCACAGCAGGAATCGGCCGTGGGGAATCCGACCGGCGACCATCTCCATGTGCACCGGGTCCATGGTGTCGTGGGTTGCGCCGATCACGAGAGTCGGCACGCTGATGCTCTCCAGGGCATCGGTCCTGTCCCAGTTTGCGAGGATTCCACTCGCGCCGAGCTCGCTCGGTCCCTGCATGGGAACGTAGATCGATCGGTTGACATGAGCGAACGCGCGGTTGACCGGATCCGGCCACTCCTCAGCGGGTAGGCGGAGCACGTGCTGCAGGTAGTGGTCGTTGAGCAGCTCCATATATCGAGGCGTCTCGGTTGCCCCGTCAGCCTCGAGCCGCTTGATCTCCGCGAGCACATCCTGATCCATCGCCGGCATCAGCACCGTGCGCGCGTACTCGTTGTACGCGGGGATGCTCATCATCATGTTGGAGATCACCAGACCCTTCAGGTGCTCCTGGTAGCGCAGCGCGTACTCGGTGGCGAGGATCCCTCCCCACGAGTGACCCAGGAGGAAGAAGTTGCCGGCGTCCAGGCCAAGCGCGACCCGCACCTGTTCGACCTCGTCGACGAACCGATCGAGCTGCCAGAGACCTGGCTCGTCCGGCTGGTCACTGTATGCAGAGCCGAGCTGATCGTAGTAGTAGTACTCGATGTTGGCCGCGGGCAGGTAGCTGTCACAGGCTTCGAAGTATTCGTGGGTGGCTGCGGGACCACCGTGCAGGAGCAGCAATTTCGCGGTCGGGTTGTTGCCGACGCGCTTGGTCCAGACGTGGAACTCACCCGACGGGGTGGTGATGGCGATCCTCCTCGCGCCTCCGCCGAGGACGTCATCCCGACCCGTGTTGTCCAGATATTCCTCGGCGGTCATCGATGTTCCTCCAGGGTGTGCTCACCATCTCTGCGGCCTGCGACAGCGTAGCCGCCGGAGCGGTCGACCCTACCTCGCGTACCGGCGGTCGCTTTCCCGGAACTCCGCCACCGCCTTGGTGATGCTCTCCTGGAGGTACTGAAAGAACAGCTGTCGCTGCGCGACGTCGATCGCGACGTCTACATCCTCACCCATGCGGCGTCGCGCGATCCATGGTGGGATGCCGTCGGCGACCATCTCGCTTCCGACGTTGATCCGAACCAGCGCATCGTTCTCCTCGGAGACGTGGATGCCGACCTTGAGGACCAGCCCGGTGTGCTCCACGAGGCGCCAGCTCCGTTCCCAGCGAAGGTTCCGGTTGCTGTCCCGGGGCAGGTGCACGGTGTCATCGGTCACGACCGATTCGCCCGGGCGCGCGGCGGCTTCGAGCTGCGCCCGGATGTGTCCGTCGAGCTCGCGTGCTATCCAGTTGACGAGCGACGGCGTGCGATCGTCGAGGTCGGGGAGGCCGTTGGGATCGGTGGCGAGCGACCCGATCGCCCGGACCGTACTGGCGTGGCGACGGCAGTACGGGATCCCGTCGATCACCGCGCCATGGTCCGGGCAAAAGGAGAGTGTGCACAGATGACCCCGGCGGTCGCGGTACTCGCACTTCAGGGCATCGGTGTTTGGGCACCCGGGCACGCTGCAGTCGATGCCGGTGGGCTCGGGCTCCGGAGGCGGGGCCGGGGGTTCCGCGCGCCGGCGCCGGAAGAGGCTGGTCATCGACGCAACTCCACGGAGGCTCCATCCTACCCCGCGGCACCGGGCATGTTCCGGTGACGCGCGACACATCGCCGCGAGTGGAATGGACGGAGAAACCGACGCTCAGCGCGATCGGCTCGATCAGACGTCCATGCGCGCGATCATGCGCCGCGAACGGAGGGTGACCCGCCGGCCCAGGAAGATCAGCAGCAGTACCAGCAGCACGGTCACCCCGGCCGCTGCGTAGGCGACCGCCTGTGTCGATGCGCCCGGAAGCTGGATATCGGTATACGTGACGTTGGTGAGATAACCGACCGGTTGCAGCAGACCCGAGGGGTTCTTGTCGCTGAACCCGGCCGTGAAGAGCAGCGGTGCGGTCTCACCGGTGGAGATGGCGAGTGCGAGCACCAGGCCCGAGACGATGCCTGGGAGCGCTGGAGGCAGAAGCACCTTGCGAATCGTCCTGCCCTTCGACATACCGAGGGCGATCGCGCCTTCGCGGAGCGTCCGCGGAACACTGCTGAAGGCCAGCTCGGTCGTCTTGACGATATACGGGAGGATGAGCGCGCTCAGCGCGATGACGCCGGCGAGCAGCGAGTAGTGCAGACCGAGGCCGCCCTTGTTCACGAGCACGAGGTACCCGACGTAGCCGACGACGATCGAGGGAACGCCGGCGAGCACTTCGGAGAAGAAGCGCGCGACGGACGCCACCCGGCGAGGCGCGAATTCCGCCAGGTACAGACCCGCGAGCACGCCGATGGTCCCGGCTACGACCAGGACGCCAAGGCTGAGCGCCAGCGTTCCCAGAATCGCGTTCTGCAACCCGAGTTGCGTCCCCGACGTGCTCTCGGTGATCAGGCTCGGTTTCAACACCGGCAACGCGTGGGCGAGGATGCTCACGATGATGTCGAGCGCGGGCGCCACTATGAGCACGAGCGCGATGCCGCAGAGCGCCCAGAAGATCCCTGCCCGGACGTGGCTCTGGCGCGGCCTAGACACCACGACCCACCGGGAGAACGCCGCCGGACACTTTGCGGACGACGAGACGTCCCGCGAAGTTGGTCAGCAGACTGATGGCGAGCAGGAGCAGTCCAAGCTCCGCGAGTGCGTGGATGCCCGCTCCTGTGGTGTCGCCGAAGGCACCGTCAAGCGTCGACGCGATCCACGCGGCAATCGTGCTCGTATTGCCAAACACGTTGCTCGGTACGGCATAGATGTCGCCGATGATCAGTAGCACCGCGATGGTCTCGCCAAGGGCTCGAGCCCAGCCGAGCAGTGACGCCGCCACGATGCCGGTGCGGATATAGGGAATCGTCACCACTCGAACCGTCTCGTATCGAGTCATCCCGAGAGCCAGGGAGCCTTCCTTGGCGAGGATCGGCACGCGCCGGAGCAGTTCACGGGTTGTCGAGGCGACGATCGGAATGATCATTACCGCGAGCACCAGACTCGCCGTGAGCAGACCCTGCCCCTGCCCGACCGGTCCCTTGAAGAACGGGATGACGTGTCCGATGGCGGTGAGCGCGGGGAACACGTGCGCCGAGAGAAAGGGCCCGAAGACCGCCACTCCCCACAACCCGAACACCACGCTCGGTATTCCTGCCAGCAGCTCCAGGAAAACGGCCATCGAGTCGGCGATCTTGCGCGGGATGATCTCGCTGAGCATCAGGACGCCGCCGACGGAGATCGGAACGGCGAGCACCAGCGCGATGATCGACGTTGCGAGTGTGCCGGCGATCAGCGGCAGCACGCCGTAGACCGCGTGGGGCGGTGCCTGAACACCGTTGTGCGTGATCGTCGTGGTCGCGTACAGGTTGCCGAAGTTGAAGACCGATCCTGTGAAGAACGAGAACCCGCTGAAGAGGATCGACGGAAGCGCCGTGACGAACATCACCGCAGCGATCACCACGAGGATGCCCGTGGGAACGATCGATGCGACCCCACTGACAGCGCGGAGCACCCGGTCGGCCCGGGTCAGCTCCGTATTGCTCAGCCGATGATCTGCGCGGCCGGCATCGACCTTGTCGGCTCGCGCACTGATCATCGACGTGGGCTGGGTCCGGTTATCCGGTGATGGTGGCGATCTTCGCCTGGATTGCGGAGAACACCGAGGCGGGGACAGACGCCTGCAGTCCCACGAAGTTCTCCTTCCCGAGGAAAGCCGCGGTGGACCCTCCGTTGGGATCGATGGTCCACTCGAGGAACGTACGGATGGCAAGCGCGTTGTCACTCGACGTCTGGGTGGTGTTGACCACGAGGTACTCGAAGTTGACGATCGGGTACGACTGCGCGCCGTCCTGATAGATCAACGAGAGTGCGAGGTTGGACGGGATCGACGCGGCGCCGGCGGTCACCGCGGCGGCGATGCTCGCTGGTGTCGGAGTGAGATAGGTCCCCGCCTTGTTCGCCAGCATTGCCTCGCCGAGCTTCGCCGTCTGCGCGGCGGTGGTGGCACTGACGCCGATGTACGCGATGCATCCGGTGTGACACGCCGCGACCATTCCCGGGTTGCTCGCAGCGCTGCCTTCACCCGCGACCTTGGGCCACGTCACGGTGGTCCCGAAACCGGGCCCGCTTGACCACGTGGAGTTGGTCGCGCTCAGGAACGAGGTGAACAGGAAGGTGTCGCCCGAACTCCCCTGCCGCACAAGCGGAACGATGGTTGTCGCGGGGAGCGTTACGCCGGAGTTGAGTGCCGCGATCGCGGGATCATTCCACTTCGTGATCGTTCCCGAGTAGATCTTGGCGATCACATCGCCGGTGAGCTTGAGGCTGGTGATCCCAGGAAGGTTGAACCAGACACCCTGCGCCGACACCGCGATCGGGATGTTGGCCAGGGTCGGGTTCGCACTCAGCTGCGATGGGCTGAGATATGCGTCGGTTCCACCGAACAGCGAGTTGCCCGCGATTGCGTCGGTGATGCCCTTTCCCGAACCGCCACCGGACGGCGCGAGTGTGATGTTCGGATATTTGGCGGTGAGCGGTGCAACCAACTCCTGCAGGAACGGTAGCAACAGGGACGACCCGCTCTCGCTCAACGAGACAGCCGTCGTCGGATTGCCGGTCGTGGCCGGTTTGGGTGTGCCACTGCTCGTCGCCGTCGGCGAATAACTCCCGCCGCAGGCGACGACCGCGAGCGTGCCAATGAGTGCGATTCCCCCTATCAAGCCCGTGCGCATGTAATACCTCTCCTGTGTCGTGCGAATGTCTGCCGCCGGTTGCTACCGGCTGAACGATGGTTACCCGATACGGCCGCTGACATATTGCCGGCTGCGTTCGTCTTCGGCCGCGTGAAAGAATTTCTCGGTGGGCGCGTGCTCGACGAGCTTCCCTGCCATGAGGAAGACGACGTCATCGCTGAGGCGCATCGCCTGTCCGAGGTTGTGGGTGACGATGAGGATCGTCATCGACTCGCGCAGTCTGCGCAGCAGCGACTCGATGTGCTCGGTGGTCGCGGGGTCGAGCGCCGACGTGGGTTCGTCGAGCAGCAGCACGTCAGGTGAGAGCGCGAGCGCCCGAGCGAGACAGAGCAGCTGCTGCTGGCCGCCCGACAACGTGAACGGCGATGCGTGCAACCGATCCTTCACAGCGTCCCAGAGCCCGACCTCGGTGAGGCGCTGCTCCACAACCTCGCCGTCGCCGCCGCGAGCGATCATCCCGTGGGCCCGGGGAGCGATCGAGATGTTGTCCTCGATGTTCTGCGGAAAGGGATTCGCGCGCTGAAAGAGCATCCCGACGTGACGGCGAAGCTCGCGGACGTTGACGCCGTCACCGTACACATCGGTGCCATTCACCACGATCGATCCGTCGACGGACATGTTGAGCGTGTGGTCGTGCATTCGGTTCACCGAACGCAGCAGCGTCGTCTTCCCGCACCCGGTCGGACCCACGATGGCGGTGATCTGTTTGGCAGCGAATCCCACCGTGATGCTGTCGAGCAGCTTGCGCTGGAGGAGCCGCACGGTGAGCTGATTCACGGCGACCGCCGTCGCCGTCGACGTGCCGTTGCGCTGCACGGTCACCGACGTGGAAGAGCCTAAGAACCCCGCTCCAGCCACCATACTTCGCAGCCTAGCGGCGAGAAGTTTGTGCAGGTGTTAGGTGATGGTTAAGAAACGGGGGATCCTGCGAGGCCCGCCACCAGGGCTCTGACAGCCGCGCCGGGATTGCTGCCGGCGACCTCCCGAACGACCGCAACCCGCCCGGCTCCGGCCCCCACGACGCCGCCGAGCGACCC
>DASZJB010000178.1:0-11583 GCA_035948615.1 Candidatus Dormiibacterota bacterium
CAGCAGATGGTCGCGAGCGCGGTGGGTCTGTCGGTGCGTGGCTATGTCCCCTTCGCCTCCACGTTCGCCGCCTTCTTCTCCCGCGCCTACGACTTCATCCGCATGGCGGGCGTGTCCCAGGTGAGCATCCGTCTGTCCGGGTCACATGCAGGCTGCGAGATCGGCGCCGACGGTCCGTCGCAGATGGCCCTCGAGGACATCGCGGCGATGCGCGCAGTGCACACCTCGACGGTGCTGTATCCGAGCGACGCGGTGTCGACGGCAAAACTCGTCGCCCAGATGGCGGATCTCGACGGCATCAGCTACATCCGCACCACCCGCGGTGCATACCCGGTCCTGTACGGCAACGACGAGGAGTTCCCGGTCGGCGGCTCCAAGGTGGTTCGTCAGTCCACCAATGACGTGGTCACGCTCATCGGTGCCGGGGTGACGCTGCATGCGTGTATCGCCGCGGCTGAGCGGTTGTCGAGCACCGGCACCTCCTGTCGGGTCATCGATCTCTATTCGGTGAAGCCGATCGACGTCGCCACGCTGCGTGAGGCCAGCGACGCGACCGCCGGGCGGCTGGTCGTCGTCGAAGACCATTACCCGGAAGGTGGTCTCGGCGCCGCCGTGATGGAGGCACTCGCGCTCGAGGAGAACCCGCCGCGCGTCGCCCATCTCGCGGTGCGCAGCCTTCCAGGATCCGCCAGCCCCGACGAGTTGATGGCCGCGGCCGGGATCGACGCCGGCGCCATCGTCGCGGCGGTGAACCTTCTCGTGGGCGCTGCTGCGGAGGTGGTTGAATGACGACCCCCCTGCAGCAGCTCGGTGAACACGGCCAGTCGATCTGGCTCGACTTCATCAGTCGCGAACTCGTCACCACCGGTCAGCTCCATCAACGCGTCGCCGAGGAGAACGTCACCGGACTGACCAGCAACCCGACGATCTTCCAGAAGGCGATCGCCGAGGGCACCCTCTACGACGATCAGATCCGCGAGCTGATCGAGTCCGGGGTCGACGATCCCAATGACGTCTTCACCGAGCTGGCGATCACCGACATCCAGCATGCTGCGGACATCCTCAATCCTGTGCACGAGCGCACCTCCGGTGCCGACGGGTATGTGAGCCTCGAGGTGCCGCCGTCGCTGTCGCACGACACGGATGCGACCATCGCGACGGCACGGACGCTGTGGGAACGGGTCGACCGTCCCAACCTCATGATCAAGATTCCCGCGACACTCGAGGGGATGCCGGCCATCAACCGGACCATCGCAGACGGACGCAACGTGAACGTCACGCTCATCTTCGCGCTGGCGATGCACGAGCGCGTGATCGAGCAGTACATCTCGGCGCTCGAGGCTCGTCACAAGGCTGATGAGTCGCTCGACGTGCATTCGGTCGCGTCGTTCTTCGTAAGCCGCGTCGATACGCTCGTCGACAAGCTGCTCGAGGAGAGGCTCGCGGCGGACCCCGGCAACGCGCTCATCGAAGGATTGCTCGGCAAGGCGGCGATCGCCAACGCGGTGCTCGCCTACGAGCTGTTCGAGCAACGATTCAACAGTGAACGCTTCGCGCAGCTGCGATCTGCCGGTGCCCATGTGCAACGCCCACTGTGGGCGAGCACCAGCGCCAAGAACCCGAACTACCGAGATGTCGTCTACGCCGAGGCGCTGATCGGCCCGGACACGGTGGACACCATGCCCCCCGCGACCATCGAAGCATTCCTGGATCACGGAGTCGTCGCCGGGGACACCGTCAAAGCCGATTACGCCAGCGCCCACCGGGTCATGGATCAGCTCGCCGAGGCCGGGATCGACATGGAGGCAGTGACGCAAAAACTGCTTGATGACGGCGTCAAGCAGTTCGCTGATTCGTATGACCAGCTGATCCGTGGCATCGCGGAGAAGATCGACGCGATGGGTTCCGGATATGCGAAGCGTCAGCACTTCGATACCGGGGAGTCTGCGATACCGCTGGACACACCGAGCGCACACGACGTCGCCGCGCGAATCTGGCACCGCGATCCGAACGTCTGGAAGCCCGGCGACAGCGCTCACGCCGCCGTGATCAACAACCGTCTGGGGTGGCTGGATGTCATCGGTGTTATGCGTGACCGACTTCCCGAGCTCGAGGCCCTCGCCCGCGAGGTGCGCGAGGCCGGTTGGCGCGACTGCGTCCTGCTCGGAATGGGCGGGTCGAGCCTCTGCCCCGAGGTGTTGCGCAGCTCCTTCGGAAGCGCCGACGGACAACCGAGGCTCCACGTGCTCGATACCACCGATCCGCTCGCGATCGTCAGAGTGACCGGCGCGATCGACCCGGCCGCAACCGGATACATCGTGTCGAGCAAGTCGGGCACCACGGTGGAGACGCTCTCGCACCTCGCACACTTCTGGCTGCTGACCCAGGCCATTGGTGATGACCCCGGCTCACACTTCATCGCGGTCACCGATCCGGGAACACCCCTTGCCCAAATCGCAGGCGAGCGCGGGTTCCGGCATCTGTTCGAGAACCCGCCCGATATCGGCGGCCGCTACTCCGCGTTGAGCATGTTCGGCCTCGTTCCTGCCGCGATCATGGGCGTCGACTGCGCGCTGCTGCTCGAGCGTGCCGGCGACATGCGCAGAACATGTATGGCCGGAGTCCCGGGCGACCGCAACGGTGGCGTGAGCCTCGGTACGGTCATGGGTGCCCTCCACGACCAGGGACGCGACAAGGTCACCATCCTTGCGCCCAGGGAGATCGAAGCTTATTCGCTGTGGGCCGAGCAGCTCATCGCGGAGAGCACCGGCAAGGAGGGCAAGGGCATCATCCCCATCGGCGATGAGCCGATCGGGGCGCCGTCCGTCTACTCCCCCGACCGCCTCTTCGTGGCGTTGCGCATCGGCGATGACGCCGGCTTCGACGCCGGAATCGCCGCGCTGAAGGCTGCCGGACATCCGGTGATCACGTTCAACCTCGTCGACAAGTACGACCTCGCCGCCGAGTTCTTCCGTTGGGAGTTCGCGACCGCGGTCGCGGGCGCCCATCTCGGCATCGACCCGTTCGATGAGCCGAATGTCAAGGAGTCGAAAGACAACACTCAGGCCGTGCTGCAACAGTTTGAGCAGAGCGGGTCGCTCCCCGAGGAGGCGGCGGCGGTCACCGACGGCGGGCTGCGCGTGTACGGCGACGTCTCGGGCAGCAGCGCCGCCGGAGCACTCGCCGCACACCTGGACACGGCCAATCCCGGCGACTATGTGGCGTTGATGGCATATGTGACCCCGGACGACAGCAACCAGGCGGCTCTGCAGCGCTTGCGAGTGGCGATCCGCGACTCGCGCAGGATCGCGACCACACTCGGATTCGGTCCCCGCTTCCTGCACAGCACCGGCCAGTTGCACAAGGGCGGTCCGAACACCGGCGTGTACATACAGATCACCGCCGACGACGGGACCGACGTCACGATTCCGGGTGCGCCGTACACGTTCTCGATCCTCAAGCGAGCGCAGGCCGCAGGGGACCTGCAGTCACTGCGTTCCCACGGCCGGCGTGTCGTGCGCGTGCACATCGCCGGCGACCTCTCGGCAGGGCTCGCAAGCCTCACCGACGCAGTCAGCGCACTCACGGCGGCTCGCTGAGCGCAGCCGCCACATCGAAGGAACACCACCATGCAGATCGGCTTTGTCGGGCTCGGCAGGATGGGCGCCAACATGGTGCACCGCCTCCGTCGCGACGGTGACCACGCGGTTGTCGCATACGATCCGAACCCGGATGCGCGCGCGAGCGTTGAGGAGTTCGGAGCGACCACGACCGCAAGCGTCGATGAGCTCATCGCGGCCCTCGACAAGCCCCGCGGTGTCTGGATCATGGTGCCCTCGGGAAAGGTGACCGACGACACCGTGGCGGCGCTGCAATCGCTGCTCGAGAAAGGTGACACGATCATCGACGGCGGCAACAGCAACTACCACGACTCGATCGCGCGCGCCACGAGCAGTGCCGAGCGAGGCATCGGCTACATCGACGCAGGAACGAGCGGCGGCATCTGGGGCCTCCAGGTCGGGTACTGCCTCATGGCCGGCGGCGAGAAGGAGACGGTCGATCACTGGCGCCCGATCTTCACGACCCTGGCGCCACCTGACGGCTTCCTCCACGTCGGGCCCTCCGGCTCCGGACATTTCGTCAAGATGGTGCACAACGGCATCGAGTACGGCATGTTGCAGGCATATGCTGAGGGCTTCGCCATCATGCAGGCGAAGCAGGACTTCGGTGAGCTCGACCTGCACGCGATCGCGCACCTGTGGAACCAGGGGAGCGTGGTGCGTTCGTGGCTTCTCGAGCTTGCCGAGCGTGCATTTGAACGCGATCCGCAGCTCGACCAGTTGCGTGGGTGGGTCGACGACTCCGGCGAGGGACGCTGGACGCTCGAGGAAGCCATGCAGCTCTCGGTGCCGGCCCCCGTGCTCGCGCTGTCACTGATTTCGCGCTATCAATCGCGTTTGCCGGACGGATTCGGCAACAAGGTGATCGCGGCCCTGCGCAACGAGTTCGGTGGGCACCCGGTGAAAGCCGAGACCGCGGCGGGGACTCCGGCATCACACTGATCGCGGAGCACCCGCTGCACGAAAGACGCCGCGTGCCCCGGACTCCGGTTCCATTCTGCGTCGTCATCTTCGGCGCAACCGGCGACCTGACCAAGCGCAAGCTCGTTCCGGCTCTGTACGCGCTTGCCGCGGAAGGGAGCGTGCCCGAGGGCTTCACCGTGGTCGGCGCGGGACGCAGTGAGCTGAGTGACGAGGAATTCCGAGCCGACATGCGCGAAGGCGTCGAAAAGTACGGTCGCGTCCATCTGCGCGACGATGCGTGGGAGTCGTTTGCCGCGGGATTGCGCTATGTGGCCTACGACATGGAGGCGATCGGCGGCCTCGAGCATCTTCACCAGGCCCTCGAGGCGGCCGATCGCGAACGCGGCACCGGCGGAAATCGACTCCTCTATTTCAGCACCCCGCCGAACGCCGTCATGCCACTCGCGGACCGGCTCAACGCGGCCGGCCTGACCGTACAGGCGCCCGGGACATTCGTACGCGTGATCATCGAGAAGCCGTTCGGGCGCGACCTGGCGACCGCCCGCCAGCTCAACGAATGCCTGCACAGCGCGTTCATCGAAGAGCAGATCTATCGCATCGATCACTACCTCGGAAAGGAGACCGTCCAGAACCTGCTCGTGTTCCGCTTCGCCAACGGTATCTTCGAACCGTTGTGGAACCGGCAGTACATCGACCATGTGCAGATCACCGTGGCCGAGGAGATCGGCGTCGAGGGTCGCGGTTCCTACTACGAGGAGGCGGGCGCGCTCCGCGACATCGTGCAGAACCACATCATGCAGCTGGTCGCAATCATGGGCATGGAGGCGCCGTCGAACTTCCAGGCTGAGATGGTTCGCGATGAGAAGGTGAAGCTGCTCCGCGCGGTGCGGCCGATTCATCCTGATGACGCGCTGTCGCACTCGGTTCGGGGTCAGTATTCGGCCGGCGCGATCAACGGTGAACCCGTGGTCGGGTATCGCGAGGAACGGGGCGTCGCCCCCGACTCGCTCCGTGAGACCTTCGTCGCGCTCAAGGTCGACATCGACAACTGGCGCTGGGCGGGCACGCCGTTCTATCTGCGCACCGGCAAGCGGATGCCCAAACGCTCGACCGAGATCGTGATCCAGTTCCGACGCGTGCCGCACTCGCCGTTCGCCGGCAACGTCCCCCTCGCCGCCGGCGCGGCGCCGGCCGACGGTCTAGACCCCAACCTGCTCATCCTGCGAATCCAACCGGACGAAGGCATCTCGCTCCGCTTCGGCGCGAAGATCCCGGGGCAGGCACTGCGCATCGAGTCGGTGAACATGGACTTCATGTACGGGACTGCATTCCGCCAGCAGTCGCCGGATGCGTACGAACGGCTCCTGCTTGACTGCATGCTCGGCGACCCGACACTGTTCGCCCGCGAGGACGAGGTCGAGGAGGCGTGGCGGTTCTGCACGGCAATTCTCGACGGATGGCGCGCGCATCCGCCTGACCGCACCAACTCACCGAACTACGAGGCGGGGACATGGGGACCCGAGGAAGCGCATGCCTTCATGGCGCGCGACGGCCGCGCCTGGCATCGCCCCTGACGATGGCCGCGAGCTCTCTGGATGACCTTGCCGGCGAACGGGTCGTCAGCGAGACGGCGGAAGAGGTTGCCGATGCTGTTGCGACCTGGATCGCGGCTCAGGCGCGCCGCGCCAACGGTGACCACGGCAGCTTCTCGATCGCGCTCTCGGGCGGCAGCACGCCACGGCTGCTGAATGCAATGCTCGCCGGACCCGCATGGCAGGGACGGATCGACTGGACATGCTGGAACGTGTATTTCGCCGATGAGCGCGCGTGCCCGCCGGATGATCCGGCAAGCAACTATCACCTCGCCTGGAGCACCCTGCTGAGCCGCGTCCCGATCGACCCCGGGCGCGTGCATCGCATGCCCGCGGAGCGCAGGGATCTTGATGCGGCCGCCGCGGAATACTCGGACCTGCTTGCCAGCTCGCTGCCCTCGAAAAGCGACAGTGCCCCACGTCTTGATGTGATCCTTCTCGGGCTCGGCGAAAACGGCCATACGGCATCACTTTTCCCGGGCACGCCGGCTCTGGACGTCACCGACCGCTGGGCGACGCGCGGCCTGGCGGACTACGAGCCGTTTGACCGCATCACGCTGACCTTCCCCACCATCAACGCGGCCGCGGCCGTCGGGTTCATGGTCACCGGCGCCGCCAAACACGAGGCGCTCGTCGCGACCGCCCGAGGCGCCGTCCCCGCCTCGCGCGTCCGTCCCACCGACGGAACGCTCGCCTGGTTCCTCGACGCCGCTGCAGCGGCAGGGTGACGGCTCGGAGAATTTCGGCAGCCCATCGACCCGTGTCTGCCAGAATCCGCGGGATGCCGCGGTCGACGTGGAAGCCCTGCCGAGACGCCATCCGGATCGCGCCGAGCTTGCTCGCCGCAGACTTCGGACACATAGCCGAGGCCGCTCACGACCTCGAGGAGAGTGGCGCGGAACGCATCCATGTCGATGTGATGGACGGCGCGTTCGTCCCCAACTTCACGTTCGGCACGGACACAGTGCGCGTGCTCCGGCGCGCGACGACGCTACCCCTGGAGCTCCATCTCATGATCGTCAATCCCGACGCGCACCTGGCAACATTCGCGACAGCGGGTGCCGACGCGATCACGGTGCATTACGAGGTGTGCCCGAATCTGCACCGCACCCTTTCATCGATTCGCGCGCTCGATTGCCGTTCCGGCGCTGCGATCAATCCCAGCACAGCCGCGCAGCTGCTTGAGGACGTGCTCGAGTCGTGCGATCTCGCGCTGGTCATGACCATCGATCCGGGGTTCGGGGGACAGCCGCTGATTCCGCGCACGCTGCGCAAGGTCGAACAGGTCCGTCGTGAGGTGGAGCGTCAGGGGTTGGAGACCGAGGTCGAGGTCGACGGTGGCGTCGACGAGTCCAACGCGAAGGCGTGTGTCGACGCCGGTGCGGACGTGCTCGTCGCGGGCAGCGCGGTCTTCGGGCACAAGGACGGCCCGCGCGCTGGAGTCGCGGCACTCAAGCTCGCCGTGTCCGAGGCTGCAAGGCCATGACCGAGCTCGCGACCCCGGTGCTCGCCGACGGCAGTGACGACATCGACCGCGCTTCGGCGGATCTCGCGGCGCGCCTGCCGTCACCGCTCGAACCGCTTGCCAGGCTCGCGTACAACTACGCATGGTCGTGGTGGCCCGGCGGCGACGACGTATTCCGGACGATCGATCCCGCGCGTTGGGAGGCGAGCAACCACAACCCGATTCGCCTGCTTGACGAGACCTCGTCCGCGACACTCGAACGGGCCGCCTCCGATGTCACCCTGCTGCACCGGCTCGCGGAGCTCATCAGCGCCCTCGAGCACGACCTGAGCCGCCCACACATGGAAGGAAAGGCCTCGCCGGTCCGTCCGGTTGCGTTTCTCTGTGCCGAATTCGCGGTGCACCGCTCCCTGCCGATCTACGCGGGGGGCCTGGGCGTGCTGGCCGGGGACATCCTCAAGCAGGCGTCCGACATGGCGCTGCCCATGGTCGGCGTCGGACTCCTCTACCGGCAGGGCTACTTCCAGCAGCGCATGGACCGGTCCGGGTACCAGCTCGAATACTGGCTCCAGGTCGACCCCGAGCGGGTTCCTGCCGCTCTTGTCTACAACGGGGGCAATCCGCTGACGGTGACCGTGCCGCTGCGCGGGCGCGATGTCGTGGTCCAGGTGTGGCGGCTCGACATCGGTCGCACCCCGCTCTACCTCCTCGACGCGCAGCGACCCGAGAACTCCGCCATCGACCAGTGGATCACCAGCCGCCTGTACGTCGCGGACCGGCCGACCCGGCTTGCTCAGTACGCGCTCCTGGGGATCGGCTCGATGCGTGTCCTCGACGCGATGGGCCTCGACCCGTGCGTCGTGCACCTCAACGAGGGGCACGCGGCGCTCGCGCCCCTGGAGATGGCTCGCCGGGAGATGGCCCTCGGGCGCTCCCGCCACGAGGCGTTCACCGCCGCGCGCGAGCGGACCGTCTTCACGACCCACACCCCGGTGAGCGCCGGCAACGAAGGGTACGACGTGAGCGAGATCGTCGAGGTCCTGGGTGACTACCCCGAGCAGGCGGGACTCGACCTCGAGGGCTTCCTGCACCTGGGACGCACCCGACCCGACAATCCCCATGAGCAATTCGTCATGACCCCGCTCGGCATCAAGATGAGTCGCGCGCGCAACGGTGTGAGCCGGCGTCACGGTGAGGTTGCCCGGCAGATGTGGCAGTCACTCTTCCCCGAGCGACCCGCGGACACCGTTCCGATCGGGCACATCACCAACGGAGTGCACGTGCCGACCTGGACGGCCCCGCCGATGCGCGACCTGCTCGATCGCTATCTCGGGACCGGGTGGGAGGCGCGCGCCGCCGACCCGGAGACCTGGCGCGGGGTGGATGACATTCCCGACGCCGACCTATGGGAGGTGCGCAATGCACTCCGTGCCGAGTTCGTGCAGCACGTGCGGGTGCGCAGCGTGGCCAACCGTCTGGCGCGCGACGAGCCCCGCTGGTACGTCGAGGCGGCCGAGCACGGCTTCGACGAGCACGCGCTGACCTTTGGCTTCGCCCGCCGCCTCGCGGGATACAAGCGAATTCAGTTGCTCACCCTCGACAGACAGCGCGCCGCCAGCGTGCTCGAGAACAAGGATCGTCCGGCGCAGATGGTGCTCGCCGGCAAGGCGCATCCGCAGGACGAGGAGGGAAAGCACGCTGCCCAGGGTCTGTTCACGTTCGAGCGCGAGCCCGCCGCGATGAGCCGCGTGGCGTTTCTCGACAACTACAGCCTGGAGACCGCCGACCACATGGTCGCCGGATGCGACGTGTGGATCAACGTTCCCCGTCCGCCACTCGAGGCGAGCGGCACCAGCGGCATGAAGGCGGCGCTCAACGGCGGCCTCAACCTCTCGGTGCTCGACGGGTGGTGGGCCGAGGCCTACAACGGGACCAACGGATGGGCGATTCCCGGTGACATCCTCTTCGACCATGCGATGCAGGATTCGCGCGACGCCGCGACCCTCTTCGACATCATCGAGCACGAGGTCGTTCCGCTCTTCTATCAGCGCGATGAGAACGGGATCCCGCGCGGCTGGGTGCAGCGGATGCGCGCCTCACTTCGCACCAACGGGCCGCGATTCTCAGCGGCGCGGATGATGCGCGAATACGCGGCCGACGTTTACAACCTCACCACGTCGCGCTGAGGGCAGCGGCTCCCGTTTACGGGTGTGGCTTGTGCGACGGCGTTGGCGCGGCGCTGGGCGTCGGCGTCTGCATCGGGTTGGGCGCGATCGTGATCGGCATGGTGTTGGGCGCGACCGTCGGTGTGGGCGTGGATGCTGCGGTTGGTTTCGCGGTGGCGGTCGCGGCGCCGGCGGTATCGATGCTCGTCGGCAGGCTGGCATCTGTCGGCGCCGCCGTCGACGTGAACAGAGGTCCTGGCGGCGGGGTCGGCGAGACCTGAACCCCCGGCCCTCCCAGCGCCTTTGCCGCAAAGATCACCATGACCACCAGCGCGATCACCGCCGCTGCGGCCACGGACCACACCTTCCAGCCGACGCCTCCCAACTTCGGTGCGTCCGCCGCGACGTCGATCGCAAAGCCCGGCAGGGGCTCGTCGTCCTCGGCGTCAACCAGCTCGACGACCGGTGAGGTCGGAGCGGGGTCGGCGAGGCGGTCGGTGACGATGACGGCGAGCCACGCACGTCCCTGGTCGCGCCATGCCGATCCGAGGAACGCCCTGCCCGCGATGTCGAGGTCGCGGCGGAACACCGCAGCGGATGCGGGCCGGTCACGCGGGTCCTTCGCCAGCCCTCGGATCACCAGCTCTCGCGCCAGCAGTGGAACCGCCTCACTCGGCAGGGCTCCCTGGGTGTGCTGGACGCCCAGCCCGGTGAGATCCGTGCCCAGGTACGGAGGTCGTCCGGTGAGCGCGTCGACGAGCACGCCGGTCGCCGCGTAGATATCGGTCGCGACGGTGTGCGGCCGCCCGGCCCACAGCTCCGGCGCCATGTACTGCGGCGTCCCGGCGCGCCAGCCGCGACGCAGCGGAGCGGCCGGAACACCGGCGTCGCGCACGATCCCGGTGCCGTCGGTGTCGAGCAGGATCACGTCCGGCGTCACGTCCCGATGGATGACTCCGGCCGCATGGAGCGCCTCGAGGCCGGCGAGCACATCGTCGAAGACGGCCAGCGCACCGGCAGCGGCGAGGCGGCCGGACACATCGACGAGGTGGCGCAGCGTGATCCCGTCGACCCATTCGTAGACGATCGCCGCCTGGCGGTCGTCGAAGTCGATGACGGATAGGAGATGCTGGTGTCGCAGGGCTCTGAGCACGCCCATGTCGTGGCGGACCTGGCGGCGGAACGCGGGGTCGGACCACAGCGCCGGGCTGAGCAACCGGATGACCACGCGGGATCCGGTGGCGATGTCGTGGGCGTCGACGAGCGCACCGGCGCGGTCGACGCCGATCCCCCGATCCAGTGTGTAGCCGGGAACGCGTGACCGCGACCCGCCGACGTCGTGGCCTCCAGCCTGGTCCATTCGCTCTCAGTATGCGGTGGCAAAAGCGCGGTGGCGTCGAATTGCGTCACAGAGATCACCGCCACCGGGCACTAGAATGGCCGGGAAGTGGAGTACGTCGAGAGCATCCTCGACCTGGTCGGCAACACCCCGTTGGTCCGGCTGAACAAGGTCACCGAGGGGCTCCGGCCTCTCATCCTGGCCAAGCTCGAGCAGCTCAACCCCGGTGGGAGCGTGAAGGACCGCATCGGTCTCTCCATGCTCGAGGACGCGGAGCGCCGAGGGCTGCTCCGTCCCGGCGGCACCATCGTCGAGCCCACCTCGGGCAACACCGGCCACGGGCTCGCCATGGCCGCGGCGATCAAGGGCTACAAGATGATCTTCGTCATGCCCGACAAGATGTCGGCGGAGAAGATCAGCCTGCTGCGCGCCTACGGCGCCGAGGTGGTCATCTGCCCCACCAACGTCGAGCGCGAGT
>DASZJB010000179.1:0-4322 GCA_035948615.1 Candidatus Dormiibacterota bacterium
AGGAGCTGAGCCCGGAGATGGGCCGCATGGGCGCCGAAGATCCGACGATCGGCCGGAGGCGGATGCCTATGCACGAACCACCGCGAGCTTTTTCATGTCGGCCCAGTTGGGCCCGACTTTGGTCTCGACCTCGATCCCCGTCTCCAGCTCGTAGGCGCCGGTCATGATGCGGGGCACCTTTTCGGCGAACTGATCCACCTCCGACTCGGGCACCTCGAACAGCAGCTCGTCGTGCACCTGCAGCAGCATCCGTCCCTCGATGTGGTCCGACTCGATCTCGCGCTGCAGCCGCACCATAGCGATCTTGATGATGTCGGCGGCGAGGGACTGCATCGGGAAGTTGATGGCCATCCTCTCGGCCGCGCTGCGCAGCTGAAAATTCGGTGAGCGCAGGTCGGGAATCGCACGGCGGCGGCCCGTCGCGCTGACGACGAACCCCTCCTCGCGCGCTTTCTTCCGAACCTCATCGAGGTATTCCTTCAAGCGCGCGTACGTCGACCAGTACTGCGCGAGGAACTCCCTCGCCACATCACCGGTGATGCCGAGCTGCTGCGAGAGGCCGTACTCGCCCTGGCCGTAGATGGAGCCGAAGTTCGCCACCTTGGCGAGCCTGCGTTGGTTCGGATCGACCGACTCGATCGGAATTGCGAACACCGCAGCAGCGGTCGCGGTGTGGATGTCCTGGCCGGCTGAGAACGCCCCGAGCAGCTTTGGATCGCCGCTGAGGTGCGCCGCGATGCGCAGCTCGATCTGCGAATAGTCGGCCGAGACCATCACGTGGCTGGGCCGCGCGGCTTTGAACGCCCGGCGGATGCGCTGCCCGAGGTCTGTCCTGATCGGGATGTTCATCAGGTTCGGGTTGGACGAGGAGAGCCGCCCGGTGGCGGTGCTCGCCTGCCCGAATGACGTATGGACCCGGCCGCTCAGCGGATCGACCAGCTGCGGCAGCGAGTCGACGTACGTGGACTTGAGCTTCGACAGCTGCCGGTGCTCCAGGATCAAGGCGATGATCGGGTGCTTGTCGCGCAGCGCCTCGAGGGTGTCGGCATCGGTCGAGTAGCCCGTCTTCGTCCGCTTGCCGACTGGCAGCCGGAGGTCTTCGAACAGCACCTTGGCCAGCTGCTGTGGGGCGGCCAGGTTGAACTTCTGGCCGGCGACCTGTTCAACCTCAGACTCGATGGCCGCCAGTTGCGCGCCGAGCTCTTCCTGCATGTCCTTGAGGTAGGGCACATCGATCGCGACGCCTTCCGATTCCATGTCGGCGAGCACGCCCGCGAGCGGCAGCTCGATCTCGTGAAAGAGGTAGTCGACACCAAGGTTCGTCATCTCGGCTTCCAGCCGAGGACGCAGGTTGAGGATCGCTTCGGCACGACGCGCGGCAAACTCCGCAGCGTCGCCGCGAGAAACATCGCCTGGCTTGCGCGCCGCGCGGCCGGTGCCCAGCAGCTGCTCGGTGCTTACGAGCGTGACGTCCAGGAACTCGCGCGCCAGGTCCTCGAGACGTGGGTCGCGCGAGCCGGCGCCGAGGAGGTAGGCCGCGAGAAACGTGCTGAACGCCCACTCGCGCTTGCCACCCCCGAGCGACCGCAGCGCAAGCTCCGTCTCCTTGGCGTCATGGCCGGAGATGGGGCGCCCAGACAGCGTGCTCGCGACCGCGTCCATCGCGTCTGGCGTCGCGGCATAGAAGGTTTGACCGCCGGCTGACACGCCGAGGCCGCAGATGCGCGCGGAGCGGCCGGCGCCTTCGCTGAAGGCGTAAACCGCCACGTCGGCGGACTCGCTGAGCAAGCCCGCCGCCTCGGCAGGGTCATCCACCACTCTCAAGCCGGCGGGCTCGGGCGCCGGCTCGAAAGCGAGGCTCGGCTGCACGGGCACCTGGTCAGGCGGCGGGAAGCGGCTCAGCAGCTGCCGGAACTCGAACCTGTCGAAGACGAGCCGCACCTTCTCGTAGTCGTAGCGCGTCCAGCGGGCGCGTTCCAGCTCGAGCTCGATGGGAACATCGCGCACGATGGTCACCATGCGTTTCCCGAGGCGCACCTGCTCCTCGTTCGCCTTGAGCGACGTCTTCAGGCGTCCATCCGGGAGCTCGTCGATACGCTCGAGAAGCGCCTCGATCGTGCCGTAATCCTGCACCAGCTTGGCCGCCGTCTTGTCGCCGACGCCGGGGACGCCGGGAATGTTGTCCGACGTGTCGCCACGCAGCGCCTTGAAGTCGATCAGCTGCGACGGCTCGAACCCGTAGCGCTGGCGAACCTGGTCGGGTCCGTAGACAAACGTGTCGGTGATGCCGCGCCGAGGTACCAGCGCCTCGACCGACTCCGACACGAGCTGCAGGCAGTCGAGGTCGCCCGACACGATGGTCACCGCGTGTCCTCTCTCCTCGGCGATCCGCGACAGCGTGCCGATCACGTCGTCCGCCTCGAAGCCTTCGATGCCGTAGATCGGAATCGAGAAAGCCTGCAGCAGCTCGCGCACCTTCTCGATCTGCGGGCGCAGGTCGTCGGGCATCGCGCGCCTGCCCGCTTTGTATTCCTTGTATTCCTTGGAACGAAATGTCGGCGCACCGACGTCGAACGCCCCGATGGCGAACTCGGGCCGCGCGGCGAGGACGATCGCCAGCATCGACGTGAAGCCGTAGACCGCGTTCGTCACCTGGCCATCCGACGTGCTCATCGGAGGCAGGGCGAAAAAGGCCCGGTAGATGAGACTGTGGGCGTCGATCAAGACCACCCTCCCCCGCTTCCCCTTAGCCACTAGAGCTATCGTACCCAGCCCCTGACACGATCAAATTTCGGGGGTTCCAAGGTCCGAAAGGTATAGTGGGACCGAGGATGAAAAACCTCATCGAGGTCTCCGTCGACAGCATCCGGATACACATGCCGACCGCCCAGCACCTGGTGATCCTGAAAGAGAAGGAGGCCGATCGGTACCTGCCGATCTGGATCGGCTCCTTCGAGGCGCAGGCGATCGCAACCAAGATCTCGGGCAACCCGCTGGGCCGGCCACTGACCCACGACCTCATGGCGACCGCTTTCGGCGATCTCGGGATCAGCGTGAAGCGCATCGTGGTGACCCGGCTCGCCGACCAGGTGTTCTATGCGCGCCTCTACGTGAAGCAGAACGGACGTGACCTCGACTTCGACGCTCGGCCTTCCGACGCCATCGCGCTCGCGGTGCGGGTCGAGTGTCCGATCTTCGTCGCCGAGGAGGTCATGGAATCCGCCGGCATCATCCCGGACGCGGACGAGGAGGCCGGTGAGAAGGACAAGGCCGAGACCCCGGTCGACGAGGAGCGACTGGCCGTCTTCCGAGATTTCGTGAACAGCCTCGACCTGCCGGAGCTGCCCGACGAGCCGGGCGCGAAGGACGAGCCCGGGGCGCAGGACAAGCCCGGGGGCCGTCCCGGCCGAGGCTGAGCAGCTGCCGCTCACCGGCGGATACGCCGACTTCGCCCTTCGACTCCTGGTGGCGCTCATTCTCGGTCTGATCCTTGGAATCGAGAGAGAGTTTCGAGGCCATCCGGCGGGGATCAAGACGATGGGCCTGATCGCCCTTGGAGCTTGCATGTTCACCACGCTGGGGTTGATCCCAGAGTTCGGCTCGCGCGTCGACCCGACCCGCATCGCGGCACAGGTCGTGACCGGGGTCGGTTTTCTCGGCGCCGGCAGCATCCTCCGCCTGGGAGGTGACGTCCATGGTCTTACCACGGCTGCGTCGATCTGGGTGGCCGCATCGCTCGGTATGGCGGTCGGATACGGCTACTACGCTGTCGCCGTCTTCACCACGGTGCTCGTGATCGTGATGCTGGTTGCGATCCGGCCGCTTGAACAGCGGTTCTTTCGAAACAGACGCCGGCGCTACTCGGACCCACCTCCGGTCGACCCGGAGGTCTGATGACAAGATCCGTAGCCATCGTGACCGACTCGACGGCGGACCTCCCGCCCGACCTGACCCGGTCGCGCGCGATCACCGTGGTGCCTTTGACGCTCAACTTCGACGGGCAGGCGCTCCTCGACGGTGTCGACATCCGGCCGGACGAGTTCTACCGCAGGTTGGGTTCGGTGACCACGCATCCGACAACATCGCAGCCTTCGCCGGGACAGTTCGCCGACGTCTACAAGTCCTTGCTCGCCGACCACGATTCGGTCGTATCAATCCACATCTCGCAGAAGCTGAGCGGCACCTACGAATCGGCGCGGCAGGCCGCGGCGATGACGGACGCCGGCCGCGTGCGGGTCATCGACTCGGAGCTCGTCTCGATGTCGCTAGGGCTGATCACGCTCGCCGCGTCCTCCCTCGCAGCGACCGGAAACGACGCCGCG
>DASZJB010000180.1:0-16777 GCA_035948615.1 Candidatus Dormiibacterota bacterium
GCGAGAGCGGGATGGCCGAACTGTCCCGATGCAGCCTGGTGCTGACCACATATCGCGCCGGAGCGGAGCGGCGCGGCACCATCGGCGTGCTCGGCTCGACCCGCATGGCATACGCGCAGGTCGGGCCGCGGGTCCGCTACGTGGCTCAACGGGTCGGGCGCGCCGTCGGGCGTGCTTTGAGCTGAGCGTGGGCATAGTGACCGTATGACCAAGGACGAACAAGACTTCACTGACGCGCGCCCTGACGCCGAGTCCGGGGCGGGCCAGACCGTCGCGGATGAGCCGGACGAGCGGGATGCTCGCTACCTTCGTCTCGCCGCCGACTTCGAGAATTTCAAGCGGCGCAAAGGCCAGGAGATCACCGACCTGCGCCGATACGAGAGTGAGGATGCGGCGCTCGCGATGCTGCCGGTGCTCGACAATCTGCGCCGGGCGGTCGAACACGCCGGTGAGGCCGGTGCCGAGGACTTCTTCGTGAGCGGTCTCCAGCTTGTGGTCCGCGAGTTCGAAACCGCGCTCGAGCGCATCGGGGTCGTGGCCGTGCCGGCGGTCGGCGAACGTTTCGACCCGACGATGCACGACGCAATCGCGGCCGAGGAGTCCGACGACGTGGACGAGGACACCGTGGTTGCCGAGCTCGTCCCGGGATACCGTCTCCACGACCGCCTACTCCGGCCCGCGATCGTCCGCGTGGTGCGTCCGCGCACCCCCGCCGCCGGTCACTGAACCATGGCAACGGTCAAGCGCGACTACTACGAGGTCCTGGGCGTCACGCGCGACGCGACCCCGGAGCAGCTGAAGGCTGCGTACCGCAAGCTCGCCATGCAGTACCACCCGGACCGCAACAACGGTGACAAGGGCGCGGAGGAGCAGTTCAAAGAGGTCGGCGAGGCGTACTCGGTGCTGAGCGACCCGCAGAAGCGGCAGCGCTACGACGCCTTCGGCCACGTTGCCGACGGCGCCCAGCCCGATTTCGGCAACTTCTCGTTCGACTCCGCGTTCGACCTCTTCGACATGTTCTTCGGCGGTGGTGGACGCCGTCGCGCTCACACCGGCCCGCAGCGCGGCGACGACCTGCGCATGAACATTGAGATCACCTTCGAGGAGGCGGTGTTCGGCGCCAAGCGCACCGTCGAGGTGCCGCGCGCGACCGTCTGCACGGAGTGCAGCGGCTCGGGGGCGAAGCCCGGCACGACGGCCGCCACGTGTGCGACGTGCAAGGGCAGTGGACAGGTGCGCAGGACGATGCAATCGATCTTCGGTCAGGTCGCGAGCGTGTCGCCGTGCCCGACGTGTCACGGCGAGGGACAGGTGATCGCCGAACCGTGTCCGGTCTGTCGCGGCCAGGGTCGCATCCAGGGACGGCATACCGTCGAGGTCACGATCCCGGCCGGCGTCGACGACGACGTCACCCTGCGCCTGACCGGCGAAGGCGAGCCGGGTCCTCGCGGAGGTCCCGCCGGCGACCTCTACCTGGGCTTTCGCGTGCGGCCCCACCCGAGCCTGGTCAGACGTGGTCAGGACCTCCTCTACGAGCTTCCCGTGTCGGTACCGCAGGCGGTGCTCGGCGACACCATCGCCATCACCACCGTCGACGGCGAGCAGCCCGTCGAGGTGCCGGCCGGCACGCAGCCGGGACGCCAGATCAAGCTGCACGGGCTCGGTGTCCCGCACGTCCGAACCGGGCGTCGTGGTGACCTGATCTGCGTTGTGCGTGTCGTGGTTCCGAGCCATCTCTCGCATCAGGAACGCGGGCTCTACGAGCAGCTCGAGGGCCGTGAAGGGAAGCCCGCCGAGGTGAAGAAGGGCTTCTTCGATTCACTCCGCGACGCCTTCCGAGGCTGAGCCTGCGGGCGCGCGGCTGACGACGTTTACCAGGCCATCCGAGCGGGTACGAATACTCCGTCGCGATGCGCGACACCAGCAGAACTTCGTTACAGGAGAACGTGAAGGTGGCAGTGGTTCGTTGGAATCCGTGGAACGATCTGTTCGATCTGCATGCGCAGATGGATCATCTGTTCCAGCCGCTCGCGCCCGCGACAGCGTCGCGCAACGGTGTCGAATACACCGGCCTCCCCGTCGACATCCAGCAGACTGACGCTGCATTCGTCGTCGAGGCGTCGGTCCCCGGCTTCAACCCCGCCGACGTTGAGGTCACCTTCGAAGACGGTGTGCTCACGATCACGGGTCGTCGCAGCACCAGCGAGACGTCCAAGGACGCTACCTACCTGCGTCGCGAGCGGCGCACCGCATCCGTCTTCCGCCAGGTCGGCCTTCCCGCCGAGGTCCGTGCGGAAGACATCACGGCAGCTTTCGACAACGGCGTGCTCCGCGTCACCGTGCCGCGCGCGCAGAAGGCGCAGCCCAAGCGCATTCCGGTGACGGTCTCGAACGGCGACAAGACGGAACACATCGTCGAAGCCGCGACAGCGGCAACCGCCTGAGCCCCCCTCCCTACCCCTGATGCCTGGCCGCCCTACCCGGGTGGCCAGGTCATCTGCCGTCCGCCGAGGAGGTGGAGGTGCAGATGGTCGACGGTCTGGCCGCCGCCCTTTCCGGTGTTGATGACCAGCCGAAAGCCCGTCTCGTCGATCCCTTCGTCCTGGGCTATCGATTGCGCGACATGCAGCAGCCGACCCCACAGGTGGTCCTGCGCGGGTGTCAGCTCGGCCACCGACTCGATGTGCTCACGTGGCAGCACAAGGATGTGGACTGGCGCCTGAGGGTTCACGTCGCGGATGGCGAGCACCTCGTCATCCTCGCGGACGAACGTGGCCGGCAGCTCGTGGGCCGCAATGGCGCAGAAGATGCAATCGTTCATGAACGCAGCAGGGTACAGCGCAGGCGGTCGCCCAGGACGCTCTCCGCTCGAACCAGGTCCAGGCCTCCCTGGCGAACCGCTGCGTCGCCTTCCACGATGACCTCGTGATAGCCGGCGGTCAGACCGTGCGCGCTGTGTTTCTCCACCACATCCCAGGCGACCTCGTGCTCGCGGCCGCACGCGCGCGTGAGCGACCGCGCACCTGATCGTCTGGTGGCGCGCCGTACTTCCGCGCTGCGCCGGCGGGCGGTGGCATCATCCACCCGACCGCCGATTGCCGACGCCGGAGTCCCGGGGCGCGGCGACCAGCGAAAGACGTGCCCCTGCAGGAACCCCACCTCGTCGACGAGTGACAGCGTCTGCGCATGGTCGTCCTCTGTCTCGCCTGGGAAGGCCACCATGATGTCGGTGGTGAACTCGGTTGCGGGATTCGCCTCAAGCAGCGCGTGGGCAACGCGCAGGTACTGGGCTCGGCGGTATCCCCGATGCATGGCGCGCAGAACGGGGTCGCTGCCGCTCTGGAGCGGCATGTGCCAGTGCGAGCACAGCCGTGGATGGCCGTTGAGCGCGATCAGCGCGGGACTGACGTCGTTGGCGTTGATGCTGCTGAGGCGGACGCGCGCACCGCTCCCGCACACGTCGACAAGCGATGCGACCAGCGTTGCGAGGTTGGTCCCGGTGTCGCGGCCGTACGACCCGAGATCGACACCGCACAGCACGACCTCTCCGTGGCCGGCGTCGATTGCCTGGCGGACTCGATCGTGGACGGTGCGTGCGGGAACGCTCGTCGACGGACCCCGCGCCTGCCACACGATGCAGTACGTGCAGCGATGATCGCATCCGTCCTGCACCTTGATGAAGGCGCGCGACCGCATCGCCGGGGCGTCGCGACTCCGTTCCGCCGCCGGCCTCATTGCGAGTACGTGAGCAGCGATGCTGTCCTTGTCAGGGTTCGCGAAGACGGAGTCGACAGCGGTGTACGCGCCCGGGTTTGCGTCGACGCTGCAGCCGGTGAGCACCAGGTGCGCCGCGGGGTCGAGACGTCGCAGCCGGCGAATCCGCTGGCGCGTGGTGGCATCCGCCTGCGCCGTGACCGTGCAGGAGTTGAGCACGCGAACGTCTGCCGTCTCGCTCTCCGGAACGACGTCACAACCACAGGCGGCGAGCTTGCCCGCGAGCTCCGCCATCTCCGCGAAGTTCACCTTGCACCCGAGCACGGTGAGCGCGACCCGAAGGGGGCGACCGGCTGGCGCGTTCACCGCGGCGGCGGTGCTGGGGCTTCGTTGAGGTCGCCCGCGCCGGCGAGGAGCAGCGATGTGGCCACTGCCCCTGCAAGCCGGCTCGGCAACGTGCGCGACCCGAGATGGACGGTGATGGCGCCGGAGTCGTCGAGGACGCGCAGGTCCGTGGTGTCGAGGCCGCCCTCGGGGCCGATCACCAGCCCGACGTCCGCCGGGGCCGCCGGGACCGCGCTCAGGATCGGGGCGCCATCCTCACGGATCACACACGCGAGGATGCGTGTGCCAGGGGGTAGCGCGTCCACCGCTTCGCGGAGGGGGAGGATCGCGCGCACCTCCGGGGGCGACGCCCTGCCGGCGAGCTGCGCGGCCTCGCGCGCGATCAGGCGCCACCGTTCGAGCCGGTGCACGACACGCGACGGATCGGGACGCGACACCGTGCGGTGTGTGAGCACCGGCCGGATGGTGGCGGCGCCCGCCTCGGTGAGCGCCTCGACGGTCGCGTCCATTGCCTGCGCGGGAACCGCCTGGAGCACGTGCACCGCGAGCCGCGGTTCACCAGCGACCGGCCTGCTCCAGACGATCGCTCCACTGACCTGCGCCGGAGTCACCTCGTCGAGCCTGAGGCCGTGCTCGATGCTCCCGCTTTCGACGATCACGAGCGTTTCGCCGACCTGGGCTCGGAGAGCGCGCGAGAGGTGGTTCGCGTCCAGGCCCGTCAGGGTGGCGCGGCCGCCGGCAACCTGGTCAGGTTCGACAAAGAATCGAGGCACGGCAGCGTGCATGGTGCGGTACGCGCGTCCCGCTATGGTGGTTCGGTGGTAGCGGAGCATCTGACTGCGCGGACAGCTGATGGCACCGGGCTTTCGGTGCACGTCAGCGGCGAGGGGGCTCCGCTGCTGCTCATCCCCGGTCTCGGCGCCGGCCGCTCGGCGTTCGACCCGATCGTTCCCGACCTCGCGAGATCACATCGGGTGATCACCTTCGATCCCCGCGGAATCGGCGAGTCGGAGGGCGGTGCCAACACGACGCTGCCGGCGATGGCCCGCGATGTCGTCGACGTCCTCGACGCAGTCTGTGTTGAGGCTGCGGCGGTGCTCGGTGCATCCATGGGGGGCCTGGTGGCGCAACACCTGGTGGTGGATCACCCCGGTCGCGTTGCCGATCTCATCCTCGCCGCCACGGCGCCTGGCGGCGACGACGGCGTCGATCCCAAACCCGAAGACCAGGCCGCACTCCTTGGCAGGGGAGCACGAACGCCGGAGGACGCGTACCGCATGGCATGCACCGTCCTGTATTCACCGCAGTTTCAGCGCACGCACCGCGAATTCATCGAGGCGCAGATACGCGAGCGTGCGCTTCACCCGGTGCGGCCGCGCGTGTTCTCCGCTCAGTTCAACGCGATGTGGCAGCCGGATGACTCGTTCGGGCGTCTGGCCGCGGTCGCGATACCGACGCTGGTCATGCACGGCACCGACGACGTGGTCACCCCGTTCGAGAATGCTCGCATCCTCGCCAAGCAGATCCCAGGCGCACGGCTGCGCGCATTCGATGGATGCGGTCACCTCTTCTTCCACGAGCGCCCCGCCGAAACCGCGCGCGTGGTGAGCGAGCATCTGCGCCGCGACCCACCGACCTCGGTTCAGTCGTCCTCGGATCCGACGTCAATGACGTCGTCGGGGACGTCGTCGGACGCTTCGTCATCAGTCCCGGGCGATCCGTCAGCGGCCGTCTCCTGACGTCCTCCGGCGTGCTCGGCCACGGCTGCGCGCACCGGCACCAATTGCGCCGGCGCAGTGGCGGTGGCGGTCGTCTCCCGGATCACCGTCACCTTGATGATCCCGGGGTACTGCATCTCGGACTCGATCTCCCGAGCGATCTCGCTGGTGAGTGGCGGCATGTCGGTGTCCTTGACCTGTGACGCCTTGACGAAGACGCGGAGCTCCCGGCCGGCCTGAAGGGGAAACGCGCGATCGACGCCGCCATGTCGCGTCGCGATCGTCTGCAGTTGTTCGAGGCGGAGCAGGTACGTTGCCAGCGTGTCGCGACGCGCGCCGGGTCGTGATGCGGAGATCGCATCTGCACAGATGGTCAGCATCGCCAGGTCGGTCGAAGGTTCCTCGTCGAAGTGGTGAGCCTTGACGGCGTGAACGATCCCGGCATCGACGCCGAGCACCCTGAGCAGCTCGCCGCCGATGATCGCGTGCACTCCCTCGACGTCATGGTCGACCGCCTTGCCGATGTCGTGGAGCATCCCCGCCTCGCGGGCGAGCTCCTGCGGGAGGCCCAGCTCGGCGGCGAGCACTCCGCAGAGATGACCGGTCTCCTCGCAATGGAGGAGTGCGTTCTGCCCATAGGAGAAGCGGTGGTGGAGCGTGCCCACCAGCTCGGCGAGCTCGGGACGCCCTTCGATCTGCATCATCCAGAGCGCGCGCTCGCCAACCTCCACAACGCGGCGCTGGGTCGTCCGGCGTACCCGTTGGATGACCGGCGGAACCTCGGCCGCCTGGATTCGCCGGTCGACGACCTCGAGGGCCGCCTGTCGCGCGATCTCGCGACCGATGGGATCGACGGTCCGCAGCGTCGCCTGCTGCTTCTCGGCGTCGATGCCGAGCTCCGCGCCGGTCTGCTCCGCGATCACCGCCAGGGCGGAGAGCACCCGCTCGCGGGCATGGTCGTCGAGACCCTCAAGCGGGAACGGTGAGATCCTCGGAGCGCTGTCGACGTTGGACGTGTCCTGCCGCTCGACGGCCTGCAGGATCAGGTCGTTCGCGCTGGTCTCCACGCGGTCGCCGATGATGTCGGCCACAGTAGCCTCGACCAGCGCCGCGCGCTCAACCACGAGCTCGGACCGAGTCCGCTCCAGCACCAGCAGCGCCGCGGCGTCGCGGTCGAGTGCCGCTTTGGAGCGCAGCATCTCATCGATCTCGGCGCCCTGCTCGGCGACGCGTGCGCGCCGCTCCTCGATCTCATCGCGGCGTTTGCGGTACGCGAAACGCCGGTCGTCGAAGATCTCGCGGCGCTCGCGCAGGTGCTTGTGGCGTTCGGCGATGACCGTCTCCCGGCCCTCGACTGCTGCGAGCCGCTCGCTGACCTCCTCCATGGCCGCCTCGTGGGCGTGCAGGGCGGAGGTCCGTGCCTCGGCGACCAATGCGGCCGCGTACTGGGTGGCGTCGGCAAGGCTCTGACTCACCAGGGGTGCCTGCAAGCTCTCCTGAGTCCCACGCCGAGCGCTGACCAGGGCAGCGCCTCCGGCGGCAGCCAGGAGCACGGCGATGACAATCAGGACGGCGGGGATGATCATTGGTGAAGTGCTGTGAGGGTGACGGTCAGGCGCTGACCGCCAGGTCGAACGGGTCGTGCGCCTCGGCGATGAGTCGCTGGGCGAAGAGGTTCGCGGCCGGAGGCAGGGTGCGTCGCCGATCCCAGCAGAGGGCCATGGTACGCGCGATCGGAGGATCACGAAGCGGGATCACCGCCACCCGGGTGCTCGGCACCGGGAGCGGCATGGGCATGAGTGTCGTTCCGAGACCAGCCTCGACGAGCCCCTGCACGATCGTGAAATCGTCGCCCTCGTAGGCGACGTGGGTGGTGAGGCCCTGAGCGGCGAAAGCTGCGTCGATCACTCGCCGGAGCCCGCTTCGCGACCGCGGCAGGATCAGCGGCTCGCCGGCGACGTCCTCGAGCGTGCAGGAACTCCGACCGACCAGACGGTGGTTGACCGGGACGACGACTGCGACCCGCTCACGGAAGAGCGGATGGATCTCGAGGTCAACGACGCCGGTGGGTGGGGGGCCGAGGATGCCGAGGTCGTAATCGCCGCCGAGCACGCCGCTCATCACCTCGGCGGTCGTGCCCTCCTCGAGGGTGAATCGCACTGCCGGATAGCTCTCGAGGAAGCGCGCGAGGCGTTCGGGGAGCCAGCGAGCCCCGACGGTGTGGAGGAAGGCGACGCAGACCCGCCCGCTCTCGGCCGCCACCGCTCCCTCGGCTTCGGCGATGGCGTCGCGGAGGTCGTCAAGGATGCGTTCCGCACGGCCCACGAGCCGTCGCCCGGCCTGAGTCAGCCGGATGTTCCGGCCGATCCTCTCGAAGAGCAGCACCCCCACCTCCTGCTCTAGGCGAGCCACCTTTCGGGACACGGTTGATTGATCAGCTTGCAGCGCTTCGGCGGCTCGGCTGAGGTGTTCGACTTTGGCAACTTCGACAAAAGTGCGTAGAAGGTCGGCATTGATGCGGTCCATGCATCAATCTCACCCTAAATGTGCTGTTGATGTCAATGACCCGAGCGGGTAGGCTTGACTACGTGATACGAGAACCCGAGGTACTGGAGCGTAGTCAGGTAGTCGACCCGGGGCTTCTCATCGAGAGCGCCACTGAAGAGGTGCACGCCGCCCGCCGCAGGCATCGTCGCGAGGTTGTCGAGCGAACCCGTCTGCGCCGGCTTGTCGAACGGGTCGACAGCGCAATCGAGCTCTGCGAGGAAACCCACCTCCAGGGCATAAAGGAAGTACCGCCGGACGTCGCCGAGCGGGCCCACAAGGTGTTCATCTTCGCGCGGGGCGCGGTCCGGAAGACCGGTGATGTCGACGCTCTCTCCACTGTGGAAACAGCCCTCGCTCGTCGTCAGGTCAAGATCACCGAGGTGATGGATATTCTCTGGACGATTCAGGAGGTCGTGTTCGACCTGATGCTCCCGTGGCGCACCCAGCTCCCCGAGGATGTCGAGCCCGAAGGCGACGAAGCGTCGCTAGTGGGCTTTTGGAGAGAGTTCCGCCTCCACCCGTAGGAGACACCGGGCCGGCCTGATACGGCGTCGGCTTGCGCTCCTCGTTCGGTCACGCACGAAAGTGCGCTCCCTCACTGCGGTGCTCGCCTCCTTGTCTGAGGCTCGCCCCGGTGTCTCCTAAGCCCACAATCCGCGGATGGCTTCGCGCGTTGTGGTGGACCGGATGGTGGTTACCAACCACCGGATTGATGTGCCGCTCGACTGGAGCGAGCCATCCGGGCCGAACATCAGCGTCTTTGCTCGTGAGGTCGTCGCAGTCGAGCATGCGGACGACGCGAACCGTCCGGCGATCGTGTGGTTCCAGGGAGGGCCGGGATTCGAGTCTGCGTTTCCGGCTCAACGTGGAGGGTGGCTCGAACAGCTGCTGGCGCGATATCGCGTGCTGTTGCTCGACCAGCGTGGGACCGGCCTGAGCACGCCGCTCGAGTCGCGCTCGCTGCCGTTCGCCGATGCTACGACGCTCGGCGACTACTTGCGAAATTTTCGACAGGACTCGATCGTGCGTGATGCGGATCGATTCCGCGCGACGCTCTACGGGGAGGACACGGACTGGTACGTCTTCGGTCAGAGCTTCGGTGGCTTCTGCTCGCTGACATATCTGTCGTTCCTGCCCGAGCACATCCGCGGCGTGATCATCACCGGCGGGTTCGCGCCCGTCCTGCATGAGACCGAAGAGATCTGCACGAGACTGTTCAACCATGTGGCCACCCTCAACGCGAAGTACTACGCACTATTTCCCGAGGATGCGACGCGGGTGCGCAGGATCGTCGATCACCTCGAAACCAATACCGAGATCGACGGTCGGGGCCAGCGACTCAGCGCGCGCCGCTTTCTCATGCTGGGGGCCGTGCTCGGCCACCAGCACGGCGCCGCGGAGCTGCACGCAGTCATCGAGCGAGCGGACAACGACCTCGATCAACTGCACCTGCTTGGCGGCGCCGTCCACACCGACGTCGCCGCGATGATGTCGCCCGCGACCAACCCTGTCTACACGGTGCTGCACGAAGCTGCGTACTCCAACGGGCCGGCGACACGGTGGGCGGCGGAGCGTGCGCGGCTCGCCGATCGACGTTTCGCACTCGAAGCCCAGCCGGTGCCGTGCTTCACCGGTGAGGCCGTGTTCCCGTGGATGCTGGAAGAGCTTGCGGAACTGCGGCCGCTGCAAGACGTCGCGCACGTTTTGGCCGAGCACGAGGGCTGGCCGCCGCTGTACGACATCTCGAGACTGCGTACGAACACCGTCCCCGTGGTGGGTACGGTCTACTGGGACGATGAGTACGTGGAACGCGCCATGGCGCTGGAGACGGTGTCGCTCCTCGGTACCTGCCGTCCGTGGATCACCAACGAATACGAGCACGGGGCGTATCGCGTCGACCCGAAGAGGGTTGCGGATCGACTGTTCTCGATGCTCGACGACCTCAGCGCGCGTCAGTAGCCGGACACACGAATCCCCGACGCAACGCGCCGCCTCGTGAAATAGAAGAAGCCCGGCCGGGGTAACCCGACTGGGCTGGTTGCGGAACGCCGGGGGACCGTCTCAGGCTCACCGCGGCGTGTGCTACGCCGTGTTAGCTCGCCACCAACTGGGCGGCGACGATGCGCTTCGCGGGCTTTGCGGCCCTCACGCCGATCACGAGCAGGTAGACGACCATCCAGGGCTCGGCGATTGCCGGCACGATGCTGGTGAAAGCGTGGATGTGCTTGTCGAGGTCGGGGACCAGGAAGGCCGCGAGCATGTCCACCAGGTAGGAGACGCTGGCCACAACCAGCACGACGCCAAGCGCCTTGGGGAACCATCCGGACTTGTAGGCGAGGTAGCCGAGCGGCGCCAACCAGAGGCCGAAGAAGATCTGCCCGATGAGGAGCCCGTAGTGCTGGGCATCGAGGAGGAGCAGGACGAGTGCGTTCGAACCGCCGATACCAAGGGTGGCCGCGTTGACTCCGCCGGTTGCGACCCGCAAGCCCTCGAACTCGAAGACCGCGCTGACACATGTGATGGCAGCGGCAAGCCCCACAAAGACGAGCATCGCTCTGGCCGCGCTCTTGTGCACGTCCCTCAGGAGCATGTAGAGGGCGAGGGCGCTGAAGACGAAGAACGTTGCATCGAGCAGGTCGGAGACGACGCCCGCCCGGAGCAGGCCGGCATTGGCGACCACGTTCCCAGCAGTGGCGGCGGCGTTGCCGGCGACGTACATCTTGGGTTCCACGAACCCTTCGGCGAAGCCGCCGAAGATGCCGACGAGCAGGTAGAGGCCGCCGGCGATTCTGGCGAGGCGCTTGGGTGGGTTCATCGAGGTCTCCTTGAACATACGCTGTAAGCTTAGGCTGTAAGTTACACTTACGACGTAAGTTTGTCAAGGGCACCCCTTCCTGAGCGGACTTACCGTGTACGTTAGAGTCAGCCGCGGAGAATGCCGGTGGCCACCCAAACCGCAGTGAGCGCCAAGCCCCGAGCCCCCTTAAGCCGGGAGCGGGTGCTACGCGCCGCCCTTGCGCTCGCGGACGAGGGTGGGATCGAAGCGCTCACGATGCGCCGGCTCGGCGAGCGGCTGCAGGTCGAGGCGATGTCCCTCTACAACCACATCGCCGGCAAGGACGACATCCTCGACGGAATCGTCGATCTCGTGTTCGGCGAGATCGAGGTGCCGTCCGATGGCGGTGACTGGAAGACGGCGATGCGCCGTCGAGCGATCTCAGCCCGCGACGTCCTGGTGCGCCACCCGTGGGCGCCCAGCCTGATGCAGTCGCGGACCAAACCCGGTCCTGCGACACTGCGGCACCACGACTCGGTGATCGGCAGCCTCCGGAAGGCGGGGTTCTCGATCGACATGGCCGCCCACGCCTTCTCCGTTATGGACGGCTACATCTACGGCTATGCCCTGCAGCTGGTGAATTTGCCGTCCCATACCTCCCAGGAGAGTGCAGAGCTCGCGGAGAACATTGTTCGCGAGCTGCCGGCACACAAGTACCCCCACCTCGCCGAGATGATCATCGAGCACGCCATGAAGCCGGGTTACGACTACGCGGAAGAGTTCGCGTTCGGCCTGGACCTCATTCTCGACGGCCTCGAGAATCTTCGACGTGTCGCTGAGGCCACGGAGGCGGCCTCGTGAAAGCCGTTGTTCATGACAGGTACGGACCTCCCGACGTCCTGCGAATCGAAGATGTCCCGCGCCCCGTCCCCAACGTCAACGAAGTCCTCGTCAAGATCCACGCGGCCACCGTGAGCCGAACGGATACCGGGCTTCGCAGCGCCGAGCTCTTCGCTTCGCGATTCATCACGGGTCTCCTGCGACCGAAACGGAGGATCCTCGGCAGTGACCTGGCCGGAGAAGTCGAGGCGGTCGGCGCTGCCGTCACCGAGTTCAAGGTCGGAGACCGGGTCTTCGGCATCAATCCCTGGAAGTTCGGGACGCACGCGGAGTTCATCTGCATGCCGGCGAGCGCAGCGCTGGCCTACATGCCGGCAGGCATGCCGTTCGACGAAGCCGCGGCCATCTGCGACGGAGCGATCCTCGCCTTGAACGCGCTGAGACCGGCACATCTCAGGCACGGACAGAGGATCCTCGTCTACGGCGCCTCCGGGTCGATCGGCACCGCCGGGCTGCAGCTGGCGAGATATTTCGGCGCCGACGTCACCGCAGTGTGCAACACCAGGAATTTCGAGTTGGTCAAATCGCTCGGAGCCGACGAGGTCGTCGACTACACGCAGGAAGACTTCACGAAGAACGGCCACCTCTACGACGTCATCTTCGACGCCGTCGGCAACATATCGTTCAGCCGGTGTCGAGACTCACTGCAGCGAGGCGGATTCTTCGTGGCGACCGACCATCTGCACAACCTGGCGCTGGCGTTGTGGACCGCGAGGATCGGAGACAAGCATGTGCTGTTCCCGATCCCTCCCAAATTCACGAAGCAGGACGTCGTCTTTCTCAAGTGGCTCATCGAGGCCGGGAAGTACCGCGCCGTCATAGATCGGCGCTACCCGCTCGAGGACGTGGTTGAGGCTCATAGGTACGTCGAAACAAAGCAAAAGACGGGAAACGTCGTCCTGACGATCACCGACAACGGTGTCGGCACTGCCGGCTAATCAGCAACAGCCGCCGCGCGCCCTTCGTCGCACACCGTGCGGAAATCACAGCGCTGACATTGCCATCGCGACGGCTTCGGTGGAAACGATCCAGTACTCGACGCCAGGGCCAGCTCGCGCGCCGTCGCAGACAGATGGCCGTGCGCCTTGCGCAGAAAGCCCTTGTCAGCGATCACTCGGGTGACGGCGCCCTGCAGGTAGTGGAATTCGACGGCAACCTCATCGGCGTGCTCACGCTGGGCGAGTCCGACCGCGTAGGCACGGAGCTGCAGGTCCGTGCGCAGCGCTCCCTCATCCTTCGGTCGGCCCGTCTTGTAATCGACGACGGTCGGAATCCGGTCGGCGCGCGTGTCAACCCGGTCGAAGCGACCCGCGGCGTCGGCATGGTCGAGGCTGATTGTCACCGGTTCCTCGACCTGATCGATGATGGTGTCGAGCCAGCCAGGTGACTCGAGGTAGGTGCGCAACTGCGCTTCGCCGTGAGCGCGCAGCTCCGCGTGGCGTCCCTTCGGGCCTCGCGACTGTTCCCAGGCCGTCTGCCACATCGACGCCACCACGTCCCCACTCGGGGCCTCCCCGGACATCCGCCGAGTCGCGGCCGACCGCAACACCTCGTGGATCATCGTCCCGTACCAGCTCCGCGCGTCGGTGCGGACCGGGAGATGCCACCGGCGCAGGTAGTTGTAGCGGCGCGGGCAATTCCTGAACGCGCCCAGGTCGGAGACCGCTATCGAGAGACGCTGGAGCACGGGGGAGCCCGTCGGGCGCGGGGCGCGCACACCGACCGTGCTGTCCGCCGGAAGGTCCCTCGACAGCACCGAGCCGCCGCGAAGTGACATCGCCATGGTGAGCAAGGGTGTGCACGACTCCTCACTCGACGGTTGCGCGTAAGCGCGTGCCCACGTGTACACGAGGCGGTCCCGGGCACGGGTCGACGCGACGTAGAACAGCCGGCGTTCCTCATCGACGGCGACATCTCCGGGAGGTGGAGGTTCAGGCACGAGCTCGTCCGGGAGCTGCAGGTCGGACGATGACGTGGAGCGTCCCTGCCAGCGTCGCTCTGTGCATCGTCAGAGGAACACGACCGGCCACTCGAGCCCCTTTGAGCCGTGAGCGGTGAGCAGGACGACACCGTCTTCGATGGCCTCGATGCTCGGCAGTTCGCCGCCCTCGTGGCTGTCTCGGAGCACGCCGAGGTAGCGGACCGCGGTGCTCACTCGCCGGTCGTCGCTCCAGTCGGCGAAGGTCTCCAGCAACTCTCCGAGCTTGTTGAGATTCGCGCCCATCTGCAACCGGGCCACGCCGGACTGCTCATCGATGACGCCGAGAAACCCGCTCGATTCGAGTGCCAGCTGAAACAGGTCGCGAACGTCTTCACGCTGTGACGCGGCGTGGAGCTCATGGATGTCCCTGACGCACTGCTGTGCCGCGACAAGGTCCACGCCGTCGAGATCCTCGACCGCCGCGTTCGCGATGAGTGCGACCAGCGGCACGTCGTGCTGATGTGCCGCGCGAACCAGCGCCACGCGCCCCGCGGTGGTGACGCCCCAGCCGGGCAGCGTGAGGCAGCGCAACACCGCCTGGGAATCGTCGGGGTCATCGACGGCGGCGAGCAGCGCCAGCGCATCCTTGATCTCGCGCTCCTGAAAGAAACCGCGACCACCGGCAACCTGGTAGGGCACACCGCACTGACGCAGCGCACGCATCGCGGGCTGCATGTCGACGTGCTGTCGGAAGAGCCAGGCGATGTCTGCGGGCCGAGTCCCCCCGGCAATCAGACGAGCGCATTCGCGGGCCACCGCCATTGCCTCGCTGCGCTCCTCCGGGGCGCGCCATACCTCAACGGCAGCGCCCGATGCACGATCCGCGATCAGCTGCTTGTCGATCCGAGTCGCAGGGCTGGCGACCGCGATCAACGCCCGCGACGCCGCGACGATCTCGTCGGTGCTCCGGTAGTTGTGGGTGAGCACGAGCTGGCGATGCTCCGGGTACTCGCGCGTGAAACGGTCGAGGTTGGCACGGCTCGCGCCCCGGAACTTGTAGATGGACTGGTCGTCGTCAGCAACGACGAACAGGTTGCGATGACCGGCGACGAGCGTCTCGACGAGCTTGGCCTGCGCGTAGTTGGTGTCCTGGTACTCGTCGACCATCACATGGCTGATGCGATCGGCGACCGCACTGCGCACCGCCGGGTGCTCGCGGATCAGGCGTTCCGCGTAGAGGATGCAGTCGTCGAAGTCGAAGACGCCGGCGCGCCGGTAGCGTTCGTCGAGGCGACCGTAGACGCGCGCGACGTCCGCGTGGCGTTCCAGCACGATCCGTTCGGCAGGGTCATCGCATCCCTCGAGTCGCGCCTGCGCCCACGCCGCATACGCCTCCGGCGTGACCAGCTCCTGTTTCGCGGCGCCGATGACGTCGAGCAGCGGATCCATCAGGTCGTGCGGCCGCAGCGGGTTCCAGAGCAGCGGTGGGCGCAGCTCTTCGAGGACTGCCTCGACGTGCAGCCAGCGCTCTGCTGCGTCGGCGATACGGAGGACGGGGGAGATGCCGAGCAGCCATCCCCATTCACGCACCACGCGGAGACCGAACGAGTGGTAGTTGGTGAGCGGTGCGTCGTCGCCGAACGATCCGTGTGCCCGCTCGACGCGCGCCCGCATCTCGTCAGCTGCCTTGCGCGTGTAGGTGAGCACGAGCTGTCTTCGGGTCCCTACGCCGAGCGCCGACAGGCGGTGAAATCGCTCGACGATGATGCGCGTCTTGCCGCTGCCCGGCCCGGCGATGACGAGGCACGGGCCATCCCCATGATCGACCGCGATGCGCTGCTCGTCGTCGAGCGCCGCGGCAGTCGTGGGGTCCGAGAGCGCGAGTTCGGTCATCGCTGTCGATTCTGGGCCGACACGACGACAGCAGGCTGTCGCGCTGGGTGGAGAATTCGAGCATGGAGACACCCAGCACGGCCAGTGCCGGCACGTCGGGACTCGCAGCTGCGCTCCCGTGGCTGCGCCGCGCCAGGCGCATCCTGGCGTTCACCGGGGCAGGGATCTCGACCGAGTCGGGCATCCCCGACTTTCGCGGGCCGAACGGTGTCTGGAGGACAACCGACCCGAAGCGGTACACGATCGAGAGCTACACGAGCGATCGATCGGTGCGCGTGGAGCGCTGGCGTGCTCGCCTGGAGTCGCGATTCTCGAACGTCGAGCCGAATGCCGCGCACCTGGCGGTAACCCGCCTCCAGCGCGCGGGGCTCGCCCCGGTCGTCGTGACCCAGAACATCGACGGTCTGCACCAGAAGGCGGGAGCCGTGAACGTTATCGAGCTGCACGGCACGTCGTCCGAGGCGATGTGCCTCGACTGCAACCGGCGAATGCCCATCGACGTGGCCCTCGACCGTGTGCGCGAGGGAGACGAGGACCCGCACTGCGAACTCTGCGGCGGCCTGCTCAAGACCGCGACGATCAGCTTCGGTCAGCCGTTGGTGGCGGCCGACATGGATCGCGCTATCGAGGAGGCACGGCGCTGCGACGTATGTCTGACGGTGGGGTCGACGCTCTCGGTCTGGCCGGCGGCGGCGGTGCCGGTGGAGGCGGTCCGTCAGGGCGGGAGGCTGGTCATCGTGAATGACGGGGTCACCGATCTCGATGGCATGGCAAGCCTGATTCTGTCCGGAAGGGCCGGCGTGGTCATGACCCAGCTGGTGACCGCACTCCTTGGTGGCGAGGACTCAAGGTAGAATTCAAGGTCCGCGCTGCTGATGCGCGGGTCCAGCCGAAAGGAGGTGATTCCGACCGTGTCGGAAGTGAAGGTCCGCGAAGGCGAGACCTTTGAGAGCGCGCTACGAC